>NZ_SMMF01000812.1:0-11597 GCF_009711355.1 Roseibium sp. RKSG952 | reverse complement strand
CTGACTTGTATACCCGCGAGGAAATGACCGACAGGTCGGGTTCGCCGGACGCTCACTGTTCAGGGGCCAAATACGGCTTGGTCGCCGAGATCGCGACGATGGCACGAACATATCTGAAACGGCGCCTGATTTTTGATCGCTGCGTAGACTTCCTGATTGGGCGGCGGGTTCAGGTTCCCGGTCATTGTGTTGCAGAGTGCGCTTCGATTCACCGTATGTGAAGCGATTTCAAGAAACTCGTAATACGACCGAAAGCAAGGCACCACCATTTCAATGGAGTTGTGGTTAGTTGCGTTTTGAGTGTCGCAATAAAATGGCGAGTTCTTTTTTATTTATGCGGCTTAAATGTATGAATAATAAATTCAATGTGACGTTATATTTATTTTATGAATTTAAATCAACAAACCTATAAAATATGAATATTTACTTATAAGTAATGTGAATATTAATGCCATGGATTTATTTAATACTATATTGGGCGATCGAAAAACAAGTCTGGCGTAAGAATGGCGAATGATCAAGCAGGGCGTGAAATTTGCCATGGTGCACGGCGTCGAGGCTCCAAGACACTTGCCTGGCCACCCAAAATACACCTGGAGTAAAGATCACCTTGAAGGAAAGCGCAGACGCATTTGCAATAGTCGATGACTACGGCTTTGGGCTTTCGGGTTGCCACACGTTGGTGCAGCTCTTTAGCCAAACAGTTCGAAGGTGCCCGCACAATCTTGCTCTCGTCGATGGAAAGCGGACTTTCTCGTATTCCGAACTGGACGAAGTGTCGGACACGCTGGCTGGCCGTTTAGCCGCCAGAGCCGTGGGCCAGGAGAGTATTGTGGGTGTTTGCCTTGAGCGATCAGCCGAGTTGTTGATCTCGTTCCTAGCCATTCTGAAGGCAGGAGGCGCCTATTTGCCGCTGGATCCGGAATATCCGAAGGACCGGCTAGGTTTCATGATCGGAGATTCAAGGGCAGAGTTAGTGATTGCGCAACAAAGCACGCTCCATCTGCTTGATACAGCCGATACCGGTGTGCTGATTTTGGATGATGCCACGACCCAGGTTGTTGGTTGCAACAAAACTGCAGCTATAGATCAACCGTACATTGCCCCGGCGGTCCAACCGCAAAATCTTGCTTATGTAATCTATACATCCGGGTCTACCGGCAAACCCAAGGGTGTGGGTGTCAACCACGCAGGGGCGACAAACTGCGCCTACGCGGCAGCCGAGGCCCGGGAATTCAGCCGTGATCAAGTCGCGCTTTCGTGCTGCGCGATCGGCTTCGATGCCTCCATTTTCGAGTGGATCCCGGTTTTTGCCTCCGCGTCGGCGCTGGTCCTGGGAGGGAAGGGGTATCCTTCTCCAAGAGATCTCGAACAGCTGATTTCCGACAAAGGCATTTCAAACATCTTCCTGCCGCCCGCGTTGTTGTCGCGGCTTGATGAAACCGTTCTGGACGTAGCCGTGATCGGGGTTGGCGGAGATGTCTGCACGCCAGATATCATCTGCAGGTTTGCGGACAGAGCGAAGCTCATCAATTGTTACGGGCCGACCGAAGCCACAATTTTCGCCACCGCAGGCCGTCTTCTCAAGAACTCCGGCATGGATATTGGGGTACCCGCTCGCAATTCACGCGTCTACATCGTTGATGCCCTGCTCAATCAGGTGCCGTGCGGAACTCCCGGAGAGATCCTTATTGGAGGCCCCCAGGTCGCCCGAGGCTACCTGGGGCATGCCAGCGCGAAGAACGATTGTTTCATTGCCGACCCGTTTTCCGGTGAAGCCGGTGCCCGGCTCTACCGAACGGGAGACCTGGGGCAATGGAGAGAGGACGGCAGGCTTGCGTTCCTCGGCCGGATTGACAATCAGACCAAGATCCGGGGAATGCGGGTCGAGCCGAGGGAAATCGAGGCTACGCTCCTGAAGCTTGATGGGATCGTCGAAGCTGCAGTCGTCGCGCAGCAGTCCGGGGACGGCGCGGAGGCCGACACTCGGCTGGTAGCGTTTTTTGTCCGTCAGCAAAGAGCTGACCGCCACGATTGCGATAGTTTCGCGGCTCGCGCTCCAAATGCGGATAATACAAACCGGATGCGCGCCAAGCTCGCACGTACATTGCCGCGGCACATGGTTCCGGCTCGCTTTGGTGAAGTGCTGCGCTTGCCTGTGTTGCCATCCGGCAAGGTGGATCGCCGTCTATTGTCAGGCATGGAAATTGAAAGCCCGGAGGCTCAGCAGCCCCCCCCTTTGGGAGTGGTGGAACGCCTGATCGCGGAGCTCTTTGAGGAGGTTCTCAAAACCGTCGGGATAAATCGCAATGACAGTTTCTTTGATCTTGGCGGTCATTCCCTTGCGGCCATCGAGATTGCGGAAAGATACAGGGACCGTACCGGAAAGACTATTCGTATCAGCGATATATTCAATGAAGCGACGGTTGCGGGGATAGCCAGTTTGGTGGAACGCGGTGAAGACGTCGTAGATGATACGATACCGCTCGAAAAATCCGGTGAAGCGCTGACTGAACCGTTCTCGCTCTCACACGTTCAACAGGCCTATTACATTGGCCGTCAGGGAGCAGGGGGCGTGGGCGATGTTTCGTGTTTTGCATTTACTGCCTTTGATTTCCCTGACCTTGATGTTCAGCGGTTGGCATTGGCGTTCAACAAGGTCGTTTCAGCGCATCCAGCGCTGCGGACGGTGTTTTTGGAGAACCTTAGCCAGAAAGTGCTTGAGAGAGTGCCCGCAGTCGAAATTCCGGTCACCGACTATTCCAACCTCCATCATCACGCGGCCGAAGAAGCATGGAGCGTGGTGGTGGAAAACTGGTCTCACCGTATTTTGCCGGCGGACCGTTGGCCTTTGTTCGAACTCAATGCTGTAAGGATGCCTGGAAATGGTTGGCGTCTTGCTTTCGGCCTTGATCTTCTTGCCGCGGACGCCGTGAGCCTGGAAATCATCCTAGATCAGGTCTTCGCGCTCTACTTCGGAACCTGCAAGGCGATTTCAACCCCAGAGTTGACATTTCGTGATGTTGTCCTGTGGCGCGAGAAATGCCGGGAAAGCAGCGCTTATAGCAGGGCGCGGGACTATTGGATGAAGCGGCTGCCGGACTTGCCGCCAGCGCCTGTCCTGCCTGCAGCCGACAAGCCTGGCTGTATGTCTGGCCCCACCCGCTTTTACTGTCTTTCCTACATACTGCCCGGATCCTCTTGGAGAAGGCTCCAGAAGCGGGCTTCGACTGCCGGACTGACCGAAACGGTGGTTCTTGCAACCGCTTACTGCGAAGTATTGGCGCGTTGGTCGGCAATGGACGACTTTCTGCTTAATGTCACTTTGATGGACCGCAAGTCGGTCGATGACGAGATATGGTCCGTTGTCGGAGACTTTACGACGGTAAGCTTGCTGGCAGCTGAAAACATGCGACGCGGAAGTTTCAAAGACCGCGGTCGCCGTATTCAGAAACAGCTGGCCAGAGACCTTGATCATGCCCAGTTTTCCGGTGTTGAAGTACTGCGCGCTCTTGGCCGCAACGGAAACCGCGAAACCGGGCCGCATGCGGTGTTCACCAGCACCCTGGGCGTAGCGGCGGACTCACGTTTTTTCAACGGATACCCCGAATATGGGGTAACCCCGCGATGCTTTTCCGCGCAGACACCGCAAGTTCTTCTGGACTGTATCGTCTACGAAGACCCGGACGGCATTTCCATTCGGTGGAATGCTCCAATCGGCAAGACGCCTGAAGCAGTGCTGAATGACATGTTTCAGACATTCGTGAAGCTCGTGGAAGACATCTCGGCGGATGAAAGGTGCCTTGACGCGCCTGTTTCACCCTGGTTGCCGAAAAGCCAGCTCGACCTGTTCGAAAAGGCAAACAGCGAGGAGTTGCCCAAACCGGAAGGGTGGCTGCAGGATGGCGTGTTCCGCGCTTGCGAAAGAACGCCAATGCGTCCGGCGTTGCTCGGCCTCACGGGCGGCGGCGATCTGGATGGCGGGCGAAGCCTCAGTTTTGGCGAAATGTGCAGACGTGCCCTGGTGCTCTCCAACGATATATTGGAAGAGCTTGAGGGTGAGATATATGCGGGATTGCGGCCGGTGGCAATCCTTGCTCGCAAGGGGTGGGAACAGGTCGTATGCACGCTTGCCATCCTTGAAGCGGGTACAGCCTTTTTGCCGCTCTCACCGGACCAGCCGGTGGCCCGGCTTGCGGCGATCCTCAATGAGGCCAAAGTGGGGGTGGTTGTCTGTGACAGTGTCAACGAACAGCTCGCAGCCGACCTTGTAGGGGCCTGCGGCTGCAACGTGGTCGGTGTCAATCTTTCAAGACTAGCCATCGGCCGTCGGGCGGTACGGCGCTTCAAACCGGCGGCACCGGTTTCCCCATCTGTTCCTGCCTATGTAATCTTTACCTCCGGTACGACCGGAAAACCCAAGGGAGTGGTTGTCAGTCATTTCGCCGCCCGAACAACGCTGAACGACATGATGGTGCGTTTCGCATTGGGGGTAAACGATCGGGTGTTGTGGGTATCAGATTTGAACTTTGACCTTTCGGTGTTTGACCTCTTTGGGGTTATGGGCGGGGGCGGGGCGGTTGTGCTGCCGGAACCAGGGTCCCGTGAGAACCCGATACTATGGCCCCGGACAGCAGAACGGCACGGTGTAACAATCTGGAATTCTGTGCCCCAGTTGGCCGAGATGGCAATGGTCGAGGCGGTGCAGCACAGCCTGCCGGACTTGCGACTGATCCTGCTTTCCGGAGACTGGATACCGCTTTCACTTCCCGAACTCATTCGAAAGGTTGCGCCCAATTGCGAGGTGTTCAGCTTGGGGGGGGCAACCGAGGCTGCGATCTGGTCTATCTACTATCCGGTCGGGCCGGTGGACCCGGCATGGCCCAGTATCCCTTATGGACGGGCCATGTCGAACCAGAAATTCCATGTTCTGGATCGCGAACTGAGACCGTGTCCAGTTAGTGTTGCAGGACGGCTCCACATTTCTGGTGACGGCCTTGCTGATGGCTACCTGAATGATGAAAACAGAACGTCCGAGAAGTTCATTACTGATCCGGAAACTGGTGAGCGTTTGTATGACACCGGCGATCTCGGGAGATACCTCCCGTCAGGCGATATCGAATTCCTCGGCCGGGACGATTTTCAGGTCAAGATCAGTGGCCACAGGATTGAACTGGGCGAGATCGTGGCGGTGCTCCAAACCCACCCGAAGATCGAAACGGCTTTGGTGAGTGCGGTTGGGGAGCGGGAAAACAAGCGTTTGGTCGCCCATGTCATCCGGCCAAGGAGTACCTCCGGAGGAGCAGAGAAGCTAATCGCGCAGGGTCCTGAAAACACTTCTGATGCGTCGACCACGGGCAAAGTTGGGATCATAACGGACAAGGCAGGCCGCATTTCCTTTACCCTTGCCGGTCATGGCCGGGCTGTATCCGACAGGGAGCCTGCTGTCGTCTTGCCCGGAAAAGGTTTCAGCTCGGAACGCACTGCGGCCTTTCTGGCGCGCCAGAGTTACCGAAAGTTTGAAGGAGGGCCGCTTGACCGGGATAGACTGGAGCGATGGCTGGCGTCCTCGCTTGACGATGCTGCATGTCCCAAACGGCAATTGGCTACCCTTGACGATTTCGGAGCACTGCTGGGATGCTTGCAGGCCATGCCGGTTGATGGCAGCATTCTGTCAAAGCGGCTCTATCCTTCTGCAGGCGGGCTTTATCCCGTCCGGGCCTATGTTCATCTGGAAAAAATGCTGGCGGCTAGACTAGGCTTGGAGGCCGGGAGCTATGTCTACGACCCGGTTGATCATGCCTTGGTAAAGCTGCCATCAGCTGCGGGCACCGTGCGGTCTTCCTTGCTGGTACTTGTCGGGCATCTTCCCGCGATTGAGCCGCTTTACGGCGCTTGGTCGTCCGAAGCCTGTGCTTTGGAAGCGGGCGGTATTGCAGCAGCTCTTGAAACGGTGTTTCCCTGTGTTCAACCGGGTGACGTGCAAGCGTCGTACCTGCCGGAAGACTTACGTGGTGTGTTCGGGCTAGGGCCAGCCAGCACGGACCTTATCTTGTCCACGTTCGAACTTGATCTGTCCGCCGTACCGTCAAATGCCTCCCGGTGTGACCCGAAAGGCGTTGAGGCCTGCTTCGGGCGGTCCGGAGGCAATATTGCTGCTTATCTTTGGGTCAAGGCGGACGCTGCTGCCGGTCTTTCCGGCGGCGTTTACCGCTTCGACGGGGAGTGTGGTCTTGTTCCTGCGCATGGAGAAGGTCTTGGCGAGGGCGATGTTTCTGCGATCAACGTGCCGATCCTTGAGCGAGCCGGTTTTGCAGTTGCCCTCATACAGGAGGCAGCGGGCGCTGGCTGCGGAAATGCCTCTTCCGTCGCTGTCCGACTAGGGTTTCTTGCCTACAGGCTGGCGCAAGTCGGAGTAGAAAGCGCGATAGGGACGTGCGCCGTTGGCGGGACCAGTGTGCAGCAGTTTCGTAAAGCTTTTGCCCTGCCTGCGCCGCCATCAGCCAAAATGCCAAAATTCTATTTGCTGCTGGGCGGCATGATCGACCCGGCACAAACGAAGATCTGGAACCCGGTAGAGATGGACAGAGTGGATTCGCGAGACCCTCTCGGGGTTCGGGACTGGCTTGTCAAACGCCTGCCCGGATACATGATCCCACAGGCGGTCCTGGTGATCGACCAGTTTCCGCTTGACGCCCGTGGCAAGGTGGACCGGAGTGCGTTGCCGCAACCGGAAGACCTGAGCGTTCAGCTCGCGTACCAGCCGCCGGAGACGGAAAACGAACGCATCGTGGCCAGTGCTTTCAGCGAACTACTGGGGCTGGAACAAGTTGGACGCAATGGCAATTTTTTCGATCTCGGCGGACACTCGGCCCGAATGGTCCAGCTGGTGACTATGCTGGAACGGGCAAGTGGCAAGCGCATCAGCATTAAAGACGTCTTCGACAATCCTGTCGTCTGCAAACTGGCCGGCGTATTATCCGAAACGCAATATGCTTCAAAAGTGGCAGCGCAACGGGAGACAAACGCCGTAGGGACAATCGCCTTAGCGCCGAACCAGTTGTATTTTTGTCTGAACGGCGAAGGCCTATACAACGAAACCTCCTGTTTGCTGAAGGGACTGTCAAGGGGAGGGGAAAAGGGGGTGGCAGCCCGAATGAAGACGCTGTCTGCTTGCCATGCACTGCTATTAACCTCGATTGATTTGGAAACCCGGACGCAGACGGTGCACGGCGAATGGGACGCTGATCTTCTGTACTATCGGGACGTTCACGCATTGGACAGCAAGGCAAGATCTTTCATTTTGGAGGAATGGCGCAGGCGCAGTGAAGCGGCAGACAGGCTATGCGTGCGAGCTTTGGTTCTGGCGGGTTTTAAAGGCGAGATGGACCTCCTGTGCTTCCGCGCCAGTGCGATCCTCTCCGACAAGATGTCCCTCACCATTCTTGCGGGCGATATGAGGACGCTTTTTTGTGTTGAAAATCTGATCCCCAGCAAAGCTGCTTTCAGCGAGTGGGCAAAAGACACCAACAACGCCTTGGCAAATTCTACAAACACCCCGGACCTCGTGAAGTCGCATCTTGATGCGACTTACGAGTTTCTGTGTGCCACAGCCGAGGTCACGGACTATGCTGGAACCCAATCCGTGACTATCGCTTCGGAAACGACCGAGAGACTGGTCGAAGCAAATCTGGCCTTTGGAACCAATACGATCGATCTCGTTGCAGCGGCACTTGCCCGGGCCCTTGAAACCCACACCGGCAAACCGCTGAACACCATAGTCTTAGAGTGCGATGGCCGCAGTTTCACCGGGAATAAAGCGGCATTCACACGGGTAGCGGGCAATTTTCGGGTTTGCAGGGCAATTTCGCTGTTTTCCGCTGAAGACATGGGAATAGCTATTTGTCTGAACAAGGAATATTTGAACTCGTCCCCGCTTGAGAGCCTTGGTCTCGTTCCGCTTTGTAACCTTGAAAACTATGTCCGGTTGGTGCTGGTCGAATGCAACTCCGAAAGTGCGGACAGCGATCTGGACGCCAACGCCTTGATTGATGAGACAAGACGCAATGAAGGCGGGATGACGATTTCCTGCAGGATTGGTCCCGACGGGCTCGATCTGGTCCTTGAGACACCGGAATCCTTGCGGGTTGCTACGGAATTGACAAAATCATACCGGATGGCCTTTGAGGAAATCATCGCCTACTGCCTCTCGCAGGTCCGGGCAGGTGAAATGATCCCGTCATTCAGTGATTTTCCTGATTACAGTCCATTCGTGAGGTTTGGAAAGACATCTGCAGGGGGGGGCAACCCGGTGTTCATCTTTCCGCCAAGGCACGGCGGATCGGAAAGCCACATCAACAATCTGGCTCCGCAGCTAGGCACAACCGGTTCAATTCTACTAAACAACTTTTATTTCTACCTGCTAAATTTGGATCCGTATTGGTCAGACGGGCCAATGACCCTTGAAGTCCTCGCCGCCCAGTATGTTGCGCTTATCAAGCGGATCCAGCCGTCGGGTCCGTACCGTTTCTTCGGCTGGAGCTTTGGCGGGTATCTTGCCTTGGAAGCTGCAACACAAATCCGGGAATATGGTGAAGGGATAGAAAAGCTCGTTCTGGTGGACACACAGTTCGAGTTGCAAACGGCTTTAGCGGAGATGAAGAAGATACAGTCCGATATTGACCAATCCGACATTGAAAAAATCCTGTATGATTACAATAGGTCAAACATTCCGCTGATCACTGACGCCGAGATAATATTGTTCAAAGCGCGTAAGCTTGATGATTTTGACAATGATGATATCGCAAAATCAATGAGCTGTAATAAAAGACGCACTGTAATTGACTTGAGAAGTCATTATATAAGCGAAACTGAAGACAATTACTTAAGATCAGTAGTTATTTCCGATAATATTAAAATCAGGGATATGATTTCAACACATACCGATTGGGTGAACAGTCATGACGACGTGACTGCGGTTGCTCGCGCCATAATGGAAGATGGCTGAAACCGACCGGTTCGGAGACTGAGGAAAGGTCTCATGCAAAGCGAATCAACTGAGATTCATGAAGAGTGTTGCCGCGGGCCGCGGGTAACGTCTCTGCTTGAACATTTCGAGGCCGTTTCCTCGGGTCAAAAACAGGTGCCGCTTAAAAAGGTCTTGGCAGATCAGCGTTTTTTGGATCAATCAGACACTCTGAATAAGTACCACAACCTGTTCCAGAAGAACCTGGGTGCAATGTACAAGCACTATATAGCAAGTGTTCCGTATATGCTCGAGGAACAGTGCCGGATGGGGGTTGCGCTCGCGCAATTCAACGAAAAATTCTCCCATGGCCCGGCATTGTTCGGCACATTTTACGAAAGCTGCTCTGCAGATGGCCCAAATGCACGCACGCTGGCAGAATTTACCCGAGGAAAAATAAGAACGCTGACCGACTCACCCAATCCGAGCAACGCCACGAATTTTCACAGCCTGTGCAGTCACAATTATTCCAAGTTCAACCTTGGTTTATTTGCCGATATTACGCCAGCATATATTGCATCCAGGCCCGAATTGTCGGAATTTCAAAACGGCTTTGACTTCATTCATGAAAACACAACCTTTCAGTTCTTTAGCAAGAAGCGGAAAGAGTACGTTGGTTATATGTGTCCGCTCTTGAAGGAGGATGGCCTGTTTTTCTTCACTGAGAAGCTCATGCAGGCAGATCACCGCCACTACATGGACCGGGAGCACGCCAAGGACAAATATTTCAAGTCGCGATATTTCACCGATCAGATGATCGCCGCGAAAAAAGAGGATTTCCTGAGGACCATGGAGGCATGCCAGGTAACCCTTGAAGAGCTCGTGGAGGGTATCTCGTACCACTTCGAAACGATCTACATGGTCTGGAACAGCGGAAACTTCTACGAACTCGCAGCCTCAAACAACAAGGACAGACTGGAAGCCTATGTTGGCAGCCTGGTGGCTCCTTTTGTGCCCGATTGCTTGCGGTTCGATGAGCCCATGGTGAGGCGGCTTAAGTGATCCGCCAAAGTCCCTGTAGGCCGCAGTCCGGTAGCTGGATGCCTGATGGCGCGAGCCTCCGGTCCAAGGGCTGCGCATGCATGCGGGTGAGGCGGACAATTCAAGTTTCGGGCGGTTTATTTCCAGCGGCGGCCGTTTCAGGAGGCTGAATTGACCATGACGCCATATCTTTTGGTCATCGACGGGTTTTCGACCGCTAGCCAATACAGGGCATCGTTCGCGGCCCATGGTGTGCGGTCGATCCACCTTCACGCCTATGACCATGGAGGTGGCTATCCGCTAGATCTTGCGGGCTATGATGTAACCCTTCGGCTGGACGGTAGCACTGATCTCTCTGCGGTGATGGCGAAGCTCGAACCCTACAATATCGTAGCGGCCGAAGCCGGTCTTGATGCCGCAATTCCGCTCCTGGATGAAATCTGCCGGAGACTTGGCTTGCCTGGAAATGATCCGGAGCTCAGTCTGTCGCGGCTGGACAAGTATGAAATGGTCGCTGCAATCTCAAGGGCGGGCCTAAAGACAGCGGCCCAGAAAAAGACCAGCCAACTCGCAGACGCCTTGAATTGGCAAGCAGATGCGGGTACGTGGCCGGTCATTGCAAAGCCCAGTCTTGGAACCGCGAACAACAATGTCTTTATCTGCACATCGGCTCGGGACATTGAACATGCCCATGCCCGGATCGTCGGCCAACCCAATATCTTCGGCGTGGGGCAGGCGCAGCTGGTGTTGCAGGAGTACCTTCGCGGCGATGAGTTCATTGTTAATGGTGTCAGTGCACGAGGGAAGCATTACATAAGTGATATCTGGAAATACAAGTGGATCCAGGAGGGGCGCAGCACTGCCATCAGGGATGATTTCAATCTTGTGCCTGAGGATGACAGCGCGGTGGAGCCGCTTCGCGACTATACATGCAGGATGCTGGACGCAGTTGGGGTACTGGTCGGGCCGTCCCACAGCGAAATAATGCTGACGCCAGAGGGAGCTGCTGTTGTCGAGATCGCCTCCCGCCCGATGGGCATCAACTTCTCGCCCGAATGCCTGCGGAACTCGGTCGGCTATAGTCAGGTTGACTTGACCTTGATGGCACATTTGCAGCCGGAACAGTTTTTGCGAGCGTTTGGCGGCAAGGTGTATTCAAGGCAAAACTGCGCGAAAGTACTGTGCCTGATTTCAAATCAGCATGGTACGATCCGCTCGGACCGCCATCTAGAAAAGCTCAGTCAGATCAAATCCGTTTGCGGCACGAACATGTTTCGGAAAAAGGATGATGAGCTTGTGCCGACCACCGATCAATACACTTGTCCCGGATATGTCTTCATGACGAGCAGATCCAGTGCCGAGCTGGAAAGAGATAGTTTGTATATACGCGGACTCGAGGAAGAGGGCTTGTTCGACGTGGGATAGATATATTGCAATTGCGGAAACCCGGTAGGTAATGCCGATAGGCAAATAGCGCAAAAATCAGTGTTACAGTTTAATCAATACGTGTTGCGAATTGCATTTATCCGCGGCTCGGATTGCAAACATCGAGATTTTTCGCTTATAGCGCGACAATCTGGGAGAGAAGTGC
>NZ_SMMF01000776.1:0-8643 GCF_009711355.1 Roseibium sp. RKSG952 | reverse complement strand
CGCGGCCCGCATCGAAAAACCTTCACCCTAACCGACATTCGGGTTCGGTTTGGATTGTTGCGCTGCACACAGGAAAGCTGCCATTCGTTCGAAGTGCAGCATTGACCGATGCGGCGGAGGTACGATGCATCAATACTGTGTTCACACGGATCCGGTTGTTGACTGCGAGTTCAGTGCCATTTGCGGAAGCGCTCGTCAAAATATGCGTATAGCAAATAGTTTTTTGAAAATCTGAATGGGACGAGTTTTGTGACGATTTTCTGCATAAATATCGTAACCCTTTCCATTTATTCATAATTACTGTCTTGTTCAGTCATGTGCATTAATTATCTATATCAATATAAATAAATATGGTTGACTGATATGATAGAGTGTTCGCATCAACATGATGACGTCAGACATGTTTTAGATTGTCAGTTGGTAATTTTTGACTGCGATGGTGTTTTGGTGGATACAGAAAAAATTGCCAGCAAGTGTCTTTCAGAGATTATTACAGATCTTGGTTACCCGATAACCAGCGTTGATTGCCAGAAGCGTTTTTCAGGAAGTTCCATAAAATCGGTGCGGCTTTCAGTTGAAAAACTAATCGAAAGGCGCTTGCCTGACGATTGGCCTGATGTTGTCCTTCGCCGCTTTACGGAGGTTTTTGCTTCCGGTGTCTCTGCAATAGATGGCGTCTTTTCGGTTTTGGATTACCTAGAGGCAAACAAAATACCATACTGTGTCGCATCCTCCGGTCATTACAAAAGGCTGCGACTGGTCCTTAAGAGTTCGGGCCTGCTCGACAGATTTGAAGGGAATATCTATTCGGCGCAAGACTGCTTGCGAGGCAAGCCGTTTCCGGATGTTTTTTTGTATGCGGCAAGCAGGTTAAGGACTCCTCCAGGCAATTGCATCGTGATCGAAGATAGCGTCCCCGGGGTCAAGGCTGCTTTGGCTGCGGACATGCCGTGTTTCGCCTATGTTGGTGACACGGCCAGCGACAGGGTTTCTCTGGAGCGTGAAGGTGCAATGCCCTTCACCAGCATGTATGGTTTGCCGCAGCTCCTTTCCGATATTTTCCACTGACCAAGGTTCTTCCGATGCTTTGAATAGCTGGTCTAAGCTATGAGCAATCCATGGTGTCTCCAACCGCAGCCAATTCGTTGAAGGGCGGACCGTGTGCGAGCACATTAAAATGCCGTTGTCCCTAGGCGAGCTTCTTATCCGGCGGGCCAGAGACACGCCTGACCGGGTGATTTACCGGTTCCACAGTTTTCCCGATGCTCGGCCAGCCCGGTGTGCCGGACTAACTTGTGGCGGCCTTTACCGGCGGTCAGAAGGGATCGGAGCAAGGCTGCAGGAAGCGCTTGAACCGGGAGACAGGGCACTGATCCTGTGCCCGCCGGGTCTGGACTATATAGCGGCGTTTTTTGCCTGTCAGTTAACGGGTGTGATTGCGGTCCCGGCCTATCCGCCACGCAATGCCAAACACATGGCGCGGCTCGAAGCCATTCTTGCAGATGCCGGTGCGACCACGGTTGTGTGCCTATCCGCTCAGAAAAAGCAGCTTGAAGAGTGGGCCCATGCTAGCAAGGAACTGTCATTTTTAGCGGTTGATGAGATCACCAGCGAGCGTCCCGGTGATTGGCAACCGGTTGCCGTAAACCCTGATGCCATCGCTTTCCTTCAATATACATCTGGTACGACCGGAGCCCCAAAAGGAGTGATGGTTTCGCATGGGGCCGTTTTAGAAAACCTTGCCCAAATTCATCTCATTTTGGGCTACGACAAAAATGTTCCAGCTGCCGAAACAGATGGGACTGTCAATTGGTTGCCTCCCTATCATGATATGGGCTTGGTTGCGACGATCTTGTATCCGCTCTACGCTGGCATACCCGCACATCACTTGAGCCCGGCAAGTTTTATTCAAAACCCGCTGCGCTGGCTTCGGGTTCTTTCCGGGGAAAAAGCCACCATCACGACGGCGCCGAATTTTGCCTGGCAGCTGTGCTGTGATGCGGTAGCGGATCATGAGGTAGACACACTCGATTTCTCTGCACTGAAACACGCGTTTAACGGTGCTGAACCTGTTCGCTTTGATACCCTTATGGCCTTTTCCAAGAAGTTCGGACCTGCCGGTTTTAAGAGCCGGAGTTTCCGGCCGATTTACGGAATGGCTGAAACGGTCGTTTTGACAAGCTGTTCTGCGCTTTCCGGGAATGACCAAGCGCCGCACTGGCAACAGCACAATTACCCGCGTCATGTTTTGGCCGGACAGCGTTCAGAAAAACGAGAACAGGACTTTCAAACGAGCCAAAGCCAGTCCGTACTGTCTTGTGGCACTGTCATGGAGGGCCATGAGATCGCCGTTGCCGACCCGGAAACCTTCTTACGTCTCGAAGATGGTGCCGTCGGGGAGATTTGGATATCGGGACCATGTGTTGCGTCCGGCTACTGGAACAAACCGAAACTGTCGCAAGAGGTGTTCTGCGCACGGCTTAAAGGCGATGCCAGCGGGCGAATGTGGCTGCGTACCGGGGATTTGGGCACTCTGATTGACGGCGGGCTTTATGTACTCGGCCGGATCAAGGAAATGATTATTGTCCGGGGCCAGAACCATTATGCAGTGGATTTGGAAATCATCGCCAATGACAGCGATCCGCTGCTCGGCCATGACCGGACGATTGCCTTCGGGGTCGAAGGCGACGGCGGCGAAAAACTGGTTCTGGTCCATGAACTCAGCCGTTCGGCGCTACGCCGGTATAATGCAGACGCAGTGGCACAAACGATGCGTCTTGCCATTCTGGAACAACATGACGTTTCGGTTGAAACGGTTGTGTTCATCCGGCCAGCCAGTCTGCCTCGGACAACGTCGGGAAAATTGCAACGTTCACGTGCAAGGGAATTGTTCTTGAGCGGCAATCTTTCGGAGGTTGCCAAAGTGGAGTTCAGATCCGGTTTGAATGAGAATGTTATTGAGCCTGCTGGAGAGCAAGCGGCATTTTCGTATCATGAATCCTTTCGGTTTGATGAAAGCGTCAACGGATACCCCGGCATCCGTCAAGCTATCGTGCGAGTTCTCTCGGATTTTTGCAGCATTTCAGCCGAAAAGCTGACTCCATCCACTCCACTGCAATCGTTCGGTCTGGATTCACTTCAATTTGCCCGCGTCTTGAACAGGCTGCAGGCTGCGACGGGCCGCACGGTCGATCTGCAGACCGTTTACGGTCTTGAAACGCTAGATGACTTCGCTAAGTCATTTGCCCTTGACAAGAATATGCCGCTCCACGCGGAACCTATTCCTTTGGCAGACAGATCCAAGCCCGTGCCGGCTTCCTACCAGCAGGAAAGGCTTTGGTTTTTGGACAAGCTCGATAAGCGCGTCGGGCTTTCCTACAATGAAGTTTTTACTTTGAACCTGTCCGGCGCATTGAACATCCCGCTTTTAAAAGAAGCGCTATCCATTCTGGCCAATCGCCACGAGGCGCTTCGATCGCATTTTTGCGCAGAACAGGGAAAACTGCTTCAGATCATTGAGCCGATGGCGACATATACCCTGCCTTTCGAAATTGAGAATAACGGGATGATGCTGGGAATAGAGCTGGCCAAGGCAAGAATTGAAGCCTTGCAACAGATCGAGCTCGATTTGGAAGCTGGCCCCTTGTTCAAAATTTACCTGTTTCCGGTTACAAATTTGCAGAGCCTGTTGGTTTTTATTGGCCACCACATCATCCTGGATGGCTGGTCTGCCAACGTGTTGCTGCAGGATTTGGCAGCGATTTTTAAGTGTCTTTATTGCGGTCATGGCCCTGCCTTTCCGAAGCTATCGTTCCAATATGCAGACTATTCGGTCTGGCAACGTCAAATTCTCTCCGAAGACCGGCTTCAGAAGGAATTGGCTTGGTGGAAAGATACTCTTTCTGGAATGCCAGACGCGATCCAGCTCCCATTTGACCGGCCCCGATCGAAAGAAACTGACTATAGGGGGCATTCAGTTTCAATTTCAATCTCGACGTCCAAACTACTGTCATTGAAGGCAGTTGCTCTCAAGTATGAAACAACCTTGTTCATAGTGTTGGAGACAGCATTTGCGGTACTGCTTTCAAGGCTGGGGGCTGGTGAGGACGTTGTTATAGGCACAGCGGTCGCGAACCGGCCACGTTTGGAATTTGAAGACGTCTGTGGTTTTTTTGCTAATACAATCGCCTTGCGAAACAATGTCGATTTGGAGCGGAGATTTGGCGAGCAACTATTGGTAACCCGAAAAATGGTGCTGGACAGCTTCTCCCATGCTGCACCGTTTGAAGCTGTTGTTAACCAGGTAGTGCCGACCCGTGCCACACACCATGCTCCCGTGGTGCAAGTGGTCTTGACTCTTCAAAACACCCCGGGTCCCGAGCAAGAGCTCCGGTTTGGTGAGGTTGTTGCCAAACCGTTTGAAGACACGGACAAAAGCTTCGAAAACTTTGAACTCTTTTTGAACATGAAGGAAGTGGATGGTGAGCTAAAGGGGTACCTCTCTTATCAAACACATCTTTTCGACGAGGGCACGGTTGGCCGAATGGCCGCCATGTTCGTAAGTTTGCTTGAAGCGGCGGCAATCCGACCGGATACCCGGATTTTCGATTTACCTCTTCTTTCATATTTTGAGTCTCGAAAAGTCGTCGAGGCTTTCAATACATCGTCGATTGGTTGCAACAATCTCAAGCCCGTTCAGTCGTTGTTTGACTTACAAGTGCAGGCGATTCCTGAGGCCGTCGCAATTCTTGCGGGGGACAAGTCCCTGACCTACTCTGGTCTTGATGCAGCCGCCAACAGATTGGCACGGTATTTGATAACACAAGGTGTTGGGCCCGAAAGTGTTGTCGGCGTTCTCCTAGAGCGGAGTGCTGAACTTTTGGTTGCGCTCTTGGCGATTTTCAAGGCTGGCGGGGCTTATTTACCGCTTGATACCAGTGCGCCTGCAGAGCGATTGAGCTTCATGCTGCATGATGCCACGGCATGCATGGTCCTGACAAGCCGCCGACTTGAGCCGCACATACACCACTGCAATTCTAATGCGGCAATTTTTTTTCTCGACGATGCGGATATGACTGCAGCTGTGTCCATGCACTCTAGTAAGCCAATCAAGTATGGCGACGTCCTGGCGGACTCCACCCCGCTATCTCTTGCTTATGTCATATACACATCCGGCTCTACTGGAACGCCAAAAGGGGTAATGGTTGGCCACCGGGAACTTGCCTATCGTCTTGACTGGATGCAGGACATTTGTCCAATTGGACCCGGCGATACCGTGCTGCAAAAGACGCCCTATTCTTTCGATGTTTCGGTCTGGGAGTTGTTTTGGTGGTGCAGTCACGGTGCGAGGCTTGCCCTGATGCCGCCCGGAGAACATCGGGACCCACAGTGCGTCGCTTTATCCATGGAAATTTACCACATCACTGTGGTGCATTTTGTCCCAAGTCTGTTCGAGCATTATCTCGACTTCATAAAAAGAAGAGAAACTACCGAGGGGCTTTTTAAACTCCGGGCAGTGTTTGCAAGTGGCGAACCATTGTCACCGAGCCTGGCACTGCGCTTCAATAGGCTGGTCAACACGATTAGATGTGGTTGTGTTTTGTATAACCTGTACGGACCAACCGAAGCCACAATTGATGCAACGCAGTACAGGACGCGGGATCACGAAACGAGCATTCCGATCGGTAAGCCGGTGCCGCATACACAGGTCTATGTGGTCGACAAACACCTCAATCCGGTTCCCATCGGCATTGCTGGGGAATTGTTGATTGGAGGTCAGCAAATTTCTCGCGGATATGCGCAGCGCCCCCAGCTTACAGCCGAGCGTTTTATCGCCAACTTTTTCCTGGCCGAGCCGGGGAGCCGCCTCTACCGCACAGGAGATATCGCCTCTTGGGTGCCGGACGGAACGTTGAATTACCTAGGACGGCAGGACCGCCAGATCAAGATCCGCGGGATGCGCGTGGAGCTCGGTGAAATTGAAGAATGCCTGCGTGCGCAGGAGGGTATTGCTCAGGTTGCGGTTACCGTTTGCTGCCGAAAAACGGATGCAAGCCCTGATCCACAGCTGGTGGCATATGTTGTTCGCGATGGCAACACAGCGCCGGACCCTGGCATTGCGGATAAAAGCGGGGTTGAAACATGGCGCGCGCTCTACGAGTTCACATACAACTCTCATGCCTTCGATGAGGAAACCAGGCTCGACTACGTGGGGTGGAACAGCAGTTTCACCGGACAACCATATCCCTTGGAAGCCATGCGCGAGTGGCGCGCAAACACCTTGAAACGCCTTCGGGAGTTGCCACATCGGCGGGTACTGGAGATTGGTTGCGGAACCGGGTTGATATTATCAGGGCTTGCAAGTGATGCCGAGCGGTATATCGCTACGGATATAAGTGCAAACGCTCTAGCAAGTTGCCGAAAACTGACTGAGGGCAACGCAGTCCTGGGTCATGTAGAGTTGTTGCAGATTCGAGCCGACGAAGTCGCTCAGTTTCCCGCTGCCTCGTTCGATTTGATCATTCTGAATTCGGTTATTCAATACTTTCCAAATGAAAATTATTTGACAAAGGTCATGCAGTCTTTGCTCGGGCTTCTGGATGAGCAGGGCGTTATATTTGCAGGCGATTTGCGTGATTTGCGGCTGCTTGAGTGTTTCCATGCTCAAATGGCGATAGCCGGAGAAAAAAAGGCACATCCTCAGGAGATTAGATCCCGATTGGTGTCTTCAATGTCATCGGAAAAAGAATTGTTGCTGGACCCAGCATGGTTCTTGGCATTTGCATGTCGCAACGATTCCATCAAGGCTACTGGTATCCGGCCACGTGCAGATCAGTGTCAGACAGAAATGGCGCTGTTTAGATATGATGCTGTACTGTCAAAGAGTGATACAAATTGGCTATCGGATACCGAGGTTACTTGGCTGGATTTGAACACCTATGAAGCGGAATATCAGCCAAGTCTGGAGAGTGTTTTACGGGCAAACCCAAGAGAGATATTGGGTGTGAGAAAAGTTCTTGATCCGCGATTGGAAACAGCCTTGCATGTTTGGCGTGGTACAAGTCTTTCTAGTAGGCCGGAATACCAGACGGATAGGAAAAACGCTGACATCAGCGCGCTAAGCTTGAAACAACTCTCCCGTCTCGCCAATCAAAACCAACGGTCAATCCTGCTGGTTTCAAGCACTCTTACCGGACATATTGATGTTGTCATCGGACGGGAGCGTGAAGAGTTAACAGGATGGCTGGCAAACACGGACGTGCCGACCGGATTACAGTCACTGACCAACTCTCCTCAAGGGAATCTATTGCCGTCGGAGTTGGTCAGGAACATCCGAGTTGATCTGGTAAAGCGTCTTCCTGGGCACATGATCCCGTCCCGCTATATTTGCCTGTCAAGGTTGCCGCTGACGCCGTCCGGCAAGATTGACCACAAGGCACTCCCAGATGCGCAATTTTCAGCCGGTCAGGCAATCCTGCAACCTCCCCAGACCGAAACCGAGCGACAAATCGCATCCGTCTTGTTTGAAACTATTCAGATTAGAAGTATTGGCCGCGATGAAGATTTCTTCAGCGCTGGCATGAATTCCTTAACGTCAATCCATTTTCTGAGCCGGTTGCAGGAGGAATATGGCAGCGTCATATCAGCTCGTGATATTTTTGATGCACCATCTATAAGCCAATTGGGTGCAAGGATTGATGCTGGAAAGACATGCTATTCACCGCTTATACCCTTTGCAAAACAAGACTTGCCCTTAACGATCATATGCTTTCCTCCTCTGTCGGGTTTGAGTTTCGCCTACGGGCAAATGGAGATCGTCGAAGAGCTAAAGAATATTGGTAACATTTACGGCGTTCAATGCAGAGGCTACGAAGCAGATCAGCTTCCGTTTACCACCTATGAGGAAATGGTTGAGTGTTTTGTTGAACATATCACAAGAGAAATTGACGGCCCTATTGTTTGTCTTGGCTGGTCCATGGGCGGCATGATTGCCTACGACGCCACTATACGGTTCCTTAAACGAAAAAAAGAGGTCAATGGGTTGATCATTATCGACACGCCGATCCTTAGTGATGCTTATAAACACAAGCTCCATGGCTTCTTAGGAAACGGACAATTGCCCTATACGGATGCTGAAATCGATGAAGTACTTCAAAAAACAAATGACAATCCAATCAGGAATGTCATGTCACAAATTTCACGTAATAACATTTCAGCGAAAAAGGGTTTCCACATAAATGAGAATATACTTCAAAAAAATATTAAAAATAATACAAAAATAATACTTAAGAGGAGACCTATATTTGAGAAAATTACAACAAAAACACTTTTAGTTAAAGCTTGTGATACAAGATATTTATTTACTGAAAATTACTACGGGTGGCGTGAGTATATTAAAAACATAGACGTTAATAACATAGATTGTTCCCATTACGACATTTTTTCAGATAAAAATTATTTACAATTAATTGTTCTAATAAAGAAATGGATGAAGAAAACAACTTATAAAAATGGTAATACATCGCAAGTGACTGCAATCATTAGCTGAATTTAGAGTTGTATAACCCGCTAGGGTCGGCAATGTCCGCAATTGCCGCCATTCGTGCCAGATGCAGCGTGAGCGTCCGGCGAACCCGACCTGCC
>NZ_SMMF01000959.1:231530-258962 GCF_009711355.1 Roseibium sp. RKSG952 | reverse complement strand
AGGTTACGATTGGTTCGGTAACAAAGACGGTCACTCCGGAGCCTGACGGAAGCTGGATGATTCCCCTGACTCCAGCCGAAGCCGCCGGTCTGTCTCAGGGCCTGACAACCATCACTGTCAGAAATCTGGATAGCGATGGAGAGGAACTCTCCGCTGAAACCGTGGAATTCGTGGTTGATACCGAACCGCCAACACTGGCGATCACCGGGTTCTCGGATGGCGCTGTGATGAACGCTCTGGAACAGGGCACCGACCTGACGATCTCGGGCACAACTGACGCCGAAAACGGTCAGTCGGTAATGGTCACCCTCAACGGAGAAACCTACACCGCAACGGTTTCAGACGGACAATGGAGTGTGACGGTCCCCGCCAGCGATCTGGCAGCCCTGCCGGACGGGGTCACCGTCACAGCCACAGCAGTTGTTTCTGATGCAGCAGGCAATCCGGCAGTTCAGGCAAGCAGCAGTTTCGATACAGATTTCATCGCCCCCAACATCTCGCTCGACACCGTTGCAGGTGGTTCAATTGACCTCGCCGATGTGGCGAATGACCTAGTTCTGACTGGTTCGACAAGTGCCGAAGACGGGCAAACAGTGACGGTGACATTCGAAGGGCAGACCTATACCGGAACCGCATCGGGCGGAAGCTGGAGCGTTACCGTCCCGCACGCTGATCTTGCGGGGCTTTCGACTGGCACTCCGGCGGCGATCAGCGTTGCGGTCAGCGATGCGGCCGGGAACCCTGCAGTTCCGACATCGGTATCTGTTCCCGTTGATTTGACAGGACCTTCGATTGCGATTTCGCCTTTATCTGTCGGCGCAGACCTTAATCTGTCGGAATCCGGGTCGGATCTTGTCATCAACGGGACCACGGGCAATGTCCCTGACGGTCAGCAAGTCAACGTCTCGCTCAATGGGCAGAGCTATACCGGCACAGTGTCTGGAGGGACCTGGTCTGTAACCGTTCCAACCGCTGATCTCGGCGCGTTGGCTGACGGCAGTTCTTTCACCGTCACAGCGGATGTCACGGACTCAGACGGGCTTGCCGCGCCACAAGCTAGTGTCGGCGTATCCACAGATACGTCACCACCAACATTGAGCATCGACACCTATTCCGGTGGCGCAGTCCTGAATGCCGCGGAGCAGGGCACCGATCTCACGATCTCTGGGTCCACTTCGGCCGAGGATGGGCAAACCGTAACCGTTTCAGTGAATGGCCAGACCTACACAGGCACCGCTGCCGGTGGCGCGTGGAACGTGAACATACCTGCAGCCGATCTTGGTGCCTTGTCGGATGGGTCGACAATTGCAGTTACGGCGGATGTTTCCGACGCCGCCGGCAACCCGGCGACACAGGCAACCGGCAGTTTTGACACCGATTTCACTGCGCCGGCGGTGGCCATCACTAACCTATCGGACGGGGCTGTTATGAATGCGGCCGAACAGGGAACAGATCTGACGATCTCAGGCACCTCTGACGCCGCAGATGGAACCACCATCACCGTTGAAATCATACGTGAAGACGGGACTGTCGATATCACTGGCACCGCAACGGTGAACAGCGGCACCTGGACCTACACCGCCATCGCCCTCGGCGGACTACAGGATAACGAAACTTATGACGTGACCGCAACGGTCAACGATGCCGCTGGCAACAGCAATAGCGCCACAACCAGTTTTGAAACCGATTTTACGGCCCCAACCATCTCGGTGAACCCGTTATCGGTGGGATCAGTTCTTGATGTTGTGGAAAAGGACACCGATCTGGATATTTCCGGCACGACGACCGCCGAAGATGGCCAGACCGTTACGGTCAGTCTTGGGGGGCAAAACTACACCGCAACTGCCTCTGGCGGCAATTGGCAGGTGACGGTCCCGGCTTCCGATCTGGATGCATTGGCGGATGGCGGAAACTTCACTGTCACGGCATCTGTAGAAGATGTTGCGGGAAATCCGATTTCCGACGCAACAACGACACTTGCTACCGATTTCCGGCCGATCCTCGGAATGAACGCGGTTGGTCCACACAACGCGGTTTCGCTTGCCGATGCAAAATCTTCAGGCATGACCGTCTCGGGCACCTCAAGCGGGCTTAGTGCGGGACAGACCGTGGATGTCACGCTCAACAGTGTATCCGTGGGTACCGCAACCGTCGCAGCCGACGGTACCTGGAACCTGACAGTACCGTCATCTGCTTTCTCTGCGATTGACGCCGGTGACAGCCTTGATTTTTCAGCTGCTGCGAACGTTTCAGGTGGAACCGATCCGCTGCCCGTCAATGATCAGGCCGTGGCACATGTCCCCGCCGCCTATGTGATTACCGAAGCGGGACGCAGCGGCAACACTGTTACGTTTGAAATTCACGCGGATCCCGACGTCGACATCTCAAGCGGTTTCGCAATCACAGCCGAGCTGGGCTTTGATCCATCAGTCGTCACTTACGATACCGGATCAGAGGTAGAAAACGGCGACTTCAATCTGTTCCTCGCAAACCCGAATGGTGGTTCTGCCATCAGTTTTGCAGGTGCCGCCACAAGCTACAACGACCTGTCTCAACCCGTTGTAACGTTTACCATGACGGTACAAGATCCGACAAAGCCTATCGAACTGACCGTCACAACTCCGGATGGCGGACCAACAAAGTGGCAGATCGGAACCGACGGCGCTGACAACTTGACCTCATCAAACATCGACGACGTGATCCGGGGCGGAGATGGCAATGACACGATCGACCTGACCGGCGCGGGCAGGGATATTGTTGTCTTCGAGGCCGATCCCGCGGCCAATGGCACAGACACGATTGCCGGGTTCACAATTGGTCCTGCTACAGATGTGACGGATGCGCTGATGTTCAGCGGTCTGGATGTCTCAACGCTGCGGGGCGATGGAACTGATGTGGAAACTCTTGGCGTAGGTGACGCGATAGGTGCCAATACCGGTTTCGTCGGATTGACGACTACGTTGACGGATCTTGACGCGGACACAATCGCCACAGCGATCGAAGGCTTGTCCGGCGCTCAGGCGGGTGACGAAATCTATGTCCTCGCGACAGACGGAACCAACAGTGTTCTGATCAAGGCAGATTATTCATCCCCTGTCATTGCAAACGTTCAGACTGTCGCCCAGTTTGACGGATTGGCGGATCTGACCGGATTGAATGCAGACAACATCCTTCACACAGATCCAACCGGCGCCACTGCCTAAACCGCTGAAAATACAGTGACTTGCGATGCCCAATATATGGACATCGCACAATCAACCTCCCGGGGGGCGCATGACTCAGAATGGTCTAATTCCTGTAAGCCGCGACCGACACAAAGATCGCTACTGGCAACGTTTCACGTCGTACAATTTTGCACGAGATCTCTCAGAATGCCCGTTGGTACATACTGAGGTTTGTCAGGCCGCTGCCACTTTCCCGATCCTGTTCCGCAAGACTGAATCCGGCATCCGACCGTTCGCAGTATTGTCGTTGACACAAGGGGAGACACCATTTGTTTCCACTCAGGGACGCTGGTTGGCAAGTTATGTCCCGTCCGCATTGCGCTGCTATCCTTTCAGCGCAGAGACGCTAATCGATACCACTCCAAATTCCACTCAGCAGTTCCGTCTACTGGTGGACGAGGCTTCAGGACTAGTGACTGACGATGTCCAAGACGAGCCATTCTTTACGGCTGACGGAACCCTGGCACCTGATCTTTGCGCGGTCAGGACCTTTTTTCAAAACCTGACAGCCGCCGAGGCCGCTACAGACCAACTGTGCGGCATAATTGATAAGATGGATCTCTTTACGCTGGTGCGGCATCACGACGGGATCGATTTGCCGCCGGATTGGCTAGGGGTCGATTTTGCTCAGATCGAAGCGCTTTCGCCACCGCACAAACTGCTCCTCATGAACAACAACGCGATGGGTCTTATCCACGCCCACCAGGTTTCCCTTTCTCATTGCGCATGGTTGTTTAAAGCACAGCAAAAACAACTGCATCGATCACCAGATGCCGAAAGTCCGGAACTGAACGGGTTCCTGTGCGCCATGGCAAGCGCCCAGCAGTTGGAGGGCATCCATGCAGGTTATTAAAAAACTCTGGAAGGCTCTGACCATTCTGATCCCTGCCACTCTGATATCGGCCTGTGAGCCGATTCCGGATCTGGTCCCGGTCGAGATGTCCTTCTCCGCAGGCTCAGCAGGGGCTGGGGCAACCCAACCTTCGGCTGCTCTTACCCAAAGTACATTTGGCAAACGCGTACGGGACGCGGTTCAGACCAGTCCTACACTGGCGCAGAGCAATACAAGGCTTGAGGCGGCAAAGGCCGGGCGTGACGCTGCAAAAGGGGCATTCCTGCCGGAAGTGTCTCTGGGTCTCAACGCACGCTCACAACGCGTGGACTCGGATATTGCCGATACGACGCCTTATCTGCGCGTGTCACAGCTTGTTTATGACGGCGGTACAGCCGCAGGCAATCTGACTGCAGCGCGGGCACGTGTTCTGGAAAGCCGGGGCGATCAACTACAGACCGCCTCTGCTACCGCACTGGCGGCGATCGAGACATACGTTTTGGTACTAAACCAACGAGAAATCGTAGAAATCTCGCGCCGCAATGTCGAAGTGCACGAAACAATCGAACAACAGATTGCCGATCGGACAGCCAGTGGCGCAGGATCAAACGCAGATGTTTTAACCGCACGCTCACGTGTTGCGGATGCCCGCACCCGCTTTGCTGATGCCAGAGCCCGCTCGGATCGCGCAAATGCCCGGTTTCGCGAAGTTTTTGGCACTCCGCCAGGCAGTCTCACAGCGCCCATCCCCGCTCCGAACCTGTCCCGCAGCGATCTGCAGATCGTGCTCGACAGTCCTCAGATCAGGCGGGCCGACGCCACGCTGGCGGCCGCAAAGGCTGAGAGAGCGGCCGCACTGGCTCGTCGCCAACCAGATATCCGTGTTTCAGCCTTTGCTGATCAAGACGTTAATCGGGATGCCAATTTTGGCGTGGACCTCTCGGTCAACTACGAACTGGATAGCACGGGCAAACGCCGTGCCGCTATCGCTGCAGCTGAGGCGCAGGTTAAAGAGGCTGAGTTCGCACGCGAGACTCTGATCCGTGAAATCACAAGAGAACTCGACTTCATTCGCTCTGACCAACAAGCCGGAGCGCAGCGCCTGCGCGAAGCTCAGATTGCTGTTCGGGCCAACGCCGACAGTGTCGCCGCTACGCAAGAACAATTTACGATCGGCCGCAGCAGTCTGATCGAAATACTGGATGCTCAGCGTGACTATGTGAATGCGCAGGAACGTTTGATCTTAGCCGAACAGAATTTTTTTCTCACCAACTACGCCGCACTTGGTCTGACTGGTGACATCGTGGATCTGCTGGGGATCAAGCTTACAAATTGGGATGGCTTGCAATGACCGAAAACGGTACCCCGTCCGGCCTCGACACCCTCTCCTCGCTGGAAGCGTGTGTTCTCCATGTTGCCACCGCGCTGCAGCGCCCATTGACGAAGGCTGCTCTTTACGCAGCGCATTCCAACCCGTCGGGCGCTCTGACCCACCGGGACGTGATTACCGTTGCGCAGCAGGCCGGAATGCAGGCGGGTTTTGGGGCCCGCAAACTCAAGGAATTCGACGGCAGCCTGGCTCCGGCAATCCTGCTGCTGGAAGGGAACAAAGCAGTTGTCTATCGCGGGCGTGCAGAAAATAACGATCTTCTGATCTACGATCCAACCCTTGGCGAAGGCGTTGGCGCAGTCTCAGAGAGCAGCTTTGGTGAAATTTACACTGGCTATGCCATCCTGTTTCGCCGGGAACATCGCGAAGAGATTGCCGAGGGAAAGGTCAAACCAACGGGGCATTGGTTCTGGTCAGCCCTTGCGGCAAATCGCTGGTCTTACACTCAGGTTGCGCTGGCAGCAGCTTTAACGAACATACTGGGTTTGTCGACTTCGGTCTTTATCATGATCGTATACGACCGGGTCTTGCCAAACGAGGCAACGGAGTCGCTGATTGCCCTGACGATGGGTGTTTGCCTGGCGCTGCTATTCGACTTTATTCTGAAGATATTGCGGGCAGGATTTATTGATCGCGCCGGGCAAAACGCGGACAAATTCATGGGCCGCCGCATATTCGACCAGTTACTGAATATAAAAATGAAATCACGCACCGGATCGACCGGAGCAATGACAAGTACCGTGCGCGAGTTCGAAACGCTGAGAGAGTTCTTCACCTCGGCGACACTGGTTGCGGTTGTTGATCTGCCATTCATCGGATTGTTTGTCTTCACCATCTACATGATCGGCGGATCGCTTTCACTGATACCCGCCTTGGCGGTGCCAATCGTGCTGTTGACGGGGTTGGCGGTCCAACCGCTGCTTTCTCGCCTAGCAGAACAAAGCTTTTCGGACGGCCAATCCAAACAATCTGTCTTGGTCGAAGCCGTGACAGGTCTGGAAACCATCAAGACGACGGCAGCAGGACGGCAAATGCGCTCGCGCTGGGAGGAAGCTGTCGCCCGCCAGTCAGAGCATGGAATGCGCAGCCGTGCGGTTACGCAGCTGGCTCTCAATCTGACAGGTTTTACACAACAGGCGGCACAGGTGCTGATCGTATTCTACGGCGTGTTCCTGATCTCGGATGGACAGACCAGCATGGGGGCCTTGGTCGCGTCGGTCATGCTCACCGGGCGCGCTTTGGCACCACTCAGCCAGCTGGCGCAGACGTTGACCCGCGTGAATCAGGCCCGGAGCGCGTTTCGAAATCTGAATGCGTTGATGCAAGCTGAAAGCGAACGCCCCGAGGGACGCAGCTGGATCAGCCGTCCCCGATTTGACGGGCGCATCACATTCAACAATGTACACTTTGCTTATCCCGATCAGGATGAGGATGCTCTGAAAGGTGTGAGTTTCACCATCAATCGTGGCGAAAAGGTTGCAATCCTTGGTCAGATCGGATCGGGAAAAAGCACTGTCGCACGTTTGCTGCTGGGTCTCTACCAGCCCCGTGTCGGATCGGTGATGATGGACGGGCTGGACCTCCGTCAGATCGATCCGGGAGATCTGCGCCGTAATGTCGGATCTGTATTACAGGATATCTGGCTGTTCTCGGGCACTGTTCGCGAAAACATCACCAGCGGCGCCATTCGACCTCGGGACGAGGATCTGATCCGTGCCGGGCGGATTTCCGGAGTAGAAGACTTCATTGCCAGACACCCAAACGGATACGACCTCAGGTTGGCCGAACGTGGTGAGGGCCTGTCGGGCGGTCAGCGTCAGGCCATTGCACTGGCACGGGCGCTGATCGGGCGACCGCCTGTTTTGCTGTTTGATGAACCCACCAGCGCAATGGACGTCAAAAACGAAGCCGAAATCATCCGAAGACTAAAAGAGGCAACACAGGATTCAACTATGGTGGTGGTTACGCATCGCACCAGCCTGTTGGAACTGGTTGATCGGGTCATAGTGATCGAAGACGGCAAGGTCGGAGCAGACGGGCCAAAGAGCCTGTTGACTCAGCATGCCCCCAAAAAGCGGAGGCATCTGAATGTCGCGGCATCCTGATCTCGACACCCTCGCGCGGGAGATGCGCGGGCGCTCTTCTTTACGTGGATCGCTGCTGTTGTTGGTTATCTTGTCATGCCTCATCGCAGCCGGGCTGTGGGCCTATCACACCGAACTGGATGATGTGGTCCGGGCAGAAGGGCGCGTTGTTCCCTCGGCTGACATACAACTGATCGAGGCAACAGAACCGGGCGTGCTGCAACAGGTATACGTCCGCGAAGGGCAGATGGTCGACAAGGGCACGCTGTTGATGGAGTTCGATACCACCCAGATCGACGGTGAGTTGGGGCGGGAACAGCAGCGCGCTTTTGGCCTGATGGCACGAGCGCAACGGCTTTCGGCCGAGATAAACGGGACCGAGCTGCAATTTGACAATATCCTGATCAACGAAGCGCCGGAGGTGGTCCGCTCGGAAACTGCATTATTTCAGGGTCGACAAGCCGAATTGCTGGCTGAGATAGCCATTCTGGAACGACAGCGTCAGCAACGGCAGCGCGAGTATGAAGAGGGGTTGGTGGATCAGGTCACGGCAGATGAGACCCTAAAGGTTCTTGCCGAGGAGCGCGCGATGATGGCCCCGCTTGTGCAACGCCGTATGGAACCGGCCACAACTTTGCTGGCGTTACGCCGAAGCGAGGCGGAATGGGAGGGACGCAAAATCAGGGCCAAGGCCGTGGTCAGCCGACTGGAAACCGGTCTTGTCGAAGTCGACGACAAGATTGCGGCGGCGCGGAGCAGGTTTCGCAGCGCGGCTCTGACCGATCTGGCTCTGGTCACCGCTGAATTGGCGGCCTTGAAACCCACCCTGCCCGCGCTTCGCAATCGTGCTTCCCGGGCTCAGGTTCGTGCTCCGGTCAAAGGTATTGTCAATCGAATACATCGCACGACACTTGGCGGCTTGGCGCGCGGCGGCGAAGAGCTGATCGAGATCGTACCACTGGACGACACCTTGCTGGTCGAAGCCTATGTCAGACCTGGCGACATCGCGTTTTTGCATGCAGGCCAACAGGTCAAGGTCAAGATCACGGCCTATGATTATGCGAGATATGGTGGCCTGAATGGTGAAATCGTTCGCATCGGCGCAGATACGATCACCCGGTCAGAACGGAATGATGAGGAGGTTTTTGTCGTTGAAATACGGACCAGAAACGCAATTCTGGATGCAGGCGGTGTAGCAGTCGAAATCATTCCGGGAATGATCGCCGAGGTCGACATCCTGTCGGGGCGCAAATCCGTGATGGATTACCTGATTCAACCCGTATTGAAGATCAAGGACCAGGCCCTGCGCGAGTAAACTCCAGCGCGGATTGAGGTTCTGACCGAGCAGTTTTACTCCGCTAGTAGCGGGTTCAAAACACAGGTGCGGGTCGGATGATTAGTCCTGGAAGCGCTTGACGGTACTTTAGCAAACTCTTGGAGCTTAACCGTTTTAAGCTCTTTTGATTGTGGTGATCGTGTCTACAAAACTGTGTTGGCCACAATCAAAAATACACGATTCAAGTGCAGTGATCCCATGCTATTTTCTTCCACCCCGTTACGGCGCTTCTCGCCAAGATAGGGCGAGCTATCAAGAATGCGCTGCGGAACAGCGCATGGAGATAGTCCTTGTGCACCTAAGGTAGCCCGGGCTGGTGCTGTTAGTTCTTTTGGCCCCGGGAACCACAACGAACCAAGGGGGAACTAGCACAAAACGAAAGGGCCTGGTTCCAAGAATGACCCATGGCAGAAAATCACCACGGTCAAACTATTTGCTTCTGAACCGCCGGAGATGGTTTGAGCATGCGGGTCAAGATACAATCCGACGGTCACCTATCGTATCGATCAGGGGCTGCAAATGGCGTTCATACCGACGCCACTTGGCCTTGGACGAAGAGTAGAGCGGCTGGCGCACCTGTTGCACACTGGCGGTTCTTACACGTCGCTTACCCGAGTAGAACTCAAGGCAGGCATCGGTCCACTCCAGCCCGCAATAGTCGATGATCCCGCGTGCCACGCTGTCGATATCGTCCACCAGCTCCTCATAGCGGATGCTGTGAAAAGCGCCTTTGGGCAGTGTCGCGTGCCAGTGGTTCATAAGACGCACGTAGTTGTTGTAATACCGTCCAAGCTCTTCCTGATCGTAGCTGTGCAACTGGCTGCGCTCGAAAAGGCGGGTATAGCAGGACAGACATATGTCCAACGGATCGCGGTCGATATGGATGATCTTTGCGTTGGGCATGATCCCATGGATCAGACCGATCAACTGAAAATTCGCAGGCATTTTATCAACGACGCGACCAGCACCCGGCGCATGAAGAGACAAAGCATCCACATAGTCCTCGGCGCGGCGGGTCAGGGTCTCATCAGTGACTGAGCGTACAGATCGCGGCACGTTCGATGCCCCATCATCCAGGCGCCCAAAAAGGTTCTGCAGGTCGTTCAGTTCCCCGGCGCCGACCACCTCGGGATGTGCATCCAGAATTGACTCGGTCAACGTTGTGCCCGAACGCGGCATGCCAACTACAAAGATCGGCTTTTCACTTGAAATGGAGTTGCCGCGCAAACGTTCAATCATGGACTGGTCAAACGTTGCTATCAGGTCATCCGTCAGCTCATCGGTTTCTGATGTGTCGTAGGCAACAAGCGAGCGCTTGATCCGCGCCCCTTTCTCATAATTCTCAAAAGCTTCATCATAACGCCCCAGCTTTTCATAGCAGTCACCCATTGCATAACGATAGGCGACCGCCTTTTGCGGCAGCATATCCGCAGCGTCCGGCAGGACGGCTTCCAGCTGCTGGAATACGGGACTTTCTTCGGTGACTTTTTCCAGCCGCGCCAAAGCGATCAGAGCGCTAAGCTTATCATCAGCCGATTCTGCCGCGGTCTCGAAATGCTGACGCGCAATCTCAAAATCGCCCTGTTCGATAGCCAGATGGCCCAATGCAAGCCGGCTTGCAGTCAGATCCGGCTTCAGCTCCATGGCGCGTTCATACAAAGCCGTCGCGCCCGCGACATCGCCCAAATGAGCCTTGGCCATCGCTGCCTGATGACACGCCGTTGCACTGTTTTCATCCAAGCGCAGTGCCTGCTCGGCTTCGATAAGGGCAAGCTTTGGATGGTTCTTCTCAAACAGAACCTGCGACAGACCAACAAAGCTGTCGGCTTTGTTCCCATCCAGTGAAATGGCGTTTCGAAACGCATTCTCTGCCTTGTCCAAATCGTTTTCGAGCATGAACAACCGTCCGAAATTCCGGTGCAGCTCGGCGTCACGCGGTGTCTTCTCCAACCGGTTTTCCGCAACACTGCGGGCCTCGGACAGTTTTTCCACCTCAATCAGCACCGAGATGAGATTGTTGGCCGTCTCGGCAGATGCCGGATTGACCCTCAGCGCCTTTTGATACAGCAGTGCCGCCTTATCCCGATCACCGTTGTCGCGCGCGATGCTTCCCAGATTGTTGATCGCGCGGTCGAATTCGGGGGCCAAAGCCAGCGCACGTTCCTGAGACGCTTCTGCCTGATCAAGATGGCCCTGATCATAGTAAACCAAACCGAGATTCGAATGTGCCGCGGCGCTGCCGGGTACGATTCGCGCCGCGCGCTCTCCAATCTCTCTTGCCTGATCCAATTGACCGGCAACGCGCAGTACTTCGGTGAAGTTCGTCAGGAAGTTACCATTCTCAGGCTGCAATCGCACGGCCTCACCAAGCGCTTTGACGGCGGGATCAAGCTGGCCGGTTTGAAATGCGATCAATCCCAGCATGTGATGCGCCGGTGCAAATTGCGGTGCTGCGCGAACGATCTCGGAGAACAGACCCACAGCAGGTTTGAGATGTCCCTTTTCATAGTGAGACATGCCCTGTGAGAACGCATCCTGCACCGAAAGCTGCTGCTGCCTTGCCATTAGTGTTACCTCATTCCTGCAGCGTTTTTGACCTGCAAAAGCGCATGTTTTTTTGGATCGACCAGCTACTCGTAGAGCATTCTTATAGCCCAGTCTATTGGCCAGATTTTCCGGATAACACCAAGTATCAAAACGATATGTAGTGTGTGGTATGTGCAATACCGCAAAATATTTGAAAGGTTTATACAAAAGTCACATTTGTGCCCAGCTTCGCAGCTAGCTAGCTAATTTACCTATAGTAAACAAATAAAATTCCGAGGGGGTTTTCGGAAAATGAAGAGTAGCGCAATAAAGCGCCCACACACTCGTGTGGCGCGCGGGGGTCGTATTGTGAAATGGAAAGGGCAAGTGGCGAGTGTTGCGCCGTCGCTGTTCCTTGTTTCGGCTTCTGTTGTGGCATTGTCGGTCGGGACTGCGCAATCGCAGGTCATTTCGACGACACAAAACACCCGAGCAGTTGTTTCCACCGATGTGGACACCACAATTACGGCAACCGGAGCGGTCAACCTGACCACAAGCGGCGGTCCCGCCGTTCTCATTGATACGGACTATTCCAGCACAGCGATCAACAACGGCACTATTTCGGGCCCTTCTTCGGCCAGCGCCACCGGATTCGGTGTACTTCTGGACGGGGATCTCAGCGCGACCGGTGAGATCATCAACAACGGCACGATAGCTATCAACGCCGGCAGCAGCACCTATGGGGCGGCATTTGGTTTCCTGATGGGCGGAGACTATAGCGGTGCATTTGTGAACACCGGCACCGTCACTGCAAATGCACAGGCCACCAGCAGCGGCAGCGCAAGCGCACTTGGCGCGCTGTTCACAAACGGCGTTGAATCGACAGGTTCAGTTTTCAACTCGGGCACAATTTCAGCCACCGCAAGCGCAGCTGGAACCAGCGATGTTTCTGCACTTGGGCTTGTGTTCGCCGGCGATGTCGGCACGAATATCGACAACAGCGGCACGATCAGCGCCACTGCTGAAAACGGCTCGACCCTCGAAGCCCGCACGATCCTGATTACCGGGGCGCTGAATGGCGATGTCAACAACTCGGGCACGCTGCAGGCCACAGCGACCAACAACGGCACCAATGCCGAGGCTATTGCCGTTGAAATTCAGGGCAACGCCAACGGCAACTTGATCAACAATGGCAACGTGCAGGCCGTTGCAACCGGGCAGACGACGGCCACGGCCTGGGCCTACCACCTGGAAAGCGATCTGAACGGAAGCTTCAACAATACCGGAACGATTACAGCAACGGCGACTGCGACCTCTGGCGAAGCTGATGCCGCAGGACTGTATGTAGAAGGCGACACGACCGGAAACGTGGTGAACAGCGGTTCAATCAACGTTCGCGCCAATGCAAGCTCATCGGCCACCGCCGCCGCTGTCTATCTGTCCGGTGATTTCAATGGCAGCTTTTCGAATACCGGCTCTATCTCGGTTGTCTCGAACTCAACCGACGATGAAGGCGTTGCCAATGGCCTCTACGTGAGCGGAGCCATGACCGGTAACATCGTCAACGGGGGCAGCATCGATATTCGGGCCGAGGGCGTTTCTTCGGCGACAGCAGCAGCCTTTGATATCCGTGGTGGCCTGACCGGTAACTTCGTCAACACCGGAACTGTAACCGTCAACGCCACAGACACCACTGATGACGAAGCCGAGGCCTATGCCCTGACCGTGCGTGGTGGCATGGATGGCGATATCTTTAACAGCGGCACCATTGCTGTCCGGGGCGACGGCTACTCATCGGCGACCGTCGCAGGATTCGAGATTCGCGGTGGACTGGAAGGCAACTTTCACAACACCGGTTCGATCACTGCCATTGCGACTGATGAAACCGAAGAAGCTGAAGCCTATGGCCTTTATGTCAGCGGCGGCATGACTGGCAATATCGTCAACTCCGGATCGGTTCAGGCCATCGGACATGCGTATTCCTCTGCGACCATTGCCGGCTTTTACATCACAAGCGGCCTGACCGGTGATTTCAACAATTCCGGTTCAGTGACCGCTATTGCCACAGATCAGACCGATTCCGCCGAAGCGTATGGCCTGTATGTCTCAAGCGGCGTGGACGGTAATGTCACCAACAGCGGGACGATCTCGGCTACGGCATTTGCCGAAGAGGATGGAGCTTATGCGTATGGCATATACTCATCCTCCGATGTGAATGGCGATTTCGTCAACACCGGCGCACTGATTTCACAGGCGACGGAAACCGCTGACTTTGCATCTGCTGCCGGATTCTACAGTGGCGGCGATATGACAGGGAATGTCGGCAACAGCGGTTCGGTGGTTGTGCGCGCGTTGGGACAGACTTCTGCCTCCGCCCGCGGCTTCCATTTCGGCGAGGGGCTGGACGGAGCCTTCTTTAATTCGGGCACCATCGACGTCAGATCGGTTAGCGCCGCTGCTCGGTCACGACCTGTTCCCCCTCCACCACCATTTGCAGTTGTCCCACCGGATGCAAGCGGCGTCTTCGTAGACGGCGGTGTCTCGAGCGATGTCATCAACACTGGTTCCGTCGCCGTGCGCCACGATGCAGTGACCGAGGCCAATGCCGCAGGCTTCTACATTGGTGAAGATCTTGATGGCAACTTCGTAAACCAGGGCTCCGTCTCTGTCACGGCCAACTCGAGCGATGACGAGGGCGTTGCCACCGGGTTGTATGTTGGCGGCGCAATGACCGGAAGCATCTTCAACTCCGGCAACGTCAACATTCGTGCGGATGGGGTATCGTCAGCTACGGCGATCGCATTCGATATACGCGATGGGTTGACAGGCGATTTCGTCAACACCGGAACGATTACGGTGCATGCACGCGATGTCGTGGATGATGAAGTCGAGGCTTTTGGGCTTCAAGTTCGCAATGGCATGACCGGAAACATCATCAACACTGGCACTGTCGATATTCGTGGCGAGGGTTATTCTTCGGTCACTGCGACAGCCTTTGAAATCAGTGGCGATCTCAACGGAACCTTCCGCAACAGCGGAACGATCAGTGCCGTCGCCATCGACCAGACGGATGAGGCTTATGCCTATGGTCTGTATGTCAGCGGCGAAATGGATGGTGATATCATCAACACCGGCACCATCTCGGTCCGAGGTGAGGGGAATTCTTCAGCAACCGTCGCGGGTATATACATCCGCAATGGCCTTGAAGGTAACTTTGTGAATTCCGGTTCAATCAGTGCAGTCGCGACTGACGAAACGGAAGAAGCAGAAGCCTACGGCCTGTATGTCAGAGGCGGCATGACCGGTAATATCGTCAACACCGGTTCGGTGAGCGCCCGAGGAGAGGGTTACTCATCTGCGACCGTCTATGGATTCTATATCCGCAGCGGACTTACCGGAGACTTCTTCAATTCCGGCTCCGTCAATGCCTTTGCACAGGACGAAACATCCTCGGCCGAAGCCTATGGCCTGTATGTCAGTGGCGGGTTCGAAGGCAACGCGATCAACAACGGCGTCATAACCGTGCAGGCGATCGCTGATGAATCCCAGGCCTATGCATATGGCATCTACTCATCCTCAACGCTGGATGGTGACTTTACCAATACCGGCACGATCTCGGCACAGGCAACTGCACCCGATTCCTTTGCTTCGGCAGCCGGTTTCTATGCCGGTGCGCTTGTAAGTGGGAACATCGCAAACAGCGGCACGATATCAGCGCAGGCGCAGGGTCTTGGCTCTGAAGCGCAAGCGTATGGCATCTACGCGAGCGGAGTAGACGGCAACGTTTCGAACAGCGGAGCAATCACGGTTAAGGCCGATGGTGAAACCTCTGCAACAGCAGGCGGTGTCTATATCAGCAACGCGTTAACGGGCAGCTTCACCAATGCGGGTTCGATCAACGTGACCTCCACGGATGCTACGGACGAGGCCGAAGGATATGGTCTCTATGTCGGGGACGATGTCGCGGGCGACATCACCAACAGCGGCTCCATCACTGTTTCTGCCAAGGGTGAAACAAGTGCGTCAGCTTATGCAGGCGCCATCCAGATCAGGGACGGCTTTGACAGCACGCTCTCGAACTCTGGCACCATCAGAACCACCAGTGTTTCAGATGCAGATGATGCTACCGCCCGTGGCGTCTATGTGCGTGGAAACACCGGGGGTCGCGTTGCGAACACCGGCAGCATCATGGTTCGGGCCGAAGGTGCCAAGAATGTCAGGGCGCAGTCGATCCTGCTCTATGATGAGGTCACCGCAGACATCTCCAACACAGGCACCATCAGCGCCGCTGCAGCAATAGCGAACGGCACTGACGATGCCGAAGCGCTGGCTGCGGGTATCTGGGTCGAGAATATGCAGGGCACGTTCTCAAACACCGGATCTATCTCGGCAAGCGCAACGGGTGGTCCCGCTGCGAATGCGTATGGTCTGTATTTCGAGAACTTTGACGGCGTGATTACGGATGTGGGAACCATCTCGGCCACTTCCGACGGCGGTGATGCTTATGCGATCTATCTGGGAACCGGCAAAGGTGTCCTGAACGTAGATACGAAAGACAACATCTCGGGCCGGATCCGTGTGGGTGATCACGATGTGAATCTGGACGCACAAGGGGGTAGCAAAGTTTTCAGCTTTGAGGACGCTGCACCAACTGTGGGAACATTCACCACCAAGATTTCGGATCAGGACTCTGCCTGGTTTGTCCAGAACGAAGGTGGGGCAGCTCCGGTATATGCTGTCGTTGACGGGACCGACGTTGCAACGCCGGGCGATGTCGTCGCCATGTTTGGCAGCGTAGTAGGCAGCAGCGGCAATGCGCTGCAGTTCCAGCAGGCCCCGCAGGTAACACAGGGTGTTTCGTTCAGAAATGCACCCGGTGCAACTTTCGGTGGGTTCCGACCGTTTGCAATGATCGACGCAGAATACCGCGAGTTCGAGAATGACCCTGACGTCAAAACCGATGTGAAGCTGTTCAACGGCAGTGCCGGACTTTCCGGCCAGACAGAAAACGGCATTGCACTGGCTTTTGGTATGGGCGTGTTCACGGCCGATGGTGATAGCCGCACGACCGACTTTGACACCACTGGCTTCTATCTGGATGCAGCGGTGGGTCGCCAGTTTGGCGCGTTCACGGTTGAGGCCGGGCTTGGTTACGGCTGGCTTTCGACTGATCGAACACGTCAGATCACGGGCAGCGCCGATGCAAAGGCAGATTATGACAGCACACTGCTGACTGCACATATCGGTGTTGAGCGCGCGTTCGATGTCAGCGACAAATTCGGGCTGATCGGTTTTGCAGACGCCAGATATACCAATCAGAAGGATGATGGTTACACGGAAACCGGCTCGGTCGCGAATGCCACGGTCGGAGACATCACAACCGAGGTGATTGAAGCCCGGTTGGGTGCCGAAGTTGAAAAGCAATTCAACAATGGCGGAGTTCTGTCAGGCCAGCTGAGCGGTGTACTGCGCCGAGGTCTGGGGGATTCGCAGGCCGATGTCACTGTCTTCTCATCAACTCAGAATGTGATCTTTGCATCGACAGATTTTACCGGTGCAAGCGTCGCAGTGGGTTATGAGAAAGATCTGGTTCAGGACATGCTGCTGGAGCTGAAGGCCGAACAGGAGATCGGCGACAATGCTCAGGGCCCGTTCCTGCGCGCCGGCCTTAAGTGGTCGTTCTAAAACAAAAATCTCTGCGGCACCTAACCGGTGCCGCAGAGACAAATTCCTGATGACAGCGCCCTCCTACCTAACGCTGTGTTTATGTAAATCGAAACATGGCTGAATAAGGGCTTGTCTCAGACGTGGTGCCTGAGCTAACCAAAGGTCACGCAGGGGAGTCCCACCGAGGGGACTGAGAGGCTGACGGGGCATTGCCCGGCGACGCGACCCTTTGAACCTGACCCAGTTGATACTGGCGTAGGAAGCTAGGGCGCGCAGGCCACGGATCCGGGCGGGCGCACTCCGAACAGAGGGCTGTACACCCTCTCGTTTCCCCAAGCCAAAACTCATCTGGTGTCTTTTTGAGTTGAACCGCTTGAGGAGCACCAACATGAATGTCCCCAACCCCAAAATCACCACAGGTGAACTGCCTGCTTCGCGTAAGATCTATGTGAATGGCACACTGCACCCTGACGTCCGCGTTCCAATGCGCGAGATTTCGGTCCACCCGACCGCGGGAGAGCCGCCGTTGCCGGTCTATGACAGCTCAGGTCCGTACACCGATCCGAACGTGATTACCGACATTCGACAAGGCCTGACCCCGTTGCGCCGCAAATGGATTGAGGCGCGCGGTGATGTCGAAGAGTATGACGGGCGCGAGATCAAGCCCGAGGATAACGGGTTTGTTGAAGGCGACCGCCTGACGCCCGAGTTTCCGGTGCGCCCGCGGCCTCTGCGCGCAACTGATGGCAAGGCGGTGACGCAGCTCGCCTACGCCCGCGCCGGGATCGTAACTCCCGAGATGGAGTTCATCGCCATTCGTGAGAACCAGCTGCGCGAGGCCATCGTCGAGCAACGCGAAGGCAATGACTGGGGGGCCAATATTCCGGATTACGTGACCCCGGAGTTTGTGCGGGATGAGGTCGCCGCAGGTCGCGCGATTATACCCGCCAACATCAACCACCCCGAAAGCGAACCGATGATCATCGGGCGCAATTTCCTGGTCAAGATCAACGCCAATATGGGCACGTCGGCTGTTACCTCCTCGATGGAAGAGGAAGTGGACAAGATGGTCTGGTCGATCCGCTGGGGCGCCGACACGGTCATGGACCTGTCCACAGGCCGCAATATCCACAACACCCGTGAATGGATTATCCGCAACTCACCGGTTCCGATCGGCACCGTGCCGCTCTATCAGGCGCTGGAAAAGGTGAACGGCATTGCCGAGGACCTGACATGGGAGGTGTTCCGTGACACGCTGATCGAGCAGGCCGAACAAGGCGTGGACTATTTCACCATCCATGCGGGCGTGCGCTTACACATGGTTCCGATGACCGTGAATCGGGTCACCGGAATTGTCTCGCGCGGCGGATCGATCATGGCCAAGTGGTGCCTGCATCATCACAAGGAAAGCTTCCTGTATGAGCATTTCGATGAGATTTGCGACATCTGCCGGGCCTATGATGTGTCGTTCAGCCTCGGTGATGGCCTGCGTCCGGGGTCGATTGCCGACGCCAATGACGAAGCACAGTTTGCCGAGCTTGAGACGCTGGGAGAGCTGACCCAGATCGCCTGGGCAAAGGACTGTCAGGTAATGATCGAAGGCCCCGGCCATGTGGCGATGCACAAGATCAAGGAGAACATGGACAAGCAACTGGAGTGCTGCCACGAGGCGCCTTTCTATACGCTCGGGCCCCTGACCACCGATATTGCACCCGGTTATGACCACATCACCAGTGGCATTGGCGCGGCGATGATCGGCTGGTTCGGTTGCGCGATGCTCTGTTACGTCACACCCAAGGAACATCTGGGGCTACCGGATCGGGATGATGTAAAAACCGGCGTCATCACCTACAAGATCGCCGCCCATGCGGCGGATCTGGCCAAGGGCCTGCCGGGCGCGCAGCGTCGCGACGACGCTCTGTCGCGGGCTCGTTTCGAATTCCGCTGGGAAGATCAGTTCAACCTGTCGCTGGATCCGGACACCGCGCGCGAATTCCACGACCAGACTCTGCCGAAACAAGCGCACAAGGTCGCTCATTTCTGTTCGATGTGCGGGCCGAAATTCTGCTCGATGCGGATCAGCCACGACATCCGGTCTGAGGCGCAGAAAGAAGGAATGGAAGCCATGGCCGCCAAGTTCCGGGAAGGTGGAGATCTTTACCTGCCTGTTGAAGACTGACCGATATGGCGAGACCGGTCCAACCGGTCTCGCATCCGTCTGAAATACGGACCTAGGAGATATTACATTGAACACCTAAATAGACCGCATCAGGCAAAAAACAGGGTTTACCAGTGACTAACGGACTGAGCGAGCAACACAGCAACGCCATAAAATATTGGGCAAAGCAGCATTCAATTATTCGAAAAGTGATCCTCTTCGGCAGCCGGGCTCGTGGTACGCATTCCGCAAACAGCGACTTTGATCTGGCAATACAAGTGTTCCCGGCCAGCCCGCATCATTATGCTCAGATGGCCTATATGGACTGGCATGACCGCCGCGTGGAAGATCTGGAAGCTGCGCTGAATCACAGGGTTCAGCTTGAGTGGTTTGCACCGGGGGCAGGACTGGCCATCGAAAGATCGATAAAATCCGAAGGCGTCACGGTTTTCTTTCGTCAGTACTTCGAAGACGAGGCGGGTTAGTTGTTGCGTATGCGGCTGACTTGACTCGCAAAGCTTCGAAAACTGGTGCAGCGACTGCCGAAACGGTTGGCGAAGCCCGAAGGGCTTCAGCCAGTCACTGTAAAGACGGTGCTGAGTATCCACAACGCAGCGGCCAGCAATGCAAAGGTCGCTACCGTGGATACTCCGAAACCCAGCACATTGGCACTGCGATACGGGCGCATCAGATTGTCAAACCCTGATTGGTTCAAGGGACCTTCACTCACCTTAAGCTCTGCAATGAAACGGGACATCATGGGGGTGTTTCTGGCAATCAACGTACCCAGACCACAGCACATGATCCACAACGTTGGCAGGAGTGGTGGAATACAGGCAATGCTCAGCACAATGGCAGCCGGGACACCACCCTCGCGGAACGGACCTACCAGGTTCACCCAGTCGTTACTTACGCTCTCAGGTGTCAAAACCATGATCGCATAGAGAACGAAAACCATCAGAAACGGGATAATCAGCGCAAGTACAAGCCCGATCGCTGCAATGCAGACCAGCCCGGCGAGGATGGCCACATCACCCGCATCATGCCATCGCAACGCGCTGAGAATTTCGACCATCGCGACAAACGCAAGCCACGCACTGACGGCGATAAACAAGATGAAGATCAACATCGCTCCATGGGTCGCACCCAGATTACCCAGATAACCCAGCACAAATGCCACACACAAAGCCAACCCAAGCACAAAGGCCATCTTGCGCTCGTTCGGCACCAAAGTGACCAGGAAACCGGACATCATAAACAGCCCAGTGTTTTCGAAGACCCGACTATGCACAATCAGAAACACACCGTAGCCGATCTGATACGCCAGATCATAATAAGTGTCCGATCCCCCAAAGAAGCGGGCACTCAGCTTGTCCCGATCTACTGCCGCCGCAACAAACACAAACATGGGCAGCACGCTGATGGCTGCCTGAAACCAACGCTTGTTCGCTGGTACGTCATCGTTGAAAAAGCTCCACGCTCCGTAGGTTGTGATATCAAAAAGCGCCCAGCCCAAGTAGATTGCACTGACCACAAAGACGGAGGATAGCCCAAGTGCCCATGCCACCGTTTTCGAGGTAAACGGACTTTCGCCGTAGCGGAAACTAAACAACATCGTTGGGTCCGCGCTGGGGTCAATGAATGTGTAAGGCCCACGCAACAAATACAGGCCGATGGTCCCCTGCCGGGTTTGTGGGTTTGCGATCAGGTCGATTTCTGCCGGCCGCGGATTGCGAGACCGTAACCCCACTAATATTGCGAATAAGCCGGCGACCAAAACGATTGAATTCATTGTCATAAATAAGATCCGAACTGATGCTCTGGATTTTCTCTCACCCGAGAAGGTGTTGAAATTAAGGCTCGTGTCCGACTATGAGAATCCTAGGTTCAAATAGGAACTTTTCATCAATCCGCACGTTGGGTGGTATCAATCAGGCAAACCGCACAGCAGCAGCGATGTTTGCTCGTTTCAGTAGTCATAGACCCTGATAAAAATCGGCTCGGGTGCAGGAATCGGATGGAGGCCGGAATATGGTTTGTGCGCAGGCAGCAGGAAAACAGGCCAATCGACAACGCCATCCAAACGCACGCGATTTGGCCCTGGTTGCAACAACACCGGTAGCTGCACTGGTTCGTCCTCGACCAACAATGACACCGCCACAGGTTGCCCGCTTTTGTCGAACAGTCCGAACTCCTGCTCAAGAGGCGTTTCGAACGTCACTTCGCTGACATCCGAAAAGCGAACTCCCGGAATGCCAATGTTCGGCGCAACCCGGACATAGGAGTTTTCAAGAAACGGTTTCATCAGCTCGCGCAGTTTTTGGGTTCGGTAAGTATCAATGATCAAATGCGGCGGTACGGCACGCAGTTTGCGCATGAAGTCCGAAGCTTCGCCTTCGGAATTCGCGATGTGAACCTGTCTTGTATCAAGCCACCGGCGCTGAGATTCCGCGTGGTTTGACAGCATACCGATACCATCAAAGTACTTTTCGTTGGGCCCAAGCAGAGTTTCGACCTGTCGGATGAGATCAATCTCAGCCCGGTTGTCGTGTTCTATATATGTGATGTTGCGGACAAAGCTGAGAAGAACGGCAACGATCCAGACCGCATGGATCAATCTGGCCTGCAACTTGCCGCGTGCCGCGTAGCCCAGTGTGACCGGGGCCCAAAGGCACAGAAACGGGATCACCATGATAAACACATAGGGCCAGGGCTGATTATGACGTGCAATCAGCACGATCATGACAAGGGTGAAAACCAGCGCAACCTTATGCCTGGGTGTCAGCGTCCTCCATCTGTAGAGACTAGCCAGCAGTCCAAAAGCGGCGAGCAGATAAGGAAGCAGATTTCGCTCGATCGTCTGCCCGTAAAACATCCCCAAAGTGGTGTAATAGACATGTCCGCTTGTGGCGACCCTGAGCGGACCTTGGAAAAGAGAGGTCAGTATCGTCAGACTGTCCCAGCCACCGAGCGCGATGCTGTAGACAAGAATGGGAATGACCCACCCGGCGACCAGCATTAGGCCGCGCCTAAGCGTTGTCAGTAGATCCAGACGCAAAAGCGCCTCAACCACCAGTCCAAGGCCAAGCGCGAGATTGAAGTAAACCGCCTTTTGCGTCGCGATGAAGGCAAGTCCACTGAACAATCCGGCAATCAGAATAGTCTTTGCGCGCGATATGTCTCGGGACACGATCCAATACAGCGCAGCAGTTGCGAAAAACAGCGCCAGAGACTCGGATCGGGTACGAAATACCCGCTCGATAAAGGTTGAAAAGCTGAGGGCCAGCAGAACGACCAGCAACGCGCGTACCCGGTCCTGCCCCAGTTTCCGCGCGATGCCATAAAGCAGTGCCAGCGTTCCGCAGGCCAGCAAAGCGGTCTGCAAGCGGCCGATCATGATGGCCGACTCCGCATCCCAACCCAGCCAGTGCGCCGGTTTGTAAAACACCGCATAGCCGACCGCCTTGGACGGCCAGATCGTATCAAAGAACCCATTACCCAGATATTTAGACTGCCCGAACTGCCAGAATTCGTCCATCACGAACTGGGTGTTGAACGCGAAGAATACCAAGAAGCCGAGCTTGGCGCATAGTGCAACACGTATGGCCCACTGATAGCGCAGCATAGGGTCACTGGTTTCACCAGCACGGGCGTATTGCAGATCTAAGGCTTGCAAAGTCTTACTCAACTGGCGCGTTTAAGCTGGCTTTTCTTTCCTTCGATCATTTCCATCCGTCCGCGCGGCACCCGCGTCCGAGCGTTCCAGGCTTCGTCAATTTCGGTTTGCTTTGGCGGCAATGCACTGGTCACCGCTTTGTCACCACGGATGATCGACAACAGGAAATTCTTGAATGCGTTTACCGAACGCAGGCCTTCCTTGGGATTTGTAACCGCCTGCAGCGCTTTGCGCACCATATAGGTCGGACGGAAGTGAAACTTGCGCACTGCGTATTCGCAAAAATCCTCAAGATCCTTGGGCGACAGACCGGGCAGGTCCAGAACACATCGGTGCTGACCGTCGGGATTCAGCCACTCGTCGAAATTGGTTGTGGCCAGATATCCGCCCTCTTGTGCCCATTCATAGGCGCCGGTGCCCGGATAGGGCATCACCGGATAGAACTGGGCACTGTCGGGATTCAACTCTTTGGCCAGTTCAAGGGTCTTGGCCAGCGTCTCTTTTGTTTCACCGGGGAATCCAACCATAAAGCAGCCGTGGACGAGAATACCCAGCTTGCGGCAGTTCTCCATAAAGTCTTTTTGTTGCTGCAGTGTCTGACCCTTGCGCATGTTGATCAGCAGGGTCTGGTCACCGGATTCAAAACCGGTCGCGCATTGCCGAAGCCCGGCTTCTTTCAGGGCTTTCAACGTTTCGTAGTCGACGTTGACGCGGATGTTGGCAAACCATGGCAGCGTGATACCGGCCTCTTTGACCAGCCGTGCAATTTCCTGTGCACGGACCCGGTCTGAGGTAAAGGTGTCATCCTCGAAAACGATCTCTTGAATTTCAGGCATGTTGTCCTGAATCCACTTCATTTCGTTCACGACATCTTCGGGCGACCGGCACCGATAGCTGTGGCCATGCATCACCTGCGGATATACGCAGAAAAAGCACCGTGCCTTACAGCCCCTACCACCGATCAGCATGACCATGGGCTGGTTCGCGATCGTGAACAGATAATTTTCAGGTGTCAGGAACTGCTTGTAGACCGGTGCCACCCAAGGCAACGCATCCATATCACTGATCAGGGTGCGATCACCGCTCCGCTCCGAACTATCGCCCGATCGCCACGCCAGACCGTCAACCGACGAAATCGGCTGCCCCTGCTCAAGCGCCTCGGCAAGCTCGGAGATGGTAAAGTCGTATTCGCCAATCGCGACAAAATCCAAGGCCTTGCTTTGGGTCAGGGCCACTTGCCACTCAGCCGTTACATGGGTGCCAGTACAGCAGAACCTGGCCTGCGGCAGAGCAGCCTTGAACAGATCAACGGTTTCCAGATCATGGTTAACACTGGGGGTTGATGTTTCGATCACCACCAGCTCGGCGTCGAAGTCACGCAATCTGTCGATGGTGTCCTCGCGCGACAGCTCGTCAGCGGCGCAGTCCAGCAACAGACATTCATGGCCTCGCGACATTGCCAATGCAGTGGCATGCGCCAACCAATAGGGATAATACAACGTCCCCGATTTGATCACACCGGGACTGCGTTGAGACCTGGAAAAACGCCAGTCTCTGAGAGGCGGATTTACAAAGGCGATTCGCATTGCGTTGGTCCCTTTCCGTGTGCGGGTATTGATGTCTTTCCCACGCCAGACAACCATTGTTCAAGCAGTTGATAACCCGAGTTCAGGGCCGCGATCTGCGTTGACCGGATCGACGAGATCTGGACCGCATCTTTGGTTGGCTGGTCAAGCTTTTGCAGCACCGTATCGGCCCAGCAGGGGTCATTCAGTTCAACCACACGGTCCTCGTACCCAGCCTGCTTGCAAAAGGCGCGGACCTTGGCCGCGTAGTTCAGAGCAACAAACGGCGTGCTGCTGTTCGAGGCGAAAATCACCGGATGAAGCCGCATTGAAATAAGCGCTGACGATGCAGCGATATGGCCCTGCACCTGAGAAGGCAGCAGTTCCTCGGTTTCAATACATTCGATGTCGCAGCCCGTCTTTTGGACGATCTGTTCGGCAAAGGCGCGATCTTCAGGATTCATTGTCGGCAGCATGGCCAGTTCGCGCCCGGCTTCGGTCAATCGGGTGACCAGTTTGGTCCAGTTTTGAAAGCTCTCGTCGATCTTGGCCTGATCCAGTTCATACAGGTTCTCGAAATTGGCCCAGGCGCAGGGGGATATCAGTATGCGGTTCGCAGATGCCGTGACCGGTGAGGTTGGCAGCAAAAGCGCCGGATCGGCCGCCGTGCTTGCATGATTCAAACCACAATCCTGCAGCAGCTTGGTCGAGGCATCATCGCGGGTAATGACAAGGGATCGGCGACCCAAAGCCAATCGCGTCAACCGGCGGGAAAAACCTCGCTGCAATGGCCCGACCCCGATACAGAACACACCGGTTCGCGTGCGAAACAACCGACCAAAGGCAAAAAGCGAACAGACGACCACGTGCTTGGGCAAGCTCAGGTCATGCAACCATTGCCCACCTGAGATAAAGATGCCCTGAAATCCCGAAAACACCACAAGGCTGCGCAATGCATCAGGTATAAGGGCAAGAGGCTGAACCGCTCGCGAACTGCTGGCCGGGGCCAGCGCGTCCAGAATGACACGTTCCCGCGCTTCTTTGCTGGCGGGCAGCGGACGGGTGTCAATTCCACTTGGTCCGAAGGCAATCAGATATGGGTCCACCGCATTTCCGGGCTGGGACAGGAATTTCTCCAACCGTTCGGACACCGCGCAAAGAATTGCCTCATCCCCTTTGTTTCCCGCGTTCTTGAGCGCAATCATCCCAACGCGCCTGCGCTTGCGGCGTGCATCGGGATTGTCGCCGCTGATGAACAGCCCGGCGATCTGACCCAAACCGTATGGAAGATGTGTCATGGCAAAAAGGGCGGTCAGTCGCAGCCAAAGCGCCGGTTTTCTGTCCCCAATGCACAAGACCAGGGAAACAGCCGCAATGCAGATCAAGTAAATCGGCAGCACCAGCAGTACCAATGGCGGAACAAGAAACACCGGCGACCAAGCGTTCGGGTGACGTCTGATCAGCCAGGTGCGGCCTTTTCCATAGGCGTACATGTTCTTTGCCCAGCTTCTCAGATCAGCACGCTGATGATGCACGACAACTGCATCCGGAATTGCCACCAGCGACTGCCCCATGTCCCGCAACCGCCGGGAAAAGTCTTCGTCCTCTCCCATGCGCGCGAAACGCGGATCGAAACCGCCCGCCCGTTCAAGCGCTTCTCTTTTGTACAGCACATTGAGCGTTGGAATATGCGGCACCGTTGCTTCAGACATGGGTATCTGTCCCTGCAAAGAACCGCGTGAGCCCACATAGGATGAAAGCATTATGGCCAGCGCATCATAATGTGCGCTCTGGCCAGCTGGCGGTGCATTGCCTCCACCCACTGCGGCAACGTCGAGTCGGGTTGCCGCATTCAACAGGTTCTCAAGCCAGTGCGCAGGGGCCTCGCAATCCGCATCCAAAAAGGCAACAAACTCGGTACTGGCTGATCTCCAACCGACATTTCGGTTCTTGCTGATCGAACGCGTGGCACTGGTGATGACCCTAAGGCCGGGAAAGGCCTCAATGGCGAGCTTGACCGTCTCGTCGGTCGACCCGTCATCAACCAGTATCACCTCGGACGGTGCGCGGTTTTGCTGATGCAGTGACCTCATGCACACACTGATTGTCTTTGCGGCATTCCGGGCGACAACGACAACGGTCGCCTGTTGCTGTGACGGTTCGGTCATGCCAGCACCTTCCGTTTCGTAAACGCTGGGGCCATCAGAAGCGGTGCGATGATAGTCATACTGGCAAAACCCACGACCCGCAGTGCAAGCGCAAACTCTAATGCACTTTCAAAGCCATACCCCAGAAACGCCAATACCCCGGACCAGCCCCACTCCTGAAGGCCCAGATTTCCCGGCGTGAATGCGGCAAGCTGTGTGGTCTGAACGATGGTAAAGCCCTGGGCCGCGTCCAGCGACGAAATCGAGTACCCAAGGGCAATCACAACCAGTGGCGCTTTGACCAGTATGGATAGATAACGCAGGACCGACAAACCATAAAGCTGGGACACCGTCGACGCGGAACATATCCGCGCGATACCACGATCATCCTGCAGAGCCGGATGTTCTGCCAATCTTGGATGAAGCCTGCGCAATACGGGGATCAGATGGTCCAGTTGCATGGACGCCAGCATGCCTAGACTGAGAACACTGATGGTGCAGGCAAACCATGTTATTGCGCCACCACCAATGGTCCAAGTAATCAGGGTTCCCAGTGCCATACATATCAGGACAGCCACGTCAAAGAACTGCTCGAAAACCGAGCTGCCCGCCCCGCGAGTAAAGGGAATATCGTGGAACCTGCGACCGGCCCAACCCCGAACCACGATCGACGAAACATAGGTGGTCAACAATTGCGACAACATCGCCGAAGCTGATGAGCAGGCCAGAAAAAAGGAAAACTCCTGCGGCGCCTGATCAGGAGTTATCTTGCGGACGACGATGCGCCATTTCAGCGCCGATATCGATATTTGGAGACCAGTCAGCGC
>NZ_SMMF01000959.1:50030-231418 GCF_009711355.1 Roseibium sp. RKSG952 | reverse complement strand
CAGGTCATGCCGGTTGATTGAGCGCCGCAGCGCTGTGACCAGAGATGGCCGTTTCGCGTGCAGGCAGAACCGCATCATGGCGGGATCTGTTTCCGGCAACGATGGAAAGAAGAAAGCCCGAAAAGAACAGCTGCACGCCGATAATGATCATCGTGAAGGCCGCGATCAGTGGCCGCATTTCGTTCAAGGACCCGAAGTTCGACGCAATCCAGCCGGTGGTGATTGTCGCAACCCAAAACGCACCAATAAGTGCCAGAGATGCGCCACCGAGAATCCAATATTGCAGGCGGGAAAAGCCCAGCCAGTACCGCGCCCTTTCTGTTGGAACGCGTAATCCGTCACGATAGCTGCCCATCAGCGCGGCCAGCCACAGCACAATGGTCTGGGATGCCAGAACCATCGATGCACTGGCAACAACAGCCCAGTGGTCGCCGAACTTGAACCCGCCAATCAATACCATTTCCTGGTCTCCGCCCAACTGCAGCAATACAGTGATCGCAAAGCCGATGGCAAAAAGGAAAAGGGCGGGCACCAAAAACAGCCATGTAGGGCTGAGCATCAGCATGTAGATCAGGTGTCTTAGTCCGTCACGCCACGGATTCAGGTGCGGCGCGCGTCCGCGCCCGTCCGGTGACAACGTAATCGGAACCTCGGCGATGGTGAATTTCCGTAACACAGATTTCAGCAACATCTCCGACGCGAACTCCATGCCCGTCGAAGACAGGTTAAGTCGGTTCAACGCTTCTTTTTTGATCGCACGCAGACCACAATGCGCGTCGCCGATCTCGGTACGGAACAGGAACCGAAGGATACCCGATAGGGCAGGATTGCCGATATAGCGGTTTTTCCAGGGCATCGCGCCCGGTTTGATCTCACCGCTGAACCGGTTACCCATGCACAGATCGGCACCATCCATCAGGCGCCGGATCATCGGAACGGATTCGACAAAATCGTAAGAGCAATCACTGTCACCCATGACCAGATAGGCCGCGTTGGTTGCAGCAAATCCACCGATCAACGCAGCGCCGTATCCGCGCTGCGGGACATTGACTACGCGCGCACCGGCTTCTTCCGCCAGTTTCTGACTTCCATCCGTGCTGCCGTTATCAGCAACGATTACTTCCCCGGTCAGCTGGTACTCGTCTTTTAGCAGCACCAACGCCTCGCGCGCGCGACTGACGCAGGCCGAGATAGTCTCGGCCTCATTCAGGCACGGCATGACGATGGCGACGGAGTTTTCGTGCGGTACCATTGCTCTGAAGGCTCCCGATGCCCGTATGATTCATTCAACAAAAGCTAAAAAACAGGGTAATTGCGTCCAAATCGTGACCGCAACCTGACGAATTCGAGCTTGGCGGGGACTTCAGCAAGCACATCCAGCGGCACACGACGAACGATTGTCACCGCAACAGCTTTGCAGATCATTTGACGCGCGCATCCGAAACATGGTCCTAGTGGACGTAATACACATTAATCACAATGCCTTACGCAGGCATCGGACGGCCCGTATCTACTACCACGCCTGCCACCCTCGGCAGATGACAAGCCACGGAGATTCAGATAAGCTGTGAAGCGTCCGAGGCATCGATTTCACACCCTAAAAAGATCCAGACCCTATGACGTCGTTGCATCAGCCTTTTCATTGATCGATGCGAGTATCCTGTTTCGCTGAATCTTCCCGGATGGCCCCTTTGGCAAATCGGCCAATATGTAAATCTCATCAGGCGATTTGAACTTACCCAACCTGCTTTCACATATGCCCAATAAATCCAACGGCGTCAGGTCTGAACCGTCCCGAATCTTGACTGCTGCAGAAACTGTTTCGCCATAGCTTTTGCAGGGCCGGGCAAAGGCCGCAGCCTCAATGACATCAGGGTGAGAATACAGCGCCTCGTCAATCTCACGCGGGGCAATATTCTCGCCACCCTTGATGATCAGCTCTTTCAATCGCCCCGTCACATAGACGTAGCTGTCTTCATCCATGCGCGCCAAATCACCCGTTCGCAACCAACCATCCGGAGTGAAAGTACTCGCCGTCGCATCAGCATTCCTGAGATATTCCAACATTACGTTTGGCCCGCGAATGACCAACTCGCCCTCGGTACCGGCTGGCACCTGTTTGAGGTTTGCGTCAACTATCGCCGCTTCGTTCCCATAGGCTATACCGGGTGAGCCGATCTTGCGAACACCGGGCGGGAGCGGATTTGACAGAATTTGCGCTGCCGTCTCGGTCAGGCCCATGGTTTCAACGATCGGTATCCCAAAGCGATGTTCAAATGCCTGTTGGACATCGGGTGCCAATGCGGACGAAGCCGAACGGCCAAAGCGAACGCGCTGGCGGGTTTCGTCATCGGGGTCGATATCGGAATGCAACAGGTGCGATATGATTGTGGGCACAACCGAGAACCATGTTGCCTGCGACCGCCCCAGATTCCTCCAGAAACGGCTCGCTGAAAATTTTTCACACATGGCCAGCGAGCCTCCAGACACGAGCGTACCCATGACGGTCACGCAAAGCCCGTTGATGTGATAGATCGGAAGAACGCAGAACCCGCGGTCGGCTGCACTCAACTCGTGGGCGCTGGCCGTCGTCCAGCCACCGGCCAGCAAGCTTGCCTGGCTGTGCACGACACCCTTCGGGCGCCCTGTGGTGCCCGATGTATACATCAACAGCGCATGATCGTCCGCTGATACATCATGTAGGGAAGTTGCCGCTGGCTCGGTGTTTGAGATCTGCAATGCAGTGATTGTCGATAAATCTGCGGTCCGTTCGAACAGATCAGCCTGTCCCGGATGTACAAATCCATATCGCGCGCCGCTATGTTCCAGCGCATAAGAAACCGCGCTGTCGCCGGCGACCAGATTGATCATGGTCGCTCTGAATCCGCCGTAGAGAATACCAAAAAGAACCTCCAATGCCTCTCGGCTGTTTGGATACAGGATGGCGATGCTTTCCCCTTTTGCCACTCCCATTTCGGTCAGCATAGTCGCTATACGACGAGCGGTGTCACGCAGCTCTGACCAACTCAGGTCTGGCGCCCCGTCAGGAAACACAAAGCCTATTCCGCCCTGCCCGGCCCGCAGGTCCAGCCAGTCACGGACGGTTCCTTTTGGTGGCTCGTTCATCGACCGGCCTCCGCCCAGTACTGGCCGAATATCTCATCCAGCTCCGGTTCACGTGGCGCAATCTCGCGGACGATTTTGGTGGTTTGTACGAAATGCCTCCAATGAAGATTGGTATCGATGGAGTTTCCGCCCCAGCTGCCGCATCCCATGGATAGGGAGAACGGCATCCCATTGGTGAAACTGCCACCTGTCGCAAAGGTGTGAGCTTGATTCACAATCACCCGGCAGGTGGGAAGATCGCACCCCAATTGCACGGCGCGGTTGTCATCGGATGTGTGAATTCCAACCGAATGACCCGCCCCCTGATGCTCCAATATGTGCGTGGCCAGTGCCTTGGCTGTTTCGAAATCCGGTGCCCTGTACAGTGCCAGCACCCGACTCAGCTTCTCTCCGGACAGGGGGTGATCCGGTCCGATCCCATCGGTCTCGACCGCCAGAAATCTGGTGTCACCGGGAACTTTGTCTGCCATCCCCAGAGCTTCAAGCATCTTGTCTGCGTCCTGCGCGATGGCTGAACGGTTGAGATGTCCGTCCGGCCACAGCCGTGCCACGATACCCCCAGCGTCCGACGCCGGAACTAACGCTCCCCCCTCGTCGGCCATCGCGGCAACAAAGTCGTCATAGACTGCATCTACCACGACAACCGCATTCTCGGACGAACACGAGGTTGCGTTGTCAAAACACTTGGATGCCTTGATTTTGGCCGCCGCGCCCACAAGATCGGCGGTTTCATCCACAATCACGGTCACATTGCCCGCGCCAACAGCGACGGCAGGTGTGCCGCAAGATTGCGCGCGGTGGACGTTGTTCTGGCTTCCGGTGCAGATCACCCGGTCGCATGCTTCCATCAGTCGTTGGGTTTTTGCCTTTGAACCCGGCGCGGGGATCATCTGGACCAAATTCCGATCCAAACCCAACTTGTCGAATTCGGTATGGATGTAGCTCAGCAGCAGTTCACATGAGGCGACCCCCTTAGGTGACGGGGCAACGATGATTGCGTTGCCGCCCTTTAGCGCGTTGATGATGTTATTCGCCGGCGTCGCGGCAGGGTTGGTTGAGGGTACTACCGCTCCGATGACCCCGATGGGCCGGGCAATCTCGGTAATTCCCGTTTCAGGATCGTCACTGATGACGCCGTATGTCTTTGCCTCAGCAATGTCGCGCAGCAGGCCCAGCGTCTTGCGGTGGTTCTTGGTGATCTTGTCTGGCACGTTGCCCAGTCCGGTCGTCTCCACCGCCAGTTCAGCTAGCATCTGGTTTCGAGCGGGCTCCATGATCGCCCAGCCTGCTGCAAGTGCCGCCTTGTCATAGAGAGCCTGACTGCCCGATGCCTCAAAAGCGATCTGGGCTTGGCGGGCCTCCGCCACGATCCGGTCAATTTCCGCAATCTCAGGGGCTATGTCGTTCGGAGCGTTCATCTTGATCCTCGATTGGTTGTCCGGGGCGGATTGATCCCGCCCCGATTTCGGTCTTTCAGAGACCGGCCAGCAATTCATTCAGGGTTTGCTGGCGCTGCGACCACATCTCGATCACTTCGTCACGTGTCATGATGTGCATGGGTGAACCGCCCGCCTCCATCTTCTTGGCGACGCGGGAATTGGCAAACATCTCGGGCACGGTCACTGAGAGTTTCTCGATCACCTCGGGAGGTGTTCCTTTGGGCACCATCACACCCCGGAAGTTGACCGACGAGTTGTCCACGTCCAAACCCTGTTCCATCATGGTCGGCACATCCGGCAGGAATGCGTTCCGCTCCAGATCAGCAACCCCAAGGATTTTGACATTGCCCGCTTCTTGTGCGCGGAAGGCGTCAGACAAGTTGTTGATCCCGCCCATAACTTCACCAGCGATCACGGCTTTCATGGCCGCTGCACCGCCACCCTTGGTTGGGATGTAAGCCATCTTGGTTCCGGCGGCCTTGTCGATCTGCAACGCAGCGATGTGGTGGCCCACGAAAAGACCTGCACCAGATACGGTTAGCTTGCCGGGATTTTCTTTGGCATAGGCAACAACATCTTCCATCGAATTAAACGGGCTGTCCGCGCCCACGACAAACACGGCCGGGTCTGCGCCCCAATTGGCAATGGGTTCAAAGCTGTCAGTCGAGTATTCGACACCGCCTTTGATCGACTGCGCGATGAAATGCGGTACATTATAAGCGGCCAGAGTGTACCCGTCCGGGTCAGCCTGCGTGGCGAACCAGTTCCATCCCACACGCCCACCTGCTCCGGGCTTGTTGATGATGGCGATGGGCATTCCCAAAGCATCCTCGTTTCCGGCGGTCATGGTGACGATCCTTGCCTGAAAGTCTGTCGCCCCACCGGCACCATAGCTGACCATCATCATCAGTGGTCGTTCAGGATATTCCTCGGCCAAAGCGAAACCTGTCAGGCTCATAAGGGCTATTGCTGCCCCTGCAATCAGTCGTTTCATTTTACGTTTCCTCCCTGATTTGGTTCACCCGCGCAGGCGCGGTCAGAACAGAATTTCCCTTGGTGTGTAGACGTTCAGAAGCATGGCAAAGAGCCCGTACATCACCGCCACGAAGACCGCCGTGATGATCCCGCGTTTGATCCAGCTTTTGACCTCGGAATGCGGTGCGGGGTCGTAGATCGACAGCAGGATGAAGAAGGCGATGGTTGTTGCGGTGTAGAAACCCAGCGTCTTTGCGGCCCAAAACACGTAGATCAGGGTGATGACCAGCCCTGGGAGCATGTTGATGAACATTGTGCGTGTCACACCGCTACCGACTTTGGACAAACCCATGATCGCCTTGCCAAATGTCCACCCGGCCAGAACCACAAAGACAGTTGCGATCAGACGGGGGAACAGGAATGCTTCAGCTGGTTGTTGCGTATAGCTGACCCATGTGACCCATAGCCCGACGGCAAAGACCAGGCCCGAACCAAAGATATGTTGTGTTCGGTTCATGCCTGCGCCTCCTCTTTGGTGGTGTAACGTCGGCTGCGCAGTTCCATCCAAACCGAGTACATAATCGAGGCCAGAACCACCGCGATCAGGAACAGGTTCAAGCCCCCTGTCAGGAAGTATGAGGCCTTGCCGACAGTCGCGTCAGCTATCATCCCGCCCTGAATGAAGTTGGCTTCAGCAATCGGCCCAAGGATCAAACCCAGCACCAGCGGTGCAGCAGAAAATCCGAACCGCTCCAAAAAGAACATTCCGATGCCGAGGCAGGCCATGACATAGACGTCCCCCATCGAGCCCTGAACCGAGTAGGCTCCGAAAACTGACAGAGCCAGAACGATGGCTGCCATCACTGATTGCGGGACCTGCGCAACCCGCGCAGCCAGCCCGGCAACATAAAGGCCGAAGATACACATCAGCACCTGCCCGATCAGCATCGAGTTGATGAAGGTCCAAGCCACATCCGGGTGATTGTCGAACAGGTCTGAACCCGGGAAGATCCCGTGGATCAGCAACCCGCCAAGCAAAACGGCGGCGGTCGGGCTGCCAGGAATCGACAGCGTCAGCAGCGGGACCAGCGACGGGCCGACCATGGCGTTATTGGCGGATTCCGCAGCAATCACGCCCTCGGAATGGCCGGTGCCGAACTTGTCCTTCTCGGATGAAAACTTCTTGGTCTGGTCATAGGCAACAAGGCCCGCAATCTGCCCGCCAACGCCCGGAATAAGGCCAATGATAGATCCGGTCAGCGTACCGATGCTCAGCGCGCGGGTGCGGCTGAATAATTCTCTGAACGCAGCCGTTATCGAGTGGCGCTGTACCTCGATGACCTCGGCCCCGGTGTTGTGGCGGCCCTTTGCGAACATGGTCAGAACCTGAGGGATCGCAAACAGACCGATCAGCGCAGCGATGATGTTAATACCGCCACCCAAAGCTGGGTGAAAAATGAACCGCTGCGCCCCCATGATGTCGTCGAAACCGATGGTGGCCAGCCACAACCCGATACAGCCCGACAGCAAGCCCTTGACCACTGACGCAGAATCCAGCGTGCCGATCACCGTGACTCCGAGTATGGCCAGCCAGAAAAGATGCGACGGACCAAAGGCCAGCGCCCATTGGGCCAGAACCGGTGTGAGGAAGATCAGCAACAGCACACCAAAGATGCCACCGACCGCCGAGGCCAGAAACGAAAGTTGCAGTGCCCGGGCACCCTGACCTTGTTTGGCCATAGTGTGGCCGTCCAGAGTGGTGGCGATATTGGCCGGGGCGCCGGGGATCTTCAGCAGAATGGCGCTAACGGCCCCACCGGCAACGGTTGAAGTATAGGCAGCACCCAACAAGATCAGACCCTGAGCGGCCTCGAGCTGAAAGGTGAACGGGATCAGCAAGGCGACGGCCATTGTCGGTGACAGGCCTGGGGTCGCACCAAGGATCAGCCCTCCGATCGTGCCGCCCAGAAGCAGCAGGAACGACAGCGGCGTGAACACATCTCCGAAGTAGTAAATGAATTCCATCCAGGGCCTCCCAACCCGTCAGATCGTGCACTTTTCTGTTTGTTGACAAATCAGGTTAGGGAATGAAAATAGTATTGCAAATGTTTTCATAAATTCGACCGTGAAGGAGGGATTTATGCCTGATTATCAAAAAGGTAAGGTGGATATTGTTGCTGTAGCAAAGGCCGCAAAGGTATCCCCGTCTACAGTATCCCGCACCTTCAATCACCCTGATCTGGTGAGTCCGGCGACTCGGAAAAAGATCAACAGGGCAGTGCAAAGACTGGGCTATATCCGCAACCGCGCGGCCCAAACGATGCATGGCAAACGGTCCGGCACGATTGGCCTTGTCGTGCCTACTATCAATCATGCCATTTTCGCCGAAGTCATTCAGGCGTTCTCGGATTCAATCGACCGGGCCGGATTCAGCCTGTTGCTGGCATCACATGGCTATGACCTCGATCGGGAATACGCGATGGTCCGCAAGTTTCTGGAACATCGCGTGGATGGCGTGGCGCTGGTTGGGCTGGAGCATTCCGAAGCAACACGACGCCTGATCGATCAGCAGAAAATCCCTGCGCTGGCGATCTGGAATTATGCTGAAGATTCAGAACTACCTTGCGTTGGGGCTGACAATCATCTTGCGGGGCGTCAGGCAGCAGAGCACCTGATTTCCCTTGGTCATCGGGATGTTGGTTTGATTTTCCCAGACACGCAGGGAAATGACCGCGCGCGTCATCGTCTCACTGCAGTTGTTGACTATCTCGGCAGTCACGGGATCACGATCCCGGACAACCGTAAATCCGAAGCGCCTTACAGCGTGTCGCAGGCAAAGCAGGCAGCACTGGAGTTGCTGGCTGACACTCCGCTCCCAACGGCCTTGCTCTGTGGCAATGACGTCATCGCTCAGGGCGCGCTTTATGCTGCGCAGAAGCTTGGCCTAAACATCCCTCAGGACATTTCGATCATCGGTATCGGGGATTTCAAAGGGTCGGCGGATATTGAACCCGGTCTGACGACAATCCGCATACCTGCGGAGACGATTGGGACGTTGGCAGGTGAAAAATTCACCAGCTACATCACATCAGATACACCGGAGCCGTTCAGAATTTGTTGCGATCTGGAATGCATCGTCAGAGACACAACCAGTTCGGTTTCACTGGAACGCTTCGAGAGTTGATGATGCCCTTGGTCTAATTCTAGAGAGTTGCCAGATTGAGTTTGGGTCAAGATAAGCGCCGCTGCCTTTCATATTGTTCTTTGTCATCATGTTAATCCCCAGTGGGCTCCCATGATAACCTTGAACTAGTGCTGCCTGCCGTGTGTCTGGTGATCTTCAGCGAAACCAAAATTCACGTCAGTCTATTGGGCGTCGGCAAAGTTGGCAGGACAGTTGCGACCAGACCGCTAAACGATATGCATTGCAACGCAGACACTGAAACAGCAGGATTATCAGCGCGGTCTTTGCAACCGATTGCAAGTTTCTTGCAATAGTGCATAGTGGAGCCGCTATGAATATCCCGGTGAATACCCCAGAAATCCGTGGCCGGAACCGCCAGCGATGAGTGTAACCCTGAAAGAGGTCGCAGCGCTTGCAGGCGTGTCCCGATCAGCCGTCTCACGCACCTTTACCGAAGGCGCATCAGTTTCTGCAAAAACCCGCAGCAAGGTTGAAAAAGCAGCGCAGGCACTGGGCTACAGTCCGAATGCGCTGGCTTCGTCACTGACAACCGGTCGAACCAAGTTGATTGGGCTGATTTCGAATAACTTTCACAACCCGATTTTCCTTGAGGTCTTTGATCAATTCACTCGTGCACTGCAGGAACGCGGCCTGCGCCCATTGATCGTGAACCTGACTGATGAGACTGAGCCGGCAAATTCGGTCCGAATGCTGAGGCAGTATTCGGTTGATGCAGCGATTGTCGCGTCCTCAACCCTGCCCCCCAGCTTTGCCAAAGCCTTTCATGATGCAGGCGTGCCCGTGGTTCATACTTTCGGCCGTTCCGCCACCTCGCCTGAGGTCCATGTCGTCGGGATCGATAACGTCGAATGCGGTCGCATGGCCGCACGAGAGCTTTTGGCAAGGGGATACCAGCGCGTTGGATATTTAGGTGGTCCCAAAGATGCGACCTCGGCGCTGGACCGGCATCGTGGGTTCATGGAAGAACTCAGCAACCACCCGGATATTGACGTAACGTATTGTTTTGCAGGGGCGTATTCGTTTGAAGCGGGACGAGCCGAAATGCTGCGATTGCTGGAGGGCTCACCTGCCGAGGCGTATTTCTGCGGAGATGACATCCTGTCGATCGGAGCGCTGTCGGCATTGTCAGATCACGGGTTGAATCCCGGCAAGGACATCGGGATCATCGGCCTGAATGACATGGAAATGTCGCGCTGGGAAAGCGTCGATCTGACCACAATCCACCAACCGATCAAACAGATCATCACGTCGTCTGTGGATCTGGTTGAGGAAATGCTAAAAGAGCCCCAGCGCTATCCAGAGGCCCGAATTTTCCCGTGCCGGGTGATTGAGCGGGGCACACTACGGCCCCGCCCCTGATCATCGAAACATCGGTGGGCGCGCGTCTTTCCACGCGCCGTCCTCCCGGCCAGAGGCCACCGCTGCGTGGACCGCTGCAATAGACCGAACGCCGTCTGATGCATTTGGCAAGCCGTCGCGGTGCTCACCCTGAATCGCATCGGCCAGATCGCAATAGATGTTCGCAACGGCCAGCGGAAACCCTTCGGGATGCGCGATCGCTACGCGTGAGAGTCGCTGAACCTCGTCATGCAATCCGCCTTCGCCCTTTTCAATGATCTGAGTCCGGCCTCCAACAGGTGTGTAAATCAGCTGGTTGGGTTGTTCCGATGCCCAACGCAACCCACCTGTTTCGCCAAACACCTGAATGTCGAACCCATGCTGTCGCCCGATGGCAACGGATGAGGTCCAAAGGCGTCCGACAGTTCCGCCCTCCATCCGGAAATTGATCATCGCATCATCTTCAAGCTCGCGACTCGAGATGGTGGAGGCCAGATCGGCAGACAGGTTTTTCACCTCGTCATCGCAAATGAAACTGGCCATGTGCAGTGCATGAATACCGCAATCGGCGAACTGACCCGATACGCCCGCCATCGCAGGATCATAGCGCCAGCGAACACGCGGGTTATCCGCGTCAGTAGCATCCCCGTGATGGCCATGGCTGAAGTTGGTCACGACCAGACGCACCTTACCGATGTCGCCCGCCCGGACCATTGCACGGGCCTGCCGCACCATGGGATAGGCGGAATAGCAATAGTTCACCGCGCAGATCTTGCCGGACGCTTCGGCCACGCGGACGATCTCTTCCCCCTCTTCCACTGTCATGGTCATCGGCTTTTCGCACAACACATTGAACCCGGCTTCGAGGAAGGCTTTCGCGATCTCAAAGTGGGTCGAGTTCGGTGTCGCGATAGTCACCAGATCAATCCGGTCTGCGCGATCCTTTTCCCCTGCCAACATCTCGCGCCAGTCACTATAGGCGCGATCGGCGGCGACACCCAATCGTTGGGCATATTCGCGACCAACGTCAGGGCGGTGATCCAATGCGCCAGCGGTAAATTCGAACATCCCGTCAGCCAATGCGCCCAGACGGTGTGCGGGCCCGATCTGGCTGCCTTCGCCACCACCGATCATGCCCCATTTCAGCTTTGCCATGGTTCGTGTCTCTCTTCAGAAGTCTCGTTGTGTTTCAGCGTCTAAAAATCGCCAATTTCCTGCCATTGGCGCTGCTCGGACGAGGCCAGAGCTGCCGCCAGAACCCGATTGACTTCGTGCCCATCCCGGAATGTTGGCCAGATTGCCTTTCCGGTGTGAATGGCCTCAAGGAAGTCCTTCGCCTCAATGATGATCTGGTCCTGGTATCCCGTTCCGTGCCCGGGCCCCTGACAGAAGGGTTCGTAATCCGGGTGTGCCGGTCCGGTCAGGATCTTGGTGAAACCTCGCGTCGCCTCTGGCCCGTCGTGGCGATAGTACCAGAGGGCATTCTGGTCTTCCTGATCAAACCGAATGGCGCCTTTTGTGCCCGAAATCTCATAGGCATAACCCATCTTTCGGCCAGTCGAGATACGACTTACATAGATGTTGCCCATCGCGCCGTTTTCGAAGCGGCACATGATCTGAGCGTGGTCGTCATTGGTCACATCCCCGCCGGGGCGCGTATGATGAACGGTTTCAACTTCGGCCATGACCGCAGCAATGGGCCCGATCAGTGCCAGCGCACCATTGACCATATGTGGGGCAAGGTCGCCCATCGTTCCGTTCGCCATTCCTGTGGTTCGCCACGTGGCCGGGGCCTGCGGATCAGCATAGAAATCTTCGGTGTGCTCGCCTCGAAACCAGGTGATGTCCCCCAGTTCACCATCCGTAATGAGCTGACGTGCATATTGGGTCGCGGGCGTCCGAACGTAGTTGAAACCAACCATATTGGTCACGCCAGCCGCTTCGGCGGCCAAAACCATGGCCCGGCCATCATCAAGGGACGCGCCCAGGGGTTTTTCGCACAAAACCGGCTTACCAAGCGCAACGGCGGCTTCGGCAATTTGACGGTGGGTCGATTGAGGTGAGGCAATTACAATGGCCTCAACCGCGGGATCGTTGACCAGCACCCGCCAATCCTCGGTCGCGCGATGAAATCCGTAAGCCTGACGGTATCGTTCCGCGCTTTCCGCGCTTGAGGCACATATCATCTCAAGCCGCGGTCGCAGCACAGTGTTGAACACGGCCCCTACAGCCGACATGGCAACCGAATGGGCCTTGCCCATATAGCCGCCACCTACGATTCCAATTCCGATTTCAGGCATCTATCACGGCTCCGAACATATTATTTGCAACCGGTTGCAAAATCAGTATCGTGTGAATCGATTCAACGCAAGGTCCAAACTTTGCTGACCCCTTTTTGCCGGAGGACATGACTTGAGCGCTTTGATAGATGGTATCAAAGGAAACCGGTTCGCTGTTTTGGGACGCGCAGGCATGGACCTGTTTGCTGACCCCATTGGCGTCAAAAGCGAAGACGCTGATACATTTCGGGCCGATCTCGGGGGTTCGTCCGCGAATATCTGTGCAGGGCTGGTCAAGCTTGGCAGTCAGTCATCGCTGATCACGTCGATTGCAGATGACGCCATCGGTCGGTTCTGCATGAATCGCCTGAATCACTACGGTGTGGATACGTCATATATTCGCGTCGTTGGCGGCGAATACCGTATGTCGCTTGCGGTCTATGAAAGCACGCTGGAGGACTTTCAGAATGTCATCTACCGCAATGGCGCGGTTGATTTTCAGGTCACCGAAGAAGACATGGACCAGGTCGACTACGGCAAGTTTACCGCGCTGATCTCGGCCGGAACGGTCTTTGCGGCCGAACCTTCGCGCAGCGCTACGTTTCGGGCGATCGACAATGCACGCAACGCAGGACTGCCAGTTATCTTTGACATCGATTACCGACCCTACAGTTGGCCCTCGCCCGAGGTTGCCGCAGACGTCCTGTCGCGCGCTGGTGAAGCAAGCGATCTGATCGTCGGAAATGATGAAGAGTTTGGGTTTATGGCCGGCGGCATTGAAAGAGGATTTGAAAAAGCCAGGGAACTGGCCCGGAAACCCGGGCGGATCGTCATCTACAAGATGGGTGAAAAAGGTGCCATCACACTGGTCGATGGTGAGGAAATCCACACTGGGATCTACCCCGTCACCGCCGTGAAACCCAACGGGGCAGGCGACAGTTTCATGGCAGGCCTGCTGGCTTCAATCGCCGCTGGTCATTCATTGCGGGACGCGGTCATGCGGGGATCTGCCTGTGCCTCGATCGTTGTGTCACAACCCGGCTGCGCCCCGGCCATGCCGACAACCCCAGAGCTGAACAAATTTCTTGCGTCCCACCCGGGCCCCACAGCGGCCCCATAGGAGACAACCATGCATATCGCGCCATATGACAATCAGAACAAACCAATCGTCGATGCGGATGACCCAACGGTTCCGCTGAACTACTTCAACATCGTCAAACTTAAAAAAGGCGAAGCTTTCGAATATCAGGTTCCGGGCTATGAGACCTGCATCGTCCCTGCCACTGGCAGTGTCGATGTTGACGTCGAAGGTGTTCAGTTTGCCAAGCTGGGCAAGCGGGGCGAAGATGTCTGGGACGGCGACCCGGAAGGTGTTTACGTGCCCGTCGGCGCCAAGGCGCAGCTGGTCTGCGTGTTCGATGAAACCGAGGTTTTCATCGCGGGTGCTAAGTACGACAAGGTGCTTGAACCCTTCGATGTCCGTGAACATGATCTTGTTCAATACGGCAGCGACGACACCAAGACCCATCGCAAGATCAAGCACATCCTCGGTCAGAAACAGCACGACAAGGTCGGTCGGCTGCTGGTCAGTGAGTTGTTCACAGTTGGTCAGGGCGGCTGGTCCGGTTTTCCAAGTCATAAGCACGACACCAACCGCCTGCCGGATGAAACCCGTCATGATGAGACGTACAACTTCCGCTTCAAACCCAACTGGGGCTCGGGCCTGCAGATGTTGCAGCGTGAAGACAATGATCCGGGGGATGCATATCATATCGTCGACGGCTCAACGATCTGCATCGACAAAGGCTATCACCCCTGCTGCGTTCTGCCGGGGTACGAGATGTACTATTTCACCATTCTCGGCGGCCTGAGCCAGCGTTCACTGGTCCAGTATTTCCAGCCCACCCATGCCTATCAGATCGAAACGATCCCCGGCATCAAAGACATGATTGCAAAGTTCAAATGACCCTTGTCACACTCTCAGACGTTCTGAAACCGGCTTATGAACAGGGCTACGCCATTGGCGGTCTTGTGACTTTGGGTTGGGAAGACATGCGCGCCTATGTGGCCGCTGCTGAAGCCGAAAACGCACCCGTGATCCTGCAAGCGGGACCCAGCTGCCGCGAGCATACTCCGTTGCCGATTTTAGGCAAAATGTTCCGGCATCTGGCCGAAAACGCATCCGTCCCGATCGTAGCGCATCTGGATCATGGCTACACGTTCGAAGACTGCAAAATCGCGCTCGACAGCGGGTTCACGTCGCTGATGTTCGACGGCTCCAGAAAACCGCTGCAACAGAACATCGATGAAACCGCAGCCATCGCGGAAATGGCACATGCAGCAGGTATTTCCTGTGAGGGCGAGATTGGCTTTGTCGGCTATTCCGGCGGAGAAGGGTCCAACGGTACCGATCCTGACGAGGCGGCTAAGTTCGCGCGCGAAAGCGGTGTGGATGCGATGGCCATCTCGGTCGGCAATGTTCATCTGCAGGAAAACAAGGAAGGCGGGCTGGACGAGGCACGCATCACACAGATCGATGCTGTGACCGACGTACCTCTGGTCATTCATGGCGGATCTGGCGTGCCGGTGGAACAACGCAGCCGATTGGCCCGCGAGACCTCGATCTGTAAGTTCAATATCGGGACTGAGTTGCGCATGGCATTCGGTGCAGCATTGCGCGAAGCGGTGAATCGCGATCCCGATCGCTTTGATCGAGTGACGATCCTGAAAGAGACTATTGATCCGGTCGAGGCCGCCGCCCGCACTGTGATCCGTGCCTTCGGAGCGCCACCCCAAAGGTAGGCGCCCCTTCAGGTCAGACAGTGAATGCGGTCCGGAATGCCTCTAGGGCCGCTTCCGGATCGCCCGAAGCAAAGGCCTCCATACCCACCGGACCGCGATATTCGAGCTCATAGAGTGCCTTTGCGATCATCTTGTAATTGATCTCGCCCGATCCGGGTTCACAGCGGCCCGGATTATCCGCCACCTGTATTTCACCGATCCATGGCAGGCACTTATCGCACCACCGGATCAGATCCCCCTCGCCGATCTGCGTGTGATAGAGGTCGAGATTGATGCGTAGTTGTGGACGGTCGACCGAAGACACCAATGCAAGCACATCAGCCGTGGACCCAAACGGGCAACCGGGATGGTCCAGCAGATTGAGGTTTTCCAGCGTGAATACCACGCCTTCCTCCTCGGCCAGATCGCAGATGCGGTTCAGAGTATCACGCGCCTTGAGCCACATGTCTCCGCTCACGACATCATGCTGACAGATCGGAATGCCACCATCGCCAAGCCCGGTGCCATGCAGGTTCAATCTATCTACATTCAGCCGCTTGCCGATCTGCGCTGTTTCCCGTGCTGAACGAAGCAGCATCTCTGCACCCTCATCATCCGCCAGACGCCCCTCGAGATAGCCGTTCATGATGGTGAAGTTAGCGCCGACAGCTTCGATTTTTGCAAGATCCAGATCAGGCCAGTTCCAGAGTCCGACACCAAACCCCATCTCGGTCAGGCGGGCGACACGCCAATCCATGGGTTTGTCCAGCCAAAGCATTTCGGCGCAGGCCGCCAGTTGGAAAGGTTGGGACATTCCCACTCTCCTATTTCGGTTGTTATGCGATTTCAGATGGAACCGGCTTCGACCATGAAGTTGCCGGCGCTGCACATCGCTGCATCATCCGAAGACAAAAACAGCACCATGCGGGCGACATAAATCGGGTCAATCGGATCCGGCAAGCATTGGCGATCAATCTGCTTGGCCAAGGCTTCAGGTGTGATCCACAATTCCTTCTGGCGCTCGGTCATGATCCAGCCGGGCACGACTGTATTCACGCGAATACGGTGATCCCCCAACTCGCGTGCCATGGTTCGGGTCAGCCCGTGAACTGCCGACTTCGCGGTCGCATAAGCCGGAAACCCTGCCCCCGCCTCCCACCAGGAGTTCGAGCCTATATTGACGATCGATCCACCACCCTTTTCCATCATGCCCGGAGCGACGGACTGAATGGCAAAGAACATGTGGCGGATGTTGGTTGCCATACGCTCGTCCCAGTATTCGGGGCTGACCTCACGCCAGTCATGGCGGTCATCATGGGCGGCGTTGTTAACCAGCACATCGGCATTGCCCAGTTCCTCAATCAACTGGGTAAAGGCATCCCGCAGGGCTTCGATATCGCGCAGGTCGCATTGGGCAAAGACATGCTCAGCCTTCAGATCAGCCAGCAACGCATGGCCGGCATCCGCGTTGATATCCAAAAAGCCGACCTTTGCGCCTTGCGCGGTAAAGCTGCGAACAATGTCTGCTCCGATCCCCGCCGCACCTCCGGTTACAAAAACGGTCTTGCCGTTCAGACTTGGGTAGTTCGCAAAGGCTTGGGTCAACTGTCACGCTCCATGATCCATTCCACCTCGGGGGCTGCAACGAAGCGCCATTTCCGAAGTGGTCCGGCCATGACGTTCAGGTAATACATCTCAAAACCGTAAGGTGCACCGCAAGGGTGATGGCCACGCGGGACGGTCACAACATCGCCATCAGACACCGCCATGGTTTCGTCCAGTTGGCCGTCATCCGTATAAACCCGCTGTATGCCGAACCCATTGGCGGGATTCAGGCGATGATAATACGTCTCCTCAAGATAGGTGATGCGCGGATAGTCGTCTTCGTCATGACGGTGGCTGGGGTATGACGACCAGTGCCCGTTTGGCGTGAACACTTCGGTCACAAGCAGGCTGTCGGCGTAGTCCTCAGCCTCCATCGCGATGTTATTGATATAGCGTGTGTTCACACCCTTGCCGCGTTCAGTCAGCGTGATCCCGTCCGGGCCGATCCGCCGGGCCTCGTGACCACCTTTGCCTGGGGCCGAACACACAGCGATCACGCAATCGGTTTCGGCCACGGCCTCCCATTCGGTTCCGTTTGGCAAATAGAGGCAATGAGGTGGGGTCTTTTCAAAGACGTTCATCCGGTCGCCCAACACGCCCCAATCCTGATCCGCTCCGGTAATGCGCGCCTTGCCTTCAACCATTACAAGGATGACTTCGCGGTCTCCGGTTACCTCGGCTGCCCGGTCCCCCGCCTTCAAATGGTAGAGCCCGAAACCCACATATCGCCACCCGGCGCTGGCCGGGGTGATGTCGTGCACCTTGCCACGGGTGCCAAAAGGTTTCTTGAGCAGGTCTGCCATATTTGTATCTCCTTAAAAGGCGGGCATTGGTTGCCCGCCAATAATGCTTCATGCAGCCTGCCGGGATTGCAGTGCAGCAAAAACCTCGGACAGTTGCGCCTCAGTCCAGCCTTCGGAAACCGCGCGTCGCAGGATATCCGCCTGACTTTCCGGTGCGTTACCTCCCACAGGTGGGTCCGTATCGAGATTGGTCGGAAAGGGGTATCCCTCTGCCGTGGCCGCTATGGCCGCGTCCAGTTCCGCTGCCGTCAGATCGCCTCGTTGTTTCAGAGCAATCAAAGACGGGAACACCGCCTCGGACATGGATCGTCTGTCGATGGCCTCCATCGCGCGGCCAAAAGCCGAGGAGATCTGCAACAAGTTAGCCATTCGGTGAATATCTGCGCTGCTGTTTTCCCCTGCCGCATGGAACAGTGCCGGGTTGAAGAACACCGCATCGCCCTTCTCCAACGGCAACTGGATGTAGCTTTCCTCGAAATAGGCTCGATGGGCCTCATCATGGAAGGCAACGTAGCCCGGTGCGTAAAGCTGTGAAAACGGCAACAGCTTGGTGGGGCCACTTTCAACCGGCATATCGCAATGAGCCACGGCCCCCTGCAATGTCAGCGTTGCTGTCACCAGATGGGCGTGAACCGGATAGCGCGCCGCGCTATCGGCGCTTTGGAATCCCAAATGGTAGTCACGATGCGCCTGCTGGGCCTTGCCTCCGGGGCGCACCTGATTGATTTGCGCCGTGACCTGATAGTTTGGTCCCAACCACGCTTCACACGCCGCCGCTAACGCCGTGTTCCCGAAATAGAGCGCAAAGCCTTCGGGGTCGCGCAGGCACTGTTTTTGCAGCGCATTCCAAATCCGGTCATTGGCCCCGGACGCGGCAAAGTGGTCGCCCTCACCGCCACTGCCTTGACGCTCTTCCTCTATGATCTGCCGAAAGACAGCCGTGGCCCGGTCGATCACCGAGGTATCGGCAAACGCCCCTTTCAGCACAATCACCCCGGCCGATTTATCCAGAACATGCCCCCACTCGGCCAACAGAGCCTTGCGCTTGATGGAATCATCAAGCGAGGGTCGCAGCGTATGCATGTCATAGATTGGAACGTTTTTTTCGATCGAGGCGGCATGCGGCACCGCCTCGGCCAACAGGTTCTGCGAGGTCAACACCTTGAATTCATCCAGATCACAGGATTCCCGGTCGAAATAGCCGACGAAACCGAGTTCTTGATGCACCATGATTATTCTCCTCTTTCATGGCTTCGGTGTTGCCCCGAAGGGCGGGTTGTTACGCTTTGATCTCCAATCCCGCCTGACGGCAGACCTCGACAATGTGGTCGTAACCTTTCTTGGAGTACTCATAGGGCGGCGCCTTGGCGGGGTCCTGTTCAGCCTCGACCACGATCCAGCCCTCGTATTCCATGGCTTTGAGCGCATCCGCGACCGCCTGGAAATCGATGCAGCCATCGCTTGGGACCGTGAAGGCACCGGCAATCACAGCATCTAGGAAGCTTCGATTATTCTCTCGTGTCTCCTGCACCACTGCCGGGCGGATATCCTTGAAATGCACGTGATGCACACGATCGCCCCAGCGGTTCAGCGTGGCCATCACATCGCCGCCGCCAAACAACAGGTGGCCGGTGTCAAAGCACAGCTTCACTTCGAGCCCTGATCCTTCCATCAGCCAGTTCACGTCATCTTCGCTTTCGATGATCGTGCCCATGTGATGGTGATAGGCCATGGTCATGCCCTGATCCGCCATCCATTTGGCCAGCTCAGTGATCTTTGCACCGTAGGCCATCACCTCGTCTTTGGTCAGCTTTGGCCGGTCATTGACCGGCGTCCCGATCTGCCCCTGCACTGTGTTCGAGCATTCGGCGTAGACGATACACGGGCTGTTCAGCGCCACGAACTGCTCGACCTGTTCCCGCACCGCCTCGCGTTCGGTTGCAAAGTCGTTGACCAGAGACGCGCCCGAACACCAGCCGCCACAGAGCGCGATGCCGTTCCCGTCGAGATAAGCACGCAGACCTTCGGTATCGCCAGGCATCCGCTGCCCGCGTTCGACGCCGATATATCCGATCTCGCGCGCCTCTCTCAGCGCCTGCTCCATGGTAAAGGCTGCCGTCAGGTCCGGCAGATCGTCATTTTGCCATGCGATCGGAGAAATCCCGATTTTCACGCTCATTTCGTGTTTCTTTCCTTGATGGCGGCTTCATAGGCCACGCGTTTTTCATTCACTTCGGGACGAATGCTGACTTCGGGCACTGCCACTTCCCACCACGTTCCGCCATATTCGGTGGATGGATAGGGATCTGTATCGATGACAACCACATAAGGTCCCTTGATTTCGGCCCGTTTTGCCAGTGCCTCTTCGAGTTCGGCGATTGAGCTGACCTTGACCGATGTCGCACCCATCGAGGCCGCGTGGGCCGCAAAATCAATCGATGAAGGCGACTCATGCACCGCGTGATCCAGCAGGTTGTTAAACTCGGCTCCGCCAGTGCCCATCTGCAAGCGGTTGATGCAGCCAAAGCCACGGTTGTCAGTGATGACTACGGTAAAGGGCACGCCCATCATGGCGGCCGTCGCCATTTCCGAGTTAGCCATCATGTAGGTGCCATCACCCGTAAAACAGATCACATCGCGATCCGGCTGGGCCATCTTGATGCCCATGGCGCCTGCAATCTCATAACCCATGCAGCTAAAGCCGTATTCCATGTGATAGGCACCGGGGCGCGGTGCCTTCCAAAGCTTATGCAGTTCTCCGGGCATCGTGCCGGCTGCGCACATCACAACTGTGTCGTCGTTCGAGGCTCGTTGAACCGCGCCCACAACCTGCATATCTGTCGGCAACGCATTGCTGTCGGCGGGCGCATCAGTAAGCGCATCCACCTTTTCGAACCAATCGGATTTCAGCGTATTTGACACCGACGGAGCCTGATAATCGCCCAAACCAGTTCCCAATTCGCTCAAGCCAACACGCGCGTCCGATTGCAGCGGCATGGCACCATGCTTTTCGGCATCATACGCAGCGGTGTTCAGACAGACCATTTTGCGTTCAGGGTTTGAGAACAGACCCCAGGACCCTGTGGTGAAATCCTGAAGTCGCGTGCCTACGCCCAACACCAGATCGGCCTCGGCACACACGGCATTCGCAGGCTCTCCGCCAGTTACGCCAACAGGGCCAAGATTTAGGGGATGATCCCACGCAAGCGATGACTTGCCGGCCTGCGTTTCTGCGACAGGCACATTGTGGGTTTCGGCAAAGCTTTGCAATGCGGCAGTGGCATCCGAATAGTGCACCCCGCCTCCAGCTACGATTACCGGTCGTTTGGCAGCCTTAATCGCTTCGACGGCACGCGCAAGTTCACCCTCGTCCGGACGAATACGGCGCTGGTGCCACACGCGGGGCTCAAAGAAGCTTTCGGGATAGTCATATGCCTCGGCCTGCACATCCTGACAGAAGGCCAGCGTCACGGGCCCGCAATCGGCAGGGTCGGTCATAGTGCGAAATGCGCGCGGCAATGCTGTCAACAGATGTTCGGGGCGGCTTATCCGGTCGAAGTACCGGCTGACCGGACGGAAGCAGTCATTTGCACTGACAGTTCCATCGCCGAAATCTTCGACCTGTTGCAGCACTGGGTCCGGACCGCGCGTTGCGAACACATCACCCGGCAGCAACAGAACCGGCAGGCGGTTAACATGCGCCAGCGCTGCTGCAGTAACCATGTTGGTCGCGCCAGGCCCGATTGAAGATGTCACGGCCATTGCGCGGCTGCGACCCATCTGCTTGGCATAGGCAATAGCCGAATGCGCCATGGTCTGCTCATTATGCCCCCGATAGGTAGGCAAACTGTCTTTCACGGCGTGCAGCGCTTCACCCAGACCGGCCACGTTACCGTGCCCAAAGATGGCCCAGACGCCTGCGATGAACGGCTCTCCGGCCTCGTTCATCTGCGCCCCCAAATAACGCACCAGAGCCTGCGCCGCGGTCAGTCGGACTGTCTTGCTCATCACGATCCCTTTCAACACGAAGCCGCCATCGGCCTTCCGTTGGTTGTCACATTTGCGAAAGTGTCAGGCTTTTTTGCCGAGCCTGCAATCAGTGTGGCGTCCGGTGCCACCTTCCCTTTCGGATGCCCCTATTGGGACACCCGGAAAATCCTAAGTTAAACCGTGCCGCCCAGCGAACCTTCAAGCTCGGCCATTTCCTGACCACCCGCCATCAGGTCCTGCAGCTCTTCGGGCGTGATCTCACCGCGTCGGGCCGTACCAAGCGTTTTTCCCCGGTTAAGCACGGTAAAGCGGTCACCCACAGCCAGCGCATGGCGTACGTTGTGGCTGATGAACACCACACCCACGCCCTGACTGCGCACGCGATCAATGGTTGCCAGTACGTTCGATGTCTGACGCACGCCAAGAGCCGAGGTCGGTTCGTCGAGAATCAGAATCTTGGCACCGAAATATACCGCCCGTGCGATCGCAACGGTTTGGCGCTCGCCGCCTGACAGCGTTCCGACAGCCTGATCGGGGCCGCGCAGGTTGATGCCCATCTTGCGCATCTCTTCCATGCAGACATCGTTTGCCTGTTCGACATCAAACCTTTTTAGCAAACCCCGGCCCTTGGTCGGTTCGCGCCCCATGAAGAAGTTGCGCGTAACGCTCATCAGCGGGATCATCGCCAGATCCTGAAACACGGTCGCAATGCCTGCTTCCATGGCGTCTCTTGGCGTGTCGAAGTGCAAAGGTTTGCCTTCGAACAAGATCTCGCCTTTGGTGGGTTTATGAACCCCGGACATGGTCTTGATGAAGGTGGATTTGCCCGCACCGTTGTCGCCCAGCAGACAGTGACACTCGCCCGGCTTCACATCAAAACTGACACCAGCCAGTGCAATGATGTTGCCAAAGTGCTTTTCGATGTCTTTCATCTCGACGATCGGAGCGGCGTCGGTGGCGGAGTCCCCGTGATGGAATTTGGTATCCTCGGTCATATCAGCGCTCTCCCGTTACGCGTTTACGGATCGCGTTGTTGAACAGAACGGCAATCAGCAGCATCGCGCCCAGGAAAACCTGGAACCAGTCCTGATCGAAATCAGTATAGGTCAGGCCGATGACAACCATGCCAAAGATGATTGAGCCGAAGAATGCACCGATGGCTGAGCCATAGCCGCCGGTCAGCAGACACCCTCCGATAACAGCGGCGATGATCGCTTCGAATTCTTTCTGGAAGCCACGGCGGGCATCGGTCGATCCGGCATCCATCACTGTGATGATGGCAACCAAAGCGGCACAGCAGGCGGTCAGCATGAACAGCGAGATTTTGACGCGGTTCACCGGGACGCCCGAGTTTGATGCGGCAGTCTTGTCACCGCCCGAGGCGAAAATCCAGTTCCCTGCAGGGGTACGCAGCAACACATATGTTGCCGCCAGCGCCAGCACGACAAACCACAGAATTTCCACCGGGATACCCGGCACTTTGGGTGCGCCGCTTTTGAATGTATCGATCATTCCGTTTGCGGCGAGCCATGCGAACAGGCTGCCAAATGCTTCTCCTGAGAACATCGGCGACAGCCAATCGTTTTCGACCGCGTCACGGACGCCACGCAACTGTGTCGACCCGCCGGTAGCTGCCTTCAGACCCACCAGCGACAGACCGCGCAAGATGAACAGGAAAGCCAGCGTGACGATAAAGGATGGCAAGCCCGAGCGGATCACGATCGTGCCGTTGATCGCGCCGACGAAAGCCGCAAAAACAAATGTCATGGGGATCGCGACGATCAGTGGCAATTGCCATGTCACCACGCAGACGCCGAAGAACAGGCCAGAGAACGCCACCATCGAACCGATGGACAGGTCGAACTCACCCCCGATCATCAGCAGCGCCGCGCCGATTGCCAGAATGCCCAGCTGCGCCGCAGGCGTCATGAAATTCATGATCCCGGCAAGGGTAAACATCGAGTCATCCGCCGTAAGGGCGAAGAAGATGACGACCAGAACCACCCCGGCCATGGCGCCAAGCTCGGGCCGTTTCATGAGCTTGGTCAGGAAAGGCTCTTTCTTGACCCTTTCATCCCCTGCGAGTTGAGCTGAATCACTCATCGTTTCCTCCCATTCGGTGGGAACGGCGCTGGTGCGCCGCCCCGTTTGTTCAGGTGTTGGTGTTGATCAACGGATGCCCTGCGAGGACAGCTCGATCACCTGAGCTGCTTTGTCCTGCGTGATCAGGTTCGGACCCGAAGGTACATTGCCGCCCGGCATCAGGCCGTATTTGGCGTGCAGACCCATGAAGTTCACCGACAGGTAACCCTGCAGATACTGCTGCTGGTCGATTGCAAAGGCTGCGTCGCCATCCGCGATCGACTGCAGGAAGTTGGCCGACAGGTCGAAGGAGGCAACATTCACGTCGCGGCCCGAACCTTTGACAGCTGCTACAGCAGGCTCACCGGCCGAGCTGGCGCCCAGTGCCATAACTGTGTCGATGGCTTCGTTCGCAGCCAGAGCAGCAGCAACCTTGGATTCAATTTCCGATGGATCGTTGGAGGTTGGCAGTACCTCGACGTTACCACCGAAACCTTCGGCAAAGCCCGCGCAACGCAGGTCAAGGGCTACGTTGCCAACTTCGTGGTTCACACAGATCGCGGTGCTGCCGCCCATCGAGGCAAGCTCTGCACCGGCTGCCTTGCCCGCGTCGAACTCATCCTGACCCACGTGTAGCAAAGCACCCAGATCTTTCGACACATCCGAGCCCGAGTTGATCGAGATTACCGGAATACCCGCTGCCACGGCGCGTTCGATTGACGGGCCAAGCGCATCCGCATCCGGGATCGAAACGATCAGGCCATCGGGCTCCTGGTTTACGGCAGCGTCGATCAGCTGCGACATGGCAACCATGTCGAAAGTTTCGGGCGCGCGGTATTCGACGTTTACACCGACGTCCTTACCGGCCTGCTCGACACCGTTCTTTACCACGTTCCAGAATGCATCATTGGCCTGGCCGTGCGAAACGACAACAATTTCCTGCGCGAAGGCCGGCGTTGCGAGCGCCAGTGCGCCTGCGGCCAATGCACCTTTAACGAACTTGTTCATTTGGTTTCCTCCCATTGGAACAAATTTTTCTTCGTGTCGGGGTCTCAACCCCAAGCATTCGGCCAAGCCGAATCTCTGCGGCCCCGCACCAAAACGGGGTCTAATTCAGTTTCCGGATATCCAATCATTTTGCAACCGGTTTCAAAATTTCGGACATCGCGACCGGTTGACCGGTCTGTGCGGAACGCGTCGCGGCCTCGGCCATGGCCAATGCGGCAACACCGTCTTCCAGTGTCACGGGCAGTGACGATCCAGACAGGGTGGCCTGAACAAACGCATCCCATTCCGCCTGATATGCGGGCATATAGCGCTCGAGGAAAAAGTAGGTCGGTTTCGCGCCGACAACCCCGTCCGCTGTCGATTTGACCACGGTGTTTTCCAGCATGTTCTGCGCCTGTAGCAGGCCCTCGGATCCCAGCATCTCAACACGCTGATCATAACCATAGACCGCACGCCGAGAGTTCTTGATGACCGCGATCCGCCCATCTTCGTAAGTCATTGTAACAACAGCTGTATCAACGTCTCCGGCGGCCCCTATTTCAGGATCGACGATAGATGTTCCCACCGCTGAAATGACCTTGGGCAACTGCCCCATCAGATAGTTGGCCATATCAAAGTCGTGGATCATCATGTCCCGGAACAACCCACCGGAAACCTTGATATAGCTGACCGGCGGAGGCGCCGGATCAAAGGACGTGATCGACAGCATTTCAGGTGTCCCGATCTCGCCGGCATCTGCTGCGGCTTTGAGCGCCGAAAAGTTCGGGTCGAACCGCCGGTTAAAGCCAATCATCACAGGCTGACCGTTGGCGGCTGCGGATTTCTGGCAGGCGATAGCACGGCCAAGGTCCAGATCGACTGGTTTTTCACACAAAACCGCTTTGCCAGCCTGAGTCGCCGCCTCGATCAAATCGGAATGGGTGTCTGTTGGTGTGGCAATCAGAACGGCATCAATCGAAGGGTCCGCGATGATTTCTTCGGAAGGCCGCGCCTCAGCTCCGCTTTCCGCAGCCAAACCCTGAGCCGCATCCTCAATGGCATCCGATACAGCGCACAGCTGGCTTTGGGGATGTGCAGTGATGGCCTTTGCATGAACACGACCAATGCGCCCAGCCCCAAGCAATCCGATCCTCAGCATGCAGTTCTCCCGAATCCTTAATTTTCGGGTGCCAGAATGATTCTCTTTGCAACCGGTTGCAAGATGTTTTTTGCATACATCTCAGACAGCACCGAATTAGGCCTGATCGTCGGGTCTATGCCTCCGGTCCGAACGGATCAGACCCCAGTGCAAACAACGAAAAAGGGCAGCCGATGCGGCTGCCCCAGAACTGAATTCTCCGACCTCTTACAGTTTGATGCGGAACGCAGCGAACCCATCGGCACCTTCGCCTGCATCCTCCAGTGACACGCCCTCGACATCACTCAGATAATCACGGGCCTTGGGCCCGGTTTCAAACAACACACTGGTGTTGTTGAGAGGGGCGAAAGACCAGTTTGCATCCGCTTTTGGATCGATGGTTCCCTGTTCAAGGATGTAACGCACGATAACGTCGCGATTGGTGTCCGGCGCCTCGAAGATAACCGTGTCACCCATCGCACCGGGGAAAGATCCCCCACCCGACGCGCGATAATTGTTGGTCGCTACGATGAACTCCATATCGTCTGTCACAGGCGCGCCATTGAATTCGAGGTTCACAATCCGCGCCGCATCGGGGTTGAGCTCTTCCCCCTTCGGGCCAAAGCGCGATGGCTGGGACAGATCGATCTGATAGGTCACGCCATCCATGACGTCGAAATTGTACGACGGGAAAGACGGGTTCAGCAGAATTGCGTCTTCGGATCCAACCTCGATCTGGTTGAACATTCCTGCGGACCGCTCGAGCCAGCCGCGGACCTGAGCCCCGTTGACGCGCACGGCCCGCACCGTGTTCGGATACAGATAAAGGTCCGCCACGTTCTTGATCGCGACATCTCCCACTGGCACATCCGTGTAGTATTCGGGGCCGCCGCGGCCACCGGCCTTGAACGGAGCCGCTGCAGACAGGATCGGCAGACCCTCATGCTCGGTGCCTTTCAGCATCTGTTCGACATACCATTTCTGCGCGATCGAGACGATCTGTACCGAAGGATCATCTGCAACCAGCGCGAAATAGCTGTGTAGCGGCGCCGAGGTTTTACCAACCGCGCGGCGAACATAGGCAAGGGTCTCGTCATGGTCGGTGGCAACTGAGTCCAGCACCTTTTGGTCATCCCCCACCAGCGCGGTGATCGAGCGATCTTCGTTGCGTTTCGAAATGGGGCGTGCCTCGGATGTTGTGGTCACCACCCGCCAAGCATCTCCATCACGTTCGAGCAACAGATCCAGCACGCCAAGATGCGACCCCCAGAAGCCCCCCATGACAGCGGGCTTGCCCATCAACGTACCCTTTTCGACATCCACTCCGGGACGGTCGGCAAAGGTGGGCGATGGGAACACAAGATGGTTGTGACCAGTAACCAGGGCATCGATACCTTCAACCCCCGCCAAGGGTACTGAGGCATTTTCCATCCCTTCCGAATGGTCCGCCTCGCCAATGCCCGAGTGGGACAAGGCGATGATCAGATCGCAGCCCTGTTCCTTCATTTCAGGAACATAGGCCTGCGCAGACTCAACGATATCACGAGCCTGGACATTGCCTTCAAGATGCTTGCGATCCCAGTTCATGATCTGGGGTGGGGTAAAGCCGATGACGCCGATCTTGATGGGATGCGTGCTGCCGTCGCCCAACTCGATTTCGCGGTCAAGGATTGCGTATGGGGCAACCAGCGTTTTGTCGTCACGCGCAGTCGCGCCTTTTTCCGTGACAATATTCGCCAGAACAACCGGGAATTCGGCCCCGGCAAGCGACTTTTCGAGAAAGCTCAGACCGTAGTTGAATTCATGGTTGCCCAATGTGGCTGCATCATAGCCGATGGTGTTGAACGCGGTGATGATCGGATGCGCGTCCCCGTCTTTCATCCCGCGCTCGTAGGCGATGTAATCCCCCATCGGGTTGCCTTGCAGAAAATCACCATTATCGACCAGCAGCGAATTGGTGGCCTCGGCCCGTATCTGGTTGATGATTGAGGCAGTCCGCGACAAGCCAACCGTATCTCGCGGCTTGTCGGCATAATAGTCATATGGGAACACGTGCACGTGGATATCCGTGGTCTCCATGATCCGAAGATGCGCCTGATTGCCAGCCGCAGAAGCCGAGAATGGATGAAGCGTGGCCAATGCCACCCCGGCGGTTGTCGTTGCAAGAAACTGTCGGCGCGAGATTGAGAAATTACCGGAAACAGACATCTTCAAACCTTTCTGAAATTGAGTTTGACGTGTGTTTAGAGTGCCTTTGACAACAAAAGCATGACACGGGCGGCAATACTGGCCCTTGTCACATGTTCAACATGTCTGAGTCGTAGTCTGCGCTGATATCCCGGAGTTAGTAAAGCAAGTCCTGAGCTAACGCGATTGTCAGGCTCCTCAATCTGGTGCCGCGCCGAAACGTAACGGAACAGTGGCAAAAGCTGACATGCACCGACACAGTTCGACCGGATTGGGTCGGCGATAAGGGCCTGAACAATTGGTTGGGAGTATTCGTGTTGCGCAAAGCACTTAAAATCATCGTTGGAACCGTGGCTTTGCTTGCAGTCGCTGCAACGGGGTACTTACTGATCGCACCGCCGGATTTGCTAAAGGTTGGCACGAATTACTCAGCCAAAATAGTTTGTTCCAATGTCTTCATTGCAGGCCGTGATCCTGACGAAGTGCTGGAGATCGACGTGCAGGCCCCGGGGCATCCACTCCTCAAACAGATATCGATTGAGGTGGACCGAGATGCACAAACGGTAAAGGCTTGGATGTTCGGCTTTTTCGCACCGGCCACATCGCAATATCGCGACGGTCTTGGATGTACAAATGTTCACGAGGCCGCGCTAAGCGACAGAACGCTCGCAGCGCCCGCGCCTTTGCCAGCCGGTCCATGGCCGCAGGGCGATGATGTGAGTCTGTCTCAAAATCCTGAAATCCTGAACATAATGTCTGACAACGAACTGTTGGGCGAAGGCTATCGCGCGGTTGTTGTTGTTCGAAACGGACGGATCGTGGCCGAGGCTTACGCAGACGGGTTTGATGAAAACACACCGCTGCTGGGCTGGTCGATGACCAAAACGGTGACAGCCGGACTGATCGGAACGCTGATCAAGTCGGGCCGCATGTCGCTGGATGACACGCTCATAGATAGCTACCCGGATTGGTCGCAGGACAACCGCAAGGACATCACAGTCAGGGACATGCTCGCAATGTCGAGCGGGTTGCAGTGGAACGAAGAATATGGCGACGTATCAGACGTTACCAGAATGCTGTACCTCAACGATGACATGGTGGGATTTGCCTCGGGCCGAGACGCAGGGGCCGAAATCGGCACCGAATTCAACTACTCGTCCGGCACATCCACAATGCTGTCACGGGTCTGGCAAGACAAGCTGGACAAAGACAGCCTCAGCTATCCGCGTGATGCATTGTTCAAGCCGTTGGGTATGACTTCAGTTGTGTTTGAAACCGACACCGATGATACCTTTGTCGGGTCTAGTTACATGTACGCAACCGCGCGTGACTGGGCCCGTTTCGGTCAACTATTGCTGCAGAACGGGGAATGGGAAGATCAACAGCTTCTGCCTGAAGGATACACGGACTGGATGTTCGAACCGGTCGAAGTCTCAGACAATCTGTATGGCAAAGGCCATCTCTGGCTGGAAGCACCGGGCGGATACCCCCCTTTCGAAGATTCAGTCTGGCTTCAGGGGCATGACGGGCAGTTCATCGGCGTATTCCCATCGCATGACATGGTAGTTGTACGGCTTGGTCTGACGCCCTCTCGGCTCGAGTACTCTTCTCTTCCGCTAGCCAAAGAACTGATCGCCGCTTTCGGCGAGTGATGCCACCGCGATCAGCAACCAAGTTCGGCTTGCAGATCGCGGGCATCGTTACCGTCCTGATCTGCAACACCACTGTCGATCAGGCGACCGGTCTGACCGCATCGGATGACGCTGTCGTTCTGATCAATCATCTCGGGCCGTTCGGTGTAAGCGACCAGCCCGCTACCCAGCACCGTATAAAGACCATCGGGTTGCGGGGCTGAGTAGTATCCCTGTACCTGGATGATGCCGACAGTTTCATCGAACAGGCCGGTCTCAAGCCGCGTCGCCTCGATACCGGATGGTCCGGGTTCGCCATAGACACGGACCAGATCACCCGATTGCAGATGCTGCGGACTGATCCCGCTGATCAGGCTGCTGCCAATCACCAATGCGCCGTTCTGGTCTGAAGACAGATATGTCCCACTGATGCGCGCCTGATACTCAGTGCCGGTGAGGCGTTCGATCCGCGACGCACGAACCGCCTTTTCCTGCCACAGACCACTGACCGCAACCCAATCCCCCACCAACAAATCCGGAAGCGTCTCACCGACAGTGACCCTGGTACCCAGAACGGCCAACTCACCGTCACCAAAATCTGTAACCTGACCCACCAGTGGAAAAACCTGGCGGATATGGCGGGCGTGCCAACCATCATCGACTCGCTCAGCGACAATCGCAACTGTGTGACCGGGTTCCAGATCACCAGCGCTCATAGGCTCGACAGACCCACTTATCGGCATCATGTCATCGACTTGTATGTGCAGACCGTTCACATGAATGCTGCCCAGATGGGTGATCGTCCCAACAATACCGGTACCGATAATTCCGCCTTCTCGCTCTTCCTCACTGCGGCCCTGCGCCGGAGCATAAACCCAGAGCGCGATCAGGAATGCGGCCAATATGCGGGGAAACAATACCATGGCTACTCCCCGTCTTCCTGCGTCCCATCCGGAGAGGGCAGGATATATGCGCCCAGTGCGAACCGGCCCGTATGGCCACCCTCGTGATCGTAGTCCTGCAGCTTGCGAGCCAGCGCATTAATGTCCTGCAACAAGGTCTGCGCCCGTTCATCGGATATCCGCCTCAGCTCTTCGATCGACTCAGCCGACAGGTGTGAGTATCGGACGGCCCGATCGAAATTCCGCGCCGCGCCTGGTTCAGCCAGCAGGTTCTGAGTTGCCGCCATCATGTGCACAGACAGGGTTGCCTGATAGGCCGCCACCTGCTCTGCACCGCCACCCGAAGGCAGAAACGCATGGGTCAGAAGACGTAATCCCCCTGCCCCGTTCTGTTCGACGATATTCTGGTCTAGCAGCGTTTTCAGGACAGTTCCCGGCGCCATGTCGATCCGGGCAAGACGGACCAGATCGTCAAATCCCGGCCCATCCTCACCCCCCTTGCGTGTGAGTTCACGAGGATCACCGGATTCATCCTGAAATTCAGGAGATGTGGCCCAATGGCTGATTACCAAAGCCGCCGCGCTGCAGCTGCGTCTTTCCGGTGTATCCTCATCCAGATTGCGCAGCCGCTTTACATCTTTCCGGTGAAGACCCGTCAAAAGGCTGGCACGACTGTCGCTGAGCGTTGCGTCGGAGCTCTGTTCCGCTGCGGTCAGCAACGCTTTTTTCAGTGCTTCGGTGGCCGATCCTACCGTGACGCCATGCGCGACCATCGCTTGCGCCAGTGGCTCAAGCAGTGCGGCCAGCGCGGATTCAAGAGGTGGCTTGGAGTTCGTCGGCATCACGTCACTCGTTACAGGTTGGTCTCTGATAACATTTCTCAGTTGTTAACCAATTCAACGGTTTCGTGACCATAATGTGATTGATTGTGACAATAAATGGGAATTTTTCCCATTATCACTAAGGCGTGACCCTCTCAGAAAAGGAAAACGCCATGCAGAACTTTGCTGTCAATCCTCTGAAAGACTACCATCCCCTGACACTCCCCAAACCCGGCAATGACTGTCTTGCTGATCTCAACTCTGCAGATCGGGCCAAATTCCGGGCCTTTGGATGGGGTCCAACACTGGCACCGCGCCACGCAACAATTGCCGACGCGCTGCGCCATCAACTTCATCATAATTCCGATGCCATAGCCGTCGAATGCAGCAAGCATGCGCTCAGCTATGTGGCGCTGGATGAGGCGTCAAACCGACTGGCCAACGTGCTGCGGGCCCATGGTGTGAAACGCGGCGATGCCGTTTGTCTGTTCCTGCACCGCTCGATCGAGATGGTGGTCGGCATTGTCGCGGTGATGAAGCTGGGGGCTGCCTATGTTCCGCAACATGTGGGTGTTGCACCCACCGAAACCCTACGCCATGTGGCAGAAGTTACCGGTGCGAAGGTTCTGCTCAGCCTGAGTTCTCTGGCCGATCAGGTGCCCGTTGCGGTCAATCAAACTCTGATCACCATCGATACGATCATGTTCGATCCAATGCTGGATGCTCCCGCCCCGGATTCCGCTGGTCACCGCGCCTGCGCGGGCGATCTTGCGATGATCCTATTCACCTCCGGAACGACGGGTGTACCGAATGGCGTACAGGTCACTCATGCAAATCTGGCCAATATCCTGCTGACATCACCGGGTGATCTGGGAATGCGGCCGGGGCTGCGGGTTGGTCAGATCCTGTCCATTGCCTTCGACATGGCCGCGTGGGAGACACTGGGCGCCCTGTCCAATGGGGCAACATTGGTCATTCGCGGTAAATCCATCCAGGTTACGGCAGAACAGGTCGATGTGCTGATTGCCACTCCTTCGATCCTGAACGCGCTGGATCACAGCCGGTGCCAGCAAATAAAAGTCGCCGCCGTCGCCGGAGAGCCCTGCCCGCGCCCGCTGGCAGATGCCTGGTCGTCGTTTTGCACCTTTTACAACTCGTGCGGCCCGACCGAAACCACGATCATAAACACGGCTGAGCCACATCATCCTGACAAACCCATCCTATCGATCGGCCGCCCAACGCCGAACAATACGGTCTATGTTCTGGATGAAAATCTGCGCCCCCTGCCCATCGGGCAGAAGGGAGAGATGTGGGCTGGCGGTGATTGCGTGACAGCAGGTTATCTGGCCAACCCCAAACTGACCTCAGAACGCTATCGCCCTGATCCGTTCCGGCCCGGTCATATGATGTTCCGTACCCGTGATCTGGGTCGATGGACCCCGGATGGAGAGCTTGAGCATTTCGGGCGTGTCGATGATCTGGTCAAAATCCGCGGTTTCCGGGTTGAACTGGACAGCGTCACAAATGCGCTTGAGGCATCACCCTGCTGTCAGCAGGCGGTGACCCTGCAATATGACAGCCGAAACCTTGTCAGCTTCATTTCCCCCGGTACGGCCTGCCCCAAACGGGCGACGCAATCGGTAGCAGATCGCCTGCCCTATTACTGCAGCCCAACCATGGTGATGCCCTTGGACGCCCTGCCCCGAACCCCGCGCGGCAAGCTGGATAAGAGACTGTTGCTGAGACTTGCGCAGGACCACATCGCCAAGACCGGGACGGAGCTGAACTGATGACAACCGAAGCTACAAATCTGGAATCCCGTGCGCTGAACTGGCGGCGAGTCACCCGGCACCCGGCATTAATGGAATACCGCCGACTGGCACTGCTGGTCGCGCTGGTGAATTTGGGTGTGTTCGCGATGGGGCTGCGTGAAGGTCGCTGGTTATCCGGGAATGAGTACGCGCTGTCCCTTATCGCGGACATGGCGTTGATCAACCTGAGCATCGGGATCCTGATCCGACAGCAAAGGGTGGTCAACGCTCTGTTCTGGCTGGCCACACGAGTCCCGACATCGTGGCCGCTCTGGATTCGCTGGGGCGTCGGAAAGGTGTTTCACTTTGGCGGATTACATTCGGGCTGCACCGTTGCGGGCACGATCTGGTTTGGTTTTCTGCTGTTTGGTATGGTGTCCAACCGTGTGGTCGGCGCATCCATCCCCTCAGATCTGACCCTTGGGCTAAGTGCAACAATGGTTGTGCTGATGACAATCATGGTCATCTCAGCGCTGGGGCCAATTCGCGCCCGTTTTCACAACGCGTTCGAAAAAATCCATCGCTTCGCCGGCTGGACTGTTCTGGCGTTGTTCTGGGCGCAAACGATCTCGATCACACACGATATGGGCGGTGAACTATTGCAAAGCCCGGCGTTCTGGATGCTATGCCTGATCACATTGTCGATCCTGTCCCCCTGGCTGACCCTGAAGCGCGTAAGTGTTGAGATCGAGAAGCCCTCGAACCACGCTGTAATCGTTCGGTTCAATTACGGAGATACACCGTTCCCCGGCAGCTCCAATGCGATCAGCCACACGCCGTTTGGCGAGTACCATTCCTTCGCCAATATCCCTGCCCCGGACGAATCCGGCTATCGACTGGCGATCAGCCGGGCCGGAGACTGGACAGGCAGGTTCATTGACACTCCACCAGACAAGGTCTGGGTCAAGGGGATCACCACCTCTGGTGTTGCCCGGATCGAGATTCTGTTCAAAAAAGTGGTCTATGTCGGCACCGGGTCGGGCATCGGACCGATCCTGCCACATCTATTGGCGGGTGACGTGCCCAACCGCCTGATCTGGTCAACACGAAGCCCGCGCAAAACCTATGGCGATGCTCTGGTCGACGAGATCGAAGCGAACACCGAAGGGCCTCTGATCTGGGACACCGATGCGCAGGGCAAGCCAAACCTTTCGGCATTGGCATTGCAGGCTGTACGCGACAGCGGGGCCGAGGCGGTCATTGTGATCTCGAACCAGAAACTGACGCGAAAAGTCGTACACGACATGGAAAGCCTGGGCATCCCGGCCTACGGCGCAATCTGGGATAGCTGACTATGTTTGAGACAATCGAAACATCCACACAGGGGCGGGTCGCAACGATCCGTTTCAATCGGCCGGACCAACTCAACGCCCTGAACACACAAGTGATGAAAGAGGTGCTCGCTGCTGCATCCGGTTTTGAGGCTAACCCGGATATCGGTTGCCTGATCCTGACCGGCAATGGCCGCGCCTTTGCGGCTGGCGCAGACATCGGTGAACTGGCAGTTCAAACCTATGCCACGATGCAGTCCAGCGATTTCTTCGCAGGTTGGGACCGTTTTGCGGCGCTTCGTATTCCCAAGATTGCAGCCGTCAATGGCTATGCCCTGGGCGGCGGATGCGAGGTTGCGCTTATGTGCGATCTGGTCTTCGCCTCGGAGACCGCAAAATTCGGGCAGCCTGAAATCAAGATCGGTTGCATTCCGGGTATCGGTGGCACACAGCGCCTAACCCGCTTGATCGGGCGCGTTCGCGCGATGGATATGATCCTGACCGGGCGCATGATCGATGCGCACGAAGCCCTGCAGATAGGTCTGGTCAGCCGGTTGGTACCTTCTGACAACCTCGCAGATATTGCAATGGAAACAGCACAGATGATCGCGGGATATGCCCCCGACATCACCCAGATGGCACGTTCATGCGTGAATATGGCCGAGCAGAGCACGCTGGACACCGGAATACGGCACGAACGCCAAACCTATCACGCGCTCTATGGTCTGCCTGCTCAAAAGGAAGGCATGGCAGCATTTCTGGAGAAACGATCACCGAAGTTTCATCCTGACTGAGCCAAGTCATCACGTTCATTCCCGGTTTTGAGATGAGATAGACTTGGTTCAGTTGCGGTCTCTTGCGAACGATGGCCTGTTTAGTCGAATGCAGATGATCCGAAAAGGATCAGCTCGGCGACGGAGACGGGCCATTCAATCAGCATGCTCAGTTAACCAACTAAGCAGTGCAAGTTTTGAGCCGCGCTCATTCTTCCAAAAATTCGCGACTGAGACTCAGTAATGCGCAGATAGCGGGCTTGTAGCTTTTTTTGCTGGGCTACCGAATGGCGCGCACCTCCAAGCGACCAGGGTGTTGCAGGCAGTAAGATGAGATTTTTTTGTTGCCGAAACCGGTTTCGGAGAGCCAAATAATGGAATGATAACGAATCCCAGTCTATCGAAGCGCCAATCTTCGCTCCGTCGCGACCCCTCATCCGGAAGGGTGAAGCTGGACGAATTGGCTCATCACCTCGGACTTTCAAAGAGCACCGTGTCGCGCGCTTTGAACGGGTATTCCGACATCTCAGAGTCCACCAGAAAACGGGTCGAAACTACTGCAAGGAAGATGGGCTATCGCCCGCTCAGCCACGCGCAGGCGATCCGCACAGGGAAAGTGCGTGCAATTGCGATGGTCATTAACAGCGGGGAACCGGACCGGCATAATCCGTTTCTGCAGGACTTTCTGGCGGGCGCTTGCGAAGGTGCCAGCGCATTCGATTGGACGATGACTATCTCAACAGCCAAGTCCGAAGAGGATATGCTCAACGTTCTGGGGCGCCTTGTGGAAGAGCGCAAAGCGGATGGGTTTATTCTGCCCAGGACGGAAGTCGACGACCCTCGTATCAAGTATCTAAGTGCGTTGAATGTTCCATTTATACTCTACGGTCGAACAGGATACGGGCAGGCGGACACATACAGCGATACATCTTGGTTTGATATCTCGGGTGAGACGGCAATCCGTAGCGCGGTCAGCCGTTTGAGCGGCTTTGGCCATCGTCGCATCGGCTTTGTCGGCAGCGATCCGAAATTCAACTACAGCCACCTTCGACGCGATGGCTATCTTGAAGGTCTGAGGGCCTCTGGCTTACCTATCGATCCTGAACTGATCCGCGAGGGCGCGCGCACCCGTGATGAAGGGGCAGTCCAAGCGCGAGCTTTGCTGGAGTTGGAGAATCCACCAACCGGGATCGTCTTTGCGACTGATCTGGCCGCATTGGGGTCATATACTGTTTGCGCCAAGTTTGGTCTGCAAATCGGTCAGGATGTCTCGATCCTTGGGTATGACGGCATACCCGAAAGCCAATACGTCAGCCCGGGCCTTACGACATTCAGCGTCGACTCACAGCGGGCTGGCGAACGCCTTGCTGAAATGCTCATACGGCAAACCCGTGGAGAAGCACCGGAAAGCCTGCGTGAGTTGGGCGAAGCCGTTCTTTTGGAACGGGAATCCGATGGACCACCGCGCCTGACACCTGAAGAGCTGGCGCAAAAAATTACACAATTCAGAAATGGAAATCGGGGAGGAGACCGATCATGAAACTTACACCAAAGGCATCTCGACTGATGCTTGGCACATCGCTGGCGCTGGCCCTGGCAGCCGTGTCAGCACAAGCAGATACAATTCGTTTCTGGACAACTGAGGAGCAACCAGAACGGCTGGCCAAACAACAGGAAATGGCGGACCAGTTCAAAGCGGAAACCGGCACCACCGTTGAGGTGATCCCGGTCACCGAGACCGATCTGGGCACGCGAGCGACCGCAGCCTTCGCTGCAGGCGACCTGCCAGATGTGGTCTATCATCCATTGCAATACGCCCTGCCTTGGGCCGAAGCAGGTATCCTTGACACCGAAGCTGCGACAGAAGTGATCGAAGAGCTGGGTGCCGACACTTTCGCCCCCGGTGCGTTGGGTATGGCGGCCTTTAATGGCGAAACAGCCTCAGTGCCTGTCGATGGTTGGACACAGATGGTTGTCTACCGCAAAGACCTATTTGACGAAGCCGGGCTGGATGCGCCCAACTCGTTTGACAGCGTCTTGGCCGCTCTGGAGAAACTGCACAACCCGCCTGAAATGTATGGCTTCGTTGCGGCGACCAAAGTAGATGAGAACTTCATGAGCCAAGTGCTGGAACATGTGTTCCTCGCCAATGGCGTCTCGCCGGTTGGCGCTGATGGTTTCAAGCCACTGGATGAGGCCAAGACAACCGAGGTTCTCGATTTCTACAAAGCAATCTCGAAAGCGTCACCTCCGGGTGAGCTGTACTGGAAGCAATCGCGAGAGCTTTATTTCGACGGCAAGGCAGCGATGATCATCTGGTCGCCCTTCATTCTTGATGAACTGGCCGGCTTGCGGGACAGTGCGCCGCCGACAATCAACGACGATCCGACCTCAAGCGAACTGGCAAGCAAGACCGGCATCGTGACCAACTTCTCTGGCCCGTCCAATCCAGATGGCGCAGCGTGGGGTGATGTGAGGTACTTTGGCATTACCAACGATGCTGACACGGACGCGGCGATGGAATTCGTGAAGTTCGCGATGGATGACGGATACACCCAAACGCTGGCAATTGCGCCTGAGGGCAAGTTCCCTGTTCGTCGCGGCAACGCCGACAATCCGACTGCCTTTTCCGAAGCATGGGCCGAGCTGCCTGTAGGCGTTGACCGTAAGGCCCCCCTGGGTGAGCTTTATGACCAAGCGATGATCGACGAGATCGTTGGCGGTCTGGACGTTGCGCAGCGCTGGGGTGTGGCTGAAGGTCAATTGGCGCTGGCGTCGAAGATGATCAACTCTCAGGCCATCAACCGCGTGGTCCGGCAGTATATCGATGATGAGATTGACGCGGCTGCCGCAGTTGCAGCCATGAACGAAGAGCTGGCCAAAGTTCAGTAATCAACCAGCACCTGCAGCGGCGTTCGCGCCGCTGCTCGCAACCCTTCGAGGTATCCCATGTCTTCGGCCACCCCACCGACCGGAACCGGGGCTCTTGCCAAACGCGAGGCGCGTCTGGCCTGGGCGCTGCTGGCTCCGACCGTGATCAGCGTGTCGCTTGTGGTGATCCTGCCCTTGCTGGCGATCATCTGGATCAGCTTCAAGCCGTTTACCCTGTCCGACCTGCGCCCGCCTGCTCCGGTTATCCGTGAAAGCCTACGCGGCTCTGGTGACGATCTGCGGATCGAATACCGTCTAAGGAACTCCAGCCAGGAAATCGCCATCGAAGGCGTGACCCTGACCGATGTGCTGCCCGATGGTGTTGCCGTGGGCGAAGTCACAGCGCCCTGTGTTCTGGACGGGAAGGATTTGTTCTGCGATTTTGGAACCTTGGACGGCGGCCAGCGTGAGCGTATCCGCATCCCGGTCACGGTCGACGGCGATCCCGACGCATTCGAAGAAATCGTCGAGGACTCCGAACCGCGCCTCACCGGCAGTGGTCCGAACGTTTTGACCAACCTTGAATTCAGCCTCGAGAACTTTGCACGTGTCTTTGATGGGTCGGAGTTCTGGGGCGTACTCTGGGTCACGCTATTCTATACGGTCTTCGGGACGATTGGCGCTTTGGTCATGGGATTATTCGCCGCCTTGTTGCTCAACAAGAGCTTTAGGGGACAAGGCTTCATCCGCGGCCTTTACCTGTTCCCCTATGTCGCCCCCGTCATCGCCGTCGCTTTCACCTGGGTCACGCTTTTCGATCCCTTCTCGGGATCGGCCAACGCTTTGCTGGTGCAGATGGGGCTGAGTAGCGAGCCGATTAATTTCTTCGGTGAGCGCCCGCTGGCGCTGATCATGGTCACAGTGTTCGAGATCTGGCGCTACTTCCCGCTGTCCTTCCTGTTCATTCTGGCCCGGATGCAGTCCATCGACTCCAGCATGTACGAGGCCGCCGATATGGACGGGGCCTCTCCGTTCCAGAAGTTCTGGCTGCTGAGCATCCCGCAACTGCTGGGCATCCTGTCGGTCTTGTTCCTGCTGCGCTTCATTTGGACGTTCAACAAGTTCGACGACATTTTTCTGCTGACCGGCGGCAATGCAGGCACCCGCACGCTGACCGTCAACGTCTATGAACAGGCCTTTGCGATCTCGAACATCGGTGCCGGTGCGGCGGTGGCCGTCGTGATCCTGTTGTGCCTGATCGCCTTCAGCTTTGTCTTCTTTCGCTTCATCAGCCGTGAGGAGGGTCTGTGATGCGCAAAGGGTATCTTACAGCTCCGGTTTTGGGCGCGCTGTGGCTAGTAGTGGTCGCCACCACCGTTGCCATCACCATGTCGTTTTCAACCGGGGCCGCTTTTCGCCCGCAAGTTCTGCTCTGCCTGATTTGGGGCGCGATTGCCGGGTTGGTCTATGTCCGTTTTCCCGCGCAGCGTGCTCCGACCCGCCTCGGCATATCGGCGTTGTTGGGCCTGTCCGGGTTGACCGGATTTGGCCCGGTTCTGATCGGCTCAGACACATCATTGCAAGCGGTTGTGGTCACGGTTATCGCCATGGCCGTCGTCATGCACCTTTCCTTGGCGGCGATCCTGAAGGAAACACCATTCGGAGCGCTTACGCGCCATGAATACGAAGAGGCAGTGATCCGTTTCTGCACTGGGTTTGGCTATATCTTCTTCACGGCAATCGTCGTGATCCCGTTCTACGTGATGGTCATGACCAGCCTGAAATCTCAACAGGCATTGTTGCAGAACCCGTTGGACTTTTCGGTCGACCTGTCTCAGGGCACCGACCTGTTCCGCAGCTACACCGAACTGTTCCGAGACTTCAATTTCGGGACCTACCTATGGACCTCGCTTTATGTCTCGGTCCTGACCGTATTCATCACGCTACTGTTTAGCGTACCAGGCGCTTACGCGGTGGCGCGGTTCCGGTTTCAGGGTCAAAAGGCGTTCTCGCGTTCGATCTTGTTGATCTACATGGTGCCGATGATCGTTCTGGCGCTGCCGATCTATATCGCCTTCTCACTGACCGGCTTGCGCAACTCGATCCTCGGCATCGTCATGATCTACCCGGTCACCACGATCCCGGTCGCGCTCTACATGCTGCAAGGCTACTTCCGGGGTCTGCCGACCGAAGTGGAAGAGGCCGGGCTGATGGACGGTCTGTCGCGTCTGGCGGTGATCTGGAAAATCACCCTGCCCCTCAGCCTGCCCGCGCTGGCATCGGTCTCACTTTATGTCTTCATGATCGCCTGGAATGAATTCCTGCTGGCTTTCATGCTGCTGGACGATCCGTCGAAATTCACTCTGACCCGAGGGGTCACGATGCTGAACTCCTCAGAAATTCCCCGTCAGCACCTGATGGCCGGTGCGGTGATCGCCACCGTTCCAATCATGGCGCTGTTCCTGGGGCTTGAACGTTTCATGACCAAGGGCCTCACAGCGGGGTCTGTCAAAGGATGACACAGATGAACCAACATACGAACCCCGACCGCGAAGCGCGCAATATCCTGATTGCCAACGATCGCGGAGGCTACACCATCCCGACCGAGGGACTGTATCCCTACCAGTGGAACTGGGACAGCGCGATTGCCGCGCTTGGCTTTGCCCAGTTCGACCTCGACCGCGCCTGGACTGAGATCGAGACGCTGTTCACCGGGCAATGGGCAGACGGCATGGTTCCGCATATCCTTTTCCACCAGCAGGATGAAGGGTATTTTCCCGGTCCCGATGTTTGGGGATGCAATGGCCCGATCCCGTCTTCGGGCATCATCCAACCCCCAATTGCCGCGACCATGGTACGCAAAATCTGGGAACAGGATACCGCGTTTGGGGATGCTCGCATGAAGGAGCTGTTCCCTAAAATGTTGGCGTGGCATCGTTGGATCATTAAATGGCGCCTTGATGAATTCGGTGCCGTGTGCACGACTCATCCGTGGGAGGCAGGTCGCGACAACGCCCCTGATTGGGACAACTCGATGGCACGCATGGATGCATCGGATGTTGGGGAATACCAGCGCCGCGACACCAGCCATGTAAACAGCGACGACCGGCCTACAAAGTTCGACTACGACCGATACATCAAGCTGGTTCAGATCGGCAGAGATGCGGGATGGGACCAGCAAGCCCTGTTGTCGCTCAACCCATTCCGCGTCGCCGATCCCACTATGACGTTCACCACTCTGCGCGCTGCGCGGGACCTGCTGGTAATCAGCGAAAAGCTTGGGCTGAAGGCCGAGGGTCTGAGTGAGGATATTGAAAAGCTGGAATCCGGCGCGCGTTCGCTTTGGAACGATGACCTAGGGAGTTTCGACTCGCGTGACGCGCATACCGGGGAGATGGCCGACAGTATTTCCAACGCGTCATATTTGTGTTGGTACGCTGGCATGGAGTCTGATCGGATGCTTAAGGGATTGAAATCAGTTCTGGAAACTGTGCCTTACCCCGTTCCAAGCTATGATCCGGATATGCCGAAATTCGACGCACGTCGGTACTGGCGAGGTCCGACCTGGGCTTTCATGAACATGATGATCGGGTTTGGTCTGGCGGATATGGGGCATGCACAGCAGGCAGAACAGCTGCGCCAGAAAACTGCCGAACTGATATCGGGCTATGGGTTCGCAGAATACTTCGACCCCAAAACCGGCAGCCCTGCAGGTGGCCAGGCATTTACTTGGACAGCCGCTGTCTGGCTTCACTGGGCAGGGAGGGCCTGATGGGTAGCATCGAACTAAAATCAGTCGAAAAATGGTTCGGCTCTGCGCAAGTCATCAAGGGCGTAGACCTCAAGATTGATGAAGGTGAATTTATTGTCTTCGTCGGCCCGTCCGGCTGTGGGAAATCTACCCTGCTGCGCATGATTGGTGGCCTCGAGGACATCTCGCGCGGGTCTCTGTTGATCAATGACAGCGACGTTACAGATCATCCGCCTTCAAAACGCGGGCTGACGATGGTGTTCCAATCCTATGCGCTGTACCCGCACCTGACGGTTGCTGAGAACATGGGGTTCTCGCTGAAAGTTGCGGGTGTTCCCAAGGTCGAGATAGCCGAACAGGTCAACCGGGCCGCCGAGGTTCTCAAACTGGGACCATTCCTTGAGCGCAGGCCAAAGGACCTGTCTGGCGGTCAGCGGCAGCGGGTGGCAATCGGAAGATCCATCGTACGCGATCCGACGGCGTTCCTGTTCGATGAGCCGCTTTCAAACCTAGATGCAGCGCTTCGGGTTGAGATGCGGTATGAGATCGCCAAACTTCACCAAAGCCTCAAGCGTACGATGATCTACGTGACGCACGATCAGGTAGAAGCCATGACACTCGCCGACCGGATTGTGGTGCTGGAATACGGGAAGATCGCACAGGTCGGTACGCCACGAGAGCTTTACGAGCGCCCTGCCAATCTGTTCGTGGCCCAATTCATCGGAAGCCCAAAGATGAATATCCTGCCCTGCACGACTGAAGGCGGCACTTACAAGCTTGAGCACGGTCGCAGTGGTGAGTTCGGTCTATCCGGAAACGCAACCAAACTCGGCGTGCGGCCTGAGCATATCGAGGTTGTTGCAGCTGGTGATGGTCAAAGCGATGGTATCATTGAGGTAATCGAATATTTGGGCGCTGATACTTTCCTAATCGTTGATTGTGGCGGCGAAGAAAAAGTTACTGTCCGCCTGAATGGAGATACGGATCTTGTGCCCGGGGCTAAGATTGGACTGCATTTCCCGCCTGAAAAACTGCACTACTTTGATGAAAACGGGCAGGCTTTGGGGGCGAGTTAATACCGTTGCCAATCCATCTTGAGAGATCATGTCGAAAAAGATGCTCTGGCTCCTCTTCTTGAGGAACTCAGAGCATTCCTCGGATTTGATCATGAACATCAAATATAGGATTCGCACTACGAAGCAGGCGTGCATATCTTTCCCGTTCCGACCGATGTAGGCACTACTGAATGGCCGGTATGGCGAAACGCAGCATTTGCACCGCTCAATATCCGCTCAGGGTTCAAAGGGTCTGTTCAGGCTCGCCCCAGAGAGCGGCGGCAGGATCTCATTTTGACAAACGTCGCACGGTCAAGACACGTCCGCTTTTCGGTTCATATTTCATTTAGTTCGGCAAAGATCGAATGGGCAATGCCTTAGTGTCTGTGTACTGCGAATTCAGGTAGAGGCCGCAATTCGGCAGAGCCTCATTGAGAAGACCGATACCTTTCTAAACATTCGTGTGATGGTACATCTTTGTCTTTGACCAATCCCCGGCGGTCAGCGCTTCGATCGGAGTCCAGATCGAAAACCCATCTTGGTGTTCACTCTCGGTGCCGAGATAATAATCAGCTTTGATATCCAGCACGCATTGGACACTGCGAAAGTCTAGGATCGAAGTCGTTTTTGGAAGTTTCTGGCCAAAAAGCCTATGTCCGCGCCAGGCGCTAATGTGCTTGCTCACAAAGTCGTGGAAACACTCAGGCAGGTCAGACAGCTTTTCCTCAAGTGTCACATCTCTTTCCAGAAGCAAGCTATGAAGTATATTTGATTGATGATCGCAGTTGAGCGAAGCGATACCGTATTTGGCATTCGCAGGCAGATTTGCCACAAGGTCCATCCGTGCAGACATCAGGCGTTGTAAGGCTTCCTGATCTACGGCGTCGCTTGGATCGTGGTTTTCCGCAAGCTTTCGAAACGCCGCAATCTCTTTGTGAAGGGGCGGCAACAGGTTCGAGACCTGCCGGTAGAATCTTGTTCTCTCAAGTATCTCTGGGTTGCCGCGCGCGCCGGGCCATTCACTTCGTTTCATTCGACGCAGGTCGCTCAGATGCCTGTTTCGGTCACCCCGATGGCTCCGGATTGAATAGGATGCAGCGTCCAGCTCTGCCAAAGCGAGGCCCCAGTTCGTGATCCATTCGTGAGGTTCCTCTTCACCCAATATTCCGGGCGGAGTCGCTTCGGCGCTGTCTAGATAAGGAATCAGCTCAAAATGCCACTTTGGAAACACAGCCTTTCTTCGATAATGGAAAGTGGCCTCCAGATCATCTGGCTCTGACCGTTCCCGCAACTGACTATGCTCTGGAAAGATCGTGATCAAATGGCCCAGATCGCCTCGGAAATTGGCAAAAACCACCATCGTGCCGGCCTCGGGAAGCCCGGGTATTCTTTGCGTAGTCTCCGGTTCCGGGGGGATTTCGCCAAGATCTATCTGGGCTACAAAATTCATCGCCTGACCCGCTGTGTTCCTCGGCCATTCAAAATCAGCGGGAAGTGCGGGCCGTCCTCCGAACCAAGAGTTCGGCGGAGGCGTATCTGCATAGGGCGACACCAACCGAATGGCCCAACCCGGTATTTCAGCTGGTCTCGTCGCATGACCTTCCAGCTCTTCCATGACTGCTCCGATTTCCTGGGAATCGACACCAGAAAGCATCTCATCAACAGTCATTTCAATTCGCGGTTTTTCAGGCTCATCAGGGCGTTTCGATGAGGAGCTGCCCAGATCCCAGGGCTCTTTAGCCATCAGCGCAACGAAAGTTGCGAAAATGCCGCCCAGCAACAGCAGAAAATGGGTCATGCTCAGCGGCGTCTTTGCTACCTGGAGCATCCAGAAAAGAGTACCAAAGCAGTAGATTATTGCGCAAATAGCGGCGATCTTTATCAGGGGTCTCAATACAAATCCTAATTCTTTGTTTTCAATAAAGATTAATGCACAAACGCAGAAGCGCAACACCCTTAAGGCACCGAGTAGCCTTAGCTTTTGAGGTCATCAGCTGAGTGCTGCCGTTCATGAGATTCGGTGCTGCAAACGCGACTGGCCCAAAGATGACATTCTTTGGCCCGCCAAAGTCGATTCTAAGCGAACCTTCCTCCCCGGCAGTTTTCAGTTTGAAGAGCCAAAGTTGCTTAACTCTGCTCGCTTCCCGTTTCATCTATCCCAACTGCATGAGGTTTGGCCTTCACCCCTTGCAACATCTTTAGCACTTCGGCTTTCCAACCTGCTTTGATCTTCAAAGCCAATTGAGACGGTGGACGGTGATCGGGCTCGAGAAGCGCGTATTCGTATCTTAGTGGTTTCTCAAAGGGTAAAAACGCGACCTTTCCGTTTGACAGATTTAGTTCTTGTTCAGTCGCTACGGTCAGCGGGTCCACGATCGAGTAACACTGACCAGAACTCACGAATGGTATCAATGGCAGAAAGTACTGGCAGGTCACCGTTGGATTATAGTCGGCGGAGACATCCTCAAACTCTTGTCTAATTTTGCGCTGGAATGGATGCGTGGCATGCAACCCTCCCATGGGAGCCCCATCGAGGTCGGAAATGCTTATGATCTTGCGGGAAGCAAGCGGGCTATCACTGTCAACGGCACAAAAACAGTCTGCCCGGATCAGTTCGGTAGAATACTGGGGCTCTTTCCCGGCTGAATGCTCGAAATCCGCAAAACCAAAATCAATGTTCTGGGTCCCCGCAAGCTCCATAATCTGAGGCGAACTGCGCGTGGACAATGTGATACGTATCTCGGGGTTCTCACCAACCGACTGGCTAATAAAACGCGGGAACAAGAAGGCGGACGGACCAGGCATTGTAGCGATATTGAGGCTGCCGGAATGCCCCTTGATCAATCCTTCCATTGTGCTGGAAATTGCCGAAAGGCGGTCCAGAATACCTGTGGTTTCAGCTAAAAGGTAATGCGCCTCAGGTACGGGCACTAATCGTCGTCCCTTGCGCTCGAACAGGGTCAGTCCCAGTGCCTTTTCAAGGTTCTTCAATGCAAGGCTGATCGCGGGCTGAGTGCGGTTCAGTTTCTTGGCGGTTTGCGAGATGGAGCCGGTTTCCATCACCTCGCGAAATACGGTGAGCTGTGTCAGGTTCATACTCAATACATAAGCGAAACCTTAGTTTTGTGAAATATAACAAATTTGTATTTATGATAATTCTCACTAGGCTTTCAGGATCGAAGTTCGGATCAACCGAATCCAACGAACCAACGACGGAGACTACAATGAAATTTGTGAAGTGTTTGACAGGCCTTGCATTGGCTGGCGCCTTAGCCGCACCCGCGCTGGCGCAGGACCCGACGTTTTTCCGCATCGGCACCGGTGGAGCCGGCGGAACCTATTTCCCCATTGGCGGCACCATCGCAAACGGTATCTCCGCCCCTCCGGGGTCGCGTCCGTGCGAAGAGGGCGGACAGTGCGGTGTTCCGGGTCTGATCGCGATTGCGCAATCCACCACCGCGTCTGTCTTTAACAATGCCGCCGTTCAAAACGGCGAGTTGGAGGCCGGTCTGGCCGCCGCCGACGTCACGCGCTCGATGTATCTGGGTGAAGGCAAGTTTGAGGGCAAACCTCACCCCAACCTGCGCATCGTGGCGAACCTGTTCCCCGAAGACCTGCATCTGGTGCTGCCAGCCGGAGCGACGATCAACGATCTGAGCGATCTGGAAGGCAAGCGTGTTGGTATCGCGCAGGCTGGTTCCGGCACACAGGTTGCCGTGCTGCAGATGCTGGACGCCTGGGGCGTCAACCGTGACAACATGGACGAAGCTGAACTGAACAACAGCCAGAGCGCCGAGCGACTGGCCGACGGTCAGCTGGACGCCTATTTCTATGCTGCGGGCTGGCCGGTTGCCGCGATGGTGCAGCTGTCCTCGACCAAGGGCATGAACCTGCATTCCTTCTCGGACGAAGATCTGGCGAAGATCAATGAGATCATCCCGGCCTATATCCCCTCGGCCATTCCGGGCGGTGTCTATGAAGGGATAGACGCCGAGACCAAAACCCCCGCGGTCAGCGCGATGCTGGTTGTATCCTCAGATTTGTCTGACGAACTGGTCTATGAGCTGACCAAAGCCCTGTGGAACGACAACACCCGCAAGCTGCTGGATAACGGCCATGCTAAGGGCAAGCAGATCACTGCTGAGACAGCGCTGGACGGTGTCGAAGCGCTGGGTGTTCCGCTGCATCCGGGCGCTGAGAAGTTCTATAAAGAAGCCGGACTTCTTCAGTAATTCAGCCTTACACAGCTTAAACGTCCGGTGTCCCTTTTGGGGCACCGGGTACTCTAAATACGCGTAATCAGGGGGGCCATCATGTCCGAGACACAGAAACTTGATGACCACGAGCTGACAGCCGAGGAACTGGCTGCGATCGAAGAACAATTCGACGAAGGTGCCGCCGTCCGGCAGGTTACACCGACGACCGGCAAGGTTCTGCGTGTCGTTGCCTTAATTTTTGCATTCTATGAATTCTTCACGGCCGGGTTCGGCCTGCCGGCCGATCACTGGCACATGGGCATCTACCTGGCCCTTTTGTTCATTCTGGTCTACGCGACAATCCCGATTATCGGCGCCAAAAGCCTCTATGCGCTCAAGGTCAGCCGGTTCCGCATCGGCAACATCCCTCTTTACGATCTGGTCTTCATGGCGCTGGGGATCGTAGCTGCCCTGTATGTGGGCGTCGCCTGGCGCGGCATTCCATTTCTGGGGATCGAGGAACAGACGTTCCGTATGGGTAACCCCAACACTTATGACGTGGTTTTGGGCGTGATCATCATCCTTCTGGTGCTGGACATCGCGCGCCGTACTTTGGGTTGGGTGCTGCCGCTGATCATCTGTGTCTTCATCTCATATGCCCTGCTGGGGCCGTATTTCCCCGGATTGCTGCAGCATCCCGGCGTGAATTTCAAAACCTTCGTGTCGTCAATGTATTTCCCGCAGGAAGGTATCTACGGCGTCACCCTTTGGGTTGTTTCCACCATCGTATTCCACTTCGTGTTGTTCGGCGTGATCGCGCAGCGCACGGGGTTGGGACAGCTTTTCATCGATAACGCAACGATTTTGGCGGGCCGTTATACCGGCGGTCCGGCAAAAGTGTCGGTGGTATCCTCGGCCTTTTTCGGCACGATCTCGGGCTCTTCGGTGGCCAACACCGTCTCAACCGGCGCGCTGACAATTCCCAACATGAAGCGCCTTGGATACCCCGGCCATTTTGCGGGCGGGGTCGAGGCCGCGTCTTCGGCCGGTGGGCAAATCACTCCGCCGATCATGGGGGCCGCCGCCTTCATCATGGCTGAGTTCCTCGAGGTCCCGTACACCACCATCGTGATTGCGGCGATCTTCCCCGCGCTTCTGCATTATGTCGGCGTCTTTGCCGTGGTCCACCTGATGGCGCGCAAGCTGAACCTGCAGGGTCTGGCGAAAGAGCAGTTGCCGCAGCTCAAAGCCGTCTGGGCCGAAGGCTGGGCCAATATCGTACCCCTGATTGGCCTGCTGGTCGTGCTGTTCACCGGCTACACGCCATTTATGTCGGCCTTCTGCGGCATATCACTTGCCGTGATCGCAGGCATGTCACGCCTGAAACAACCTCCGACATTGATCTATGCGGCAGCGTTCCTAGCCTTTGTCCTATGGAAGTTTTCAGATGGCGGGTTTGACCTGACCATGACGACGATCTTGTGCGCTCTGTCCCTGATCGCGACGCTTAACCCACAAAAACGGATCGAAGTTCCCGAAATGCTGCAGGCGGTCGAATTGGGCGTGAAGTACTCGCTGGCCGTGGGTGCTGCGGCTGCTGCGGTAGGTATCGTGGTGGGTGTGATCAACACGACCGGTATCGGGTTCCGCATCGGGTTCATGGTGACGCAGGGTGCGGGCAATCTGGCTTCGGATCTCTACAACATGATCTCATTCGGCAGCTTCCAGCTATTTGCTATGGAAGACCTGCAGTTGTTCATCTCGCTGGTCTTCATTGCTGTTGTCTGCATCCTGATGGGCGCGGGCATCCCGACAACTGCGCTGTATATCATGCTGGTATCCGTTGCGCAGCCCGCACTTGCACAGCTTGGTGTCCCGCCCATCGCAAGCCACCTGTTCGTGCTGTATTACGGCGTGGTGTCCGAGATCACCCCACCTGTCTGTACCTCGGCCTATGCGGCCGCAGCGATTGCCAACTCGAACCCGTTCCGAACCGGGTTATCGGCCTTCACCCTTGGACTGGGCAAAGTCATCGCCCCGATGGCCTTTGTCTATGCGCCGGTCTTGCTGTTCGTGTCCTCAACCGGGTTCAATCTGTGGGAGTTCACCTATACCGCAACAAGCTGTATCGCCGGTGTTATCGCCCTGTCGGCCGCCGTCGTGGGCTATTGGCTGAAACCGATGAATATTGCAGGTCGGGTTCTGATGGCTATCGCGGGGATCATCTTCGTTGCGCCAAGTCTTACAGCAGACCTGATCGCTTTGGCCGTGGCCTCTCCTGTCATTGTAACCCAATTGATCGCGCGCAGCCGCAGTCAATCTCCGGCCTGATGCGATGACGGAACAAGTGACCATCATCGGCGCTGGGATCGTCGGAATTTGCTGTGCCCTGTCACTGCAGGAACGCAGCATCCCGGTTCGGCTGATCGACCGAGGTGAACCCGGGCAGGAAACTTCGTTCGGGAATGCTGGTGTGGTATCGCCGTGGTCGATCATTCCCCAGGCAGTTCCAGGCATTTGGAAAAAACTTCCTCAAATGCTGCTGGATCCGAAAAGCGCGCTATCTGTCCGGACGTCATTCTGGCCCAAGATGATCCCATGGGGGATGCGCTTTCTTGGCAAGTCCGACGAGGGGTCTGTGCGCGAAGTCTCGGATGCGATGGAGATTTTATGCCGTCCGTCCATCGATCTATATCGTCGGCATCTGCAAGGTACTGGGCATGAAGACCTGATCGCCGACAGCTACTATATCCACGCGTTCCGTAACCCGGAAGAGGCTGACCTGGATGGGCTTGGTTATCTAATCCGCCGAGAAAAGGGAGGTGAGTTGGAGCGTGTCGACGGCACTGAGTTAAGGCACCTGGAGCCCGCTCTGTCTGAAGAATTCAAAGCCGCAATTGTGATCAAAGGACAGGCGCGCGCGACTTCGCCGGGTCGTTTGGGTGCGGTTCTGGCCGAAAAAGCGCGTGCGCAAGGGGCCGAATTCGTGCGATCCGAAGTCACCAAGCTGACACGCAACGAAGAAGGCAATTGGCAGATCGCCACGTTGCAAAACACATTGCACGCGCGCCAGGTTGTTCTGGCGGCCGGCGTTTGGTCTGCTGACCTTCTGAGACCTCTCGGTTTATCTGTGCCGCTCGTTGCCGAGCGGGGCTACCATGTTGAATTCCCAAGTCCTTCAGCTGTGCTGAACAATTCGATCATGGATGTGGATGCAAAGGTCGTAGCGAGCTCAATGCAAGGCGGTCTCCGGGTCGCTGGCACGGCCGAATTTGGCAGTGTCGATGCCCCGGCCGATCCGCGCAAAGAAAAGATACTGATCGATCAGGCCAAGTCTTTGGTGCCGGATCTCAATACCGAAGAAGCACAGTTCTGGATGGGACGGCGCCCTTCTTTTCCCGATAGCCTGCCCGCAATAGGACCGCTCGATGGCAAAGACGGGCTCTACGCTGCGTTCGGGCATTCTCATTACGGCCTGATGATGGCGCCAAAGACCGGAGAGCTTGTGGCGGATCTCATGTCCGATCGCAGCCCAAATATCAATCTGGACCCATTCTTGCTGGCCCGTTTCTAAATCTTCAATTCGAAAGGATCTTTGCATCATGCCAATCTACGAAGGCGGCCAGAATATCTGCGGGGCTTCGATCGGGGTTTTGTGCCTTGAGAGCTATTTCCCGAAACCGCCCGGGCATATCAAGAATCCGTCCAGTCTGCCATTTCCGGTGCTCTATGAAATGATCGACGGCATTACGGTCCCGACACTGCTCAACAACCCGACGCCTGAGTTGCTCGCCCCCTTTATTGAGGGCGCAAGACGGCTTGAAGCTGAGGGCGTTCGGGCCATCACTGGAAGCTGCGGTTTTCTGGCCTTGTTTCAAAAGGAACTGGCCGCAGCGGTTTCCATTCCCGTCTTCGCGTCCAGTCTGATCCAGGTGCCACTGGCCTTTCACATGACCGGAGCGAATGCCCCGGTAGGCGTGCTAACCGCAGATGCATCAGCACTGACACCTAGGCATTTCGAAGGTGTCGGGGCTGCTGGTATTCCTGTCGCGGTGCAAGGGTTGGAGGATACCAGCGAATTCGCTGAGGTTATCCTGAGGAACACGCGGACCCGCATGGACACTGATCTGATCGAGGCCGAAGTTCTAGAGGCCGCGCGGCGACTGAAACACCAAACACCTGAAATACGGTCTCTGGTGCTGGAGTGTACTGATTTGCCGCCATATGCCGCGCGCCTTCAGGAAGAGCTTCAGCTTCCAGTCTTCGATTTGACGACGCTGGCGCAGATGGCACATACCGTTGCGACGCGCCAAGCCTATACCGGCATCATGCCTTGGGCGTAACGAGACATCAGAATCGCGCGGGACGTGGGGGGGTTAGTGTCCGTTGACTTTGCCATCCTGATGGCTGCCATCGGACTTGGCGCAATGCTGCAAGTCGGCGTTGGAATCGGGTTTAGCATCATTGCGGGGCCGCCGATGATGATCCTGCTTGGGACTTCGACAGCAGTTCCCGTATTGCTACTGTTGAACACGCTTGTTTCAGCAGTAGCAACGGACAGGCACGTGCTCAGGTCCGACAGACAGACAATTCGCACGGCAATTTTAGGATGCCTCGCCGGAGTCATTGCTGGGCTCGCAATCTACCCCTTGTTGAGTGAGGCGTTTGTCCTGGCATTGACGGCCAGCCTGTTGCTGATCGGGCTTATTACGACCTTGCTGCCCTTGCGGCGTTCAATTGGAACAGCGGGATTTTCAACCGTCTCTGGATTGTCTGGGCTGGCAACCGTTTGGGCGGCGACGCCCGGTCCCCTGATGGTTTTCGGATTGATTGCGAAAGGCCGCTCAGCCAAAGAGGTTGCAAAGCTGGTGCAACCCATTGCGCTTGTGGCGTACGGCATCGCGTTCCTGTTGCATAGCCTGTCTCAGGCACAGGCGTTCACTATTGGACCACAACTATGGGTCTTCGTCGCACTCACACTGATTGGTAGCCTTCTCGGTCGCGTCATAGGCCCTTATTTGGCACAATCGCTAGTCACTGCAGCTATCCGCGTGGTTTCTTTGATAGCCTGCGGTGTTCTCTTTCATCGCGCATTTACGATCGCGTAAAATCGAAGGGAAGACGATGACACAAAGAAATAACTTGGACAGATTTCCGCGAGCCCAGCTCATGTCTGGTGCAACACCTTTGGAACGGTTGGACAGATTGTCTTTGGAATTGGGGATAGACCTTTGGCTTAAACGCGATGATCTGACCGGTCTGGGGTTCGGTGGAAACAAAACGCGGCAGCTCGAGTTCTATTTTGGGGACGCCCTTCAGCAAGGTGCCGATACCATTTTGATTACCGGTGCAGTTCAGTCCAACTTCGTTCGGTCCGCGGCAGCCGCTGCCGCCAAATTAGGAATGCAGTCCGTACTGCAGCTGGAAGAGCGTGTGCCGGATATGGGCGAGGAATATTACAGTTCCGGGAATGTTTTGTTGGCTCAGATTCTAGGCGCTGAACATATGAGCTATCCTGAGGGTGAGGACGAAACAGGCGCGGATGCTGCGTTGCACGCGCGCGCCGACGAACTGAAAGCTCAGGGGCGCAAACCATATGTCATACACTTGGGATTGAACCATCCACCCTTAGGTGCCCTGGGCTATGTCGTTGCCGGACAGGAATTATCCCAGCAGATGCAGGATATTGATGCCGTCGTCGTCCCGTCTGGTAGCGGAGCCACACATGGAGGCTTGTTGACAGGGATAGCCTTAGAAGAAAACGATGCCTCCGTTTTTGGGGTCTGCGTGCGCCGGGATCGCGAAAAACAACAGGCCCGAATGAATACCGTTCTGCAGAAACTGGCGGATTTGCTGGATATCAACGCAGCACCCCTGCAGGACCGGATAAACGTTCTGGATGAGGCGCTGCCCCCGGGGTATGGCAAACTAAGTGGAATGACCCACGCGGCTCTAAAAAAGATGGCGCGCACAGAAGGAATATTCCTCGACCCAGTCTATTCCGCAAAAACCTTTGCGGGGTTGTTGCATCTGGTGACCGTAGGTGAAATCCAACCCGGGCAGAAAGTCGTCATGTTACACACTGGCGGGTTGCCTGCGCTCTTTGGGTACCAAAACGAGCTGACAAACGACCAACCATAAAACCAGCCAACACTGTCCCGAAATCCCTGCAAGACGCAATAAATCTTATCTGCCAATCGCCATTTGGCATCACACAATATCACTCAAGCTTCCCAAAACTGGAAGGGTACAAAACATGACTATAACTCGGATCGAAACCGGCCAGCGCATGAGTCGGATCGTCAAACACAACGGCGTAGCTTATCTTTGCGGCCAGACCTCGGACGCAGCTACAGTATCCGAGCAAACGCGCGATATCCTGGCCAAGGTTGAAGACCTGCTGATCAAAGCCGGCAGTGACAAGACCCGTATTCTTAAATGTGAAATCTGGCTGGCCGACATGGCTGATTTTGCCGAGATGAATGCTGTTTGGGATGCTTGGGTGCCCGAAGGCCATGCTCCAGCCCGGGCATGCGGAGAGTCGAAGCTTGCTCGTAGCGTATTGAAGGTAGAAATGATTGTCACGGCGGCCTATGACTAAACCTCTATCAGGCAGAGCCAGTAAGATTGGTGAAGGGCTTTATGAGGTATGGCAGGCATAAGCCCTCGGGTTTGCTCCGTTCGTAGCAGAGTTTCATTGCCTGCCGACTAAATGCGGCCCCAACAGCGCTCAAGCCGAGTGAGAGGCTCTCTTCAGGGGTATACTGAGCTTAGCACTGTGTCCTCATGCAGTTCAGCCTTTAGTGGCTGTTTTCGTTCATGAACGTATGGTGTTGAATGCTTGCTCTGAAGGTCATGTATGGATGTTGGCATTGATGCAGCGAAGGCCTGCTCTCACCGCCCATTGCGCACTTAGGGGGCAGTTCTGTCGCTGACACGAGGCAATTATGTACAAAGTACGCTGGTGCCGTTTCTCAGCCCCCTACCCTTCCCGGTCCAGTTTTAGCCAATAGCGTGTATACCGGAGTTCACCCGTTCGGATCAGAGCACCCTTCTCTACCAGATCCTGCAGATCGCGCGTCGCGGTAGCGCGCGACGTTCCGGTGATCGATAAATAGTTCTCAGCGCTCAGCCCCCCATTGAACCCGTCCGGCCCAGCTTTGAACAAACGGGCTATTACCTTGTTTTGACGGGCGTTGAACTGATTGCGATACCGGTCATAAAAATGCGTCTTGGAGATAAAGAAACCAACCCGGTCGAGAGTCACTTGCTGTGCTTTCAGGACGGTTTCGGCAAACCAGATGAGCCATGATGTGACGTCCAGCGTCTTTTGATGGTGTTCGAGTTGGTCGTAGTAAGCCTTCCGCTCTCGCTCTATCGTGAAAGCCAGCGCGATCAGGCTTGGCTGACCAATATTCTGTGCCAGAGACTTTTCAGCCAACGCCCTGCCCAACCGGCCATTGCCGTCTTCAAAAGGGTGGATGCTCTCAAAATATAGATGGCTCAACCCCGCCCGGATCAGTGCACGCAGTGGTTTGGGACCATCTGGTGCAGTGCGGTTGAACCAGTCTACGAACTGATCCATCTCAGCTGGAATACGATGTGAAGGTGGTGCTTCGAAATGCACCGTTGGGCGGTCTAATCGGCCTGATACGATTTGCATCGCATCCTCGTGGCTCCGGTAGGCTCCAATCGTCTCCAAGTGCTTGTCATACGAAAGCAACATGTCATGCCACCGAAACAGGGTGCTGTGTGACAGTGGTTCCGAATAGTTGGAGTAAACATCCACCATCATCTCAGAAACCCCTTGCTCACGAGGTTTGGATGGATAGCTGTCAGGGGTCAGTCCAAGATGCCGACGCAAGGATGACTGCACGCTAAGCCGATCCAGCATCTCACCTTCGATCGCGCTGGTTTTCATCGCTTCTTCGCTCAGAAGGTCGATACGCAATTGATCTCGATCCGACGCGTTCACATGATGTACCGCGCCTATAACTTCTCCTGACGACAACAGAAACTGTTGTTCGTAAGGTTCAAGCCTTGTGGCATCGTAACAAAATGTCGGCCAGTTTGGGTTCTGCCAGTTCCACATCGTGAGGTATAATAATCCAAGCTATACCTCACTATTTATGTAATTATGATCCATAGAGGTCAATCCTATAGCTCATCTTCCCCAATACTGTTCGATCCAACCGTCCGCTAGAATGGGCAATATGCGAACGCACTGCTCCTCTATGTTGAATAGAATCTGATGAGCATTGGAAGTCCGAGACAGCATTGCCTTTAGAGATGCTCTCTCTTTTCGAACCTGGCCAGAAGAGAAAGCTAATAAGCCCTAGGAGATCAAGTTTTCTCCGCAGGTTGAAAGGTCTAGCGCAGTACATCGACCCTATCGAAAGAGTGGTGACTGCATCACTGTTAACTTTCTGTAAGTCGGGATCCCTGGTCTATAATGCGCATTATTCGGTCACTTTGCGGATCACATGGAAAGTACGTTTAAGGTACCCATTTCCGGGACGACCTGCAGCTGATCATTTGAAGGACCGACCGCAGGCCATTATTGGGTTTCGCAACGAAACTAGTTCAGCTTTCGGGCGATTTCGTTCAGCAGCTTTTCGGCTTCTTCGACGGAAATCGACCGCCCACGAATTCGAATGCGCAACTCATCTGCAGTCACTTCGGCGCGCATGTCACCTCCGCCCGACAATGCCTGTGAGGGAATGCGCTGGACTTGTTGTGGACGGCCGCCCTTGGCTTTGTCCTTGGACACCTCAGGAGCCTCCTTCAACGCCGCCTCCAACAGCATCCACTCGGACTTCGGGTCTGCAACCGTCACACCGGCCAAGGCCTCACGCAGTTTGCTTTGGGCACCATCGCGCAGAGCCGCGGCCAGTTTCAGACCGGCTTTCTCGGTCAATGAAATCGGATGCTGCAACAAATCCCCAAGCGCCTCATGTACCACTGCGAAACTGCGAACTTTGGATCGCTTTGCTTTTGAGGCCGCTGCAAAGAGAACATCAACAGCGGCCTCGGTTGTTGGGAAGACCCCCTGCCCTGCTGCCAGAACGGCGATGCGTCCCCGCTCATACGGGCTGAGGTTTGCACGCAGTTCGTTCTCTTCAACCATTGAGACATATGCGCCCTGCCCTGTCCCAGCTTCGCGAACAAAGGCTGGGATCTCAGCAAAGCGCGGATCAGTTTCAGCGAGACGTCGAAACGCATCAAGGCGCCGGAACCCCGAAATCAGACCATAGCCATCGTCCACTTTCGTGACTTCGATTGGCGTACGTAACCCATGAACGCGTAGCGACTCCAGCAGCTCGGCCATCGCCTCTTCGTCTTCAACCATCCGGTCACGGCGAATAAAGTCGGCGTCGATTTGCTCCAACGGCAGCATTTCGGCAACCAGACCGGCGTCCTGCGCATCGCGCCAGCGCGCGGCATCACCTTGATCCTGCGCCAATGCGACCCGGTCTGTCACAGCGGCCATACCATTCAGAGATGCGGCTTCACCGGCCACCTTGGCAATCGGGGGTGTTGTCGACTTGGTTTCAAACGGGCTGATCGAGGGTTTCGTCGCGAAACCTGCCTCCATCTGTTCCAGTTCAGTAGTATCCGGGGCGATCAGTCTTCTGCGTTTAGCCATCTGCCTCTCCTCCCATCTGTGCATCGCGCCACCAACAACCGATCAGAACCTCTTTAAATTCCGCATAGGTCCGATCAAAGGTTTCTCGCCCGCGCACATAGGTGTCGCGGTTGAAATCGCGATAGTCTGCTTCGTAGATGCCATTCACCTGCTCGCCAGCCTGCCCGACCAATGCCGTATAATCCTGACGATAGGCATTCATGAAATCTCCGAAATACGCCTGGATTACGTTGGCCATGTCCGTCTGCTGGCTTGCATCGAACCGCGTGATTATCGCACGCACTACATCCCACTCGAACTTTAGTTCCGGTAAACCAGCCGCGCGTTGCGCTGCATTCTCTCCATCTTCGATGCTGGCGAAGGTGGTATAGAGCATGTCGAAGAACCGCCCCGTCGAGTCGAACTCAAGAAACGATGCCCCAAGCGGCACCAACAAAATGTCCGCTGCTGCCAAAGCATTGATCGTTAGGTAACCAAGAGCAGGAGGCGTATCGAGGAAAACGATGTCGTAATCGTTCAGCACACCTTCATCCTGCAGGAAATTCGTCAAGCCATCCCACAGCGGCCAGCTACGCAATCCCATGCGCCAGACCGGGATCTGAAATTCAGCCCAGTAAAGGTTCAGCTGAGCGCCAATCAGATCAATATTAGGCCAGTGGGTTTTCTGGATGACGTCGCCGGGAAGGGTAGTCAGTGCCTCCTGCAATGTCTCATCCAACGGAATCTCGGGCTGACCAGCGGCGGTCCGAACGCGGTTTTCCTCTTGCACAGCACGTGCATAATCTTTGGCGATCAGAGGGAAGACCGTCTGCCATTCATCTGCGACCCGTCCCCCAAGGATAGATGTCATAGAACCCTGGCTGTCGAGATCGATCACCAGAACCTTGTAGCCATCCAGCGCAGCGGACATAGCCAGATGTGCAGCCGTTGAGGTTTTGCCTACGCCGCCCTTGAAATTGGCGACAGCTACAACCTTGGCTGGCAAACCTTCAGGCCGATAAGGAAGATACTCTTTGGTGCTGACACCTTCAGCTGCAAAGTGGCGCCTGAGTGTCAGGACCTCTTCCAGCGTAAACCATTTGGAACCCGCTTCCCCTTCGCCTTGTGGCAGATCGGGATTGGCTTTTAGTACGCGGCGCAGATGTGCTGGCGCGACGGGGATAAGATACTTGGTGATTTCCCAGATCGAGAAACGGCGAAGGCGCTTTTCTCCGTCAGGGGCATAGCCGCGCCGGGCGAGATCTTCGCGCCCTTTGGCGCAGAAAGCCGCGGCTTTAGCGAATCGAGAAGTCCCGATAGGATCGGGTAACTTCGTCGCTGAAATCTCGGGATCGAGATTCAAATAGGGCGGCAGGGGAGGTTGGGTGCTTTTGTTCACTGTCGATGCCTCAGATAATGTTCGCCTTACCGGCGTATATCGGGCAATGTAGCGAACATTTCGTTTCGAAGCTATCCTAGAATGTAGAGTTTTCCACAGAAGAAGCGCCCTTAGCTAGGTTTCGCCACGAAACCATTCAAATAGATAAGAACACAAGCGAACAAATCGTTTATTATCTTTAGATAGTTTAGAATATTTAGCATGCTATTAGTTAACTAAAACAATTAGTTACACCAAATACGGTGCCAAGATACGGTCTTAAGGGTACCTGAATACAGGATCAATGGTACCCGGATACAGGTGCTAGAGCGCCAGAATCCAGTAGCAAGGGTGCCGATTCGCAGGACATTGGAAATATTACCGTTTCAGGGTCTATTGTTGCGGTATCTGATCCGTTAATCGAACCTGATTTGCGTGCTCGGACTCTTATTCAGGTCCCAGCCTGGGGATAACTCTGCCTCACTGACTCTTAGGTACCTGTTTGCGGGATTTGCTTCATCCTGTATTTGGGCACCCAAACAAGATTGATCCATGGGTACCTTTTGTGCCACAAATACCAAAACGAGCAGTCAGGCAGAATCATGCCAGATACACAATTGGACATGGACCACCTTTCCGGCGCATTGCGACGGGAAACGGTGAAGAAGAACGTTGCCGCGATTCACATCAGCGGCAAGCTTTCGTTGTTGCAGCGAAAGCTATCGAATGTGTTGCTACTCAATGCCTATGATGCGCTGACCTCTGCGACTACGCATACGATCGATGCCCGTACTCTGGCAATGATGGTAGGCTACAACTCGAATGATTTCGATACACTCCGTGCGAGCTTGCGAGCCCTGGCAGAAACCGTGGCCGAATGGGATATGCTCGACGAACAGGGCAGACAGGAATGGGGGGTGTCTTCGCTCCTTAGCTTTGCCAAGCTTAAGAATGGCGTGTGTGAATATGCGTATTCTCCGGCCTTGGCGCAAAAGCTGTATGACCCAAAGATCTACGCGCTCATCAATGTGCACATTCAGCGTAACTTCAGCTCCGGGCACGGGCTGGCCCTTTATGAAAACTGCTACCGGTTTGTCCGCACAGGCTCGACCGGATGGTGGGCGCTTGATGTGTTCCGCAAGTTGATGGGGGTGGATGGCAGTGACTACTACTCCAGCTTCAAACACCTCAATGCCAAGATCATCAAGACGGCAGTAGCCGAGGTGAACAAAAGTTCGGACATTCTGATCGAGCCTGAGTTCCGCAAGAAGGGCCGCAGTGTCACGGACATTCGTTTTAGGATCAAAGGCAATCCGCAAAAAGCGATGTTCGAGATTGATGACAGCGATGGCGTACGCACTCTGGATGTCTACAAGACGCTGCGCAAACAGGGTGTCTCGGATCGTCTGGCACGTCAATGGATCGCTGAGCATGGGGAAGACTATGTACAGCAAAAGCTAGACTATGTGACGGGGCAGGGGGATGTGAAATCGACGGTCGGGTATCTGTCGGCTGCTTTGCGTGACGACTATCAGGCGCCCGGGAAAGAAACACCACCAGAACCCAGCGCCGAAGCAATTGCTGCCGCGCGCCAGCGCGCTGAAGAAAAGGCGAAAGAAGATCAGGCCTTCGATGCGCGGGCGGCTGAAAGATCAGAACGGGCGCGTAAACTTTCGATCGTCGAGGAACTGGTTTCGCGGCGAAACCCCACGCAAAGGGACGCCGACAAGCGGCTGTTCATGGCGGGACTAAGTGATGAGCTGGATCGTGAACATTTTCGGGCGCATGGTTGGCGGTCCGGTTTGAACGCATCGGCGATATTTGATTTTTGGGAAGAACTGGAACCGGACGCATTCCAGTAAAAGAAACCCTCTGGCACAGGATCGGCAGAGGGTTTCTTAGTCAGTAGTCTTTATTGCTTTTTGAATGCATCGCGCAGCGCGTCACCAAGTGCACTGTGCTGCGCATTAAGGCCAGATTTTGCGCGTTGTGATGATCGTGGTTTTGAGTGACCATGTTGCTTCTTAGGACCGCGAGAGGCCTGATCCTCGCGGGCAGATGCACCACCGTCCTTGCGCATGGTTAGTCCAATGCGTTTGCGAGGCACGTCCACTTCGACAACGCGGACTTTGACAACCTGCCCGGTTTTGACCACCTCATGCGGATCTTTGACGAACCGGTCCGCCAATTGGCTGACGTGAACCAGACCGTCCTGATGAACGCCAATATCCACAAAGGCACCAAAGGCGGCGACATTTGTAACTGTCCCTTCCAGCACCATTCCGGGTTTTAGATCCGTGATCTCTTCGACGCCGTCCGTGAAAGAGGCGGTCACAAAGCTGGGGCGAGGGTCACGACCTGGTTTCTCGAGCTCGGCAAAGATGTCCCGCACGGTTGGCAGCCCGAATGTGTCATTTACGAATTGCTCGGCGCGCAGCCCTTTCAATGCACCGTCGTTCCCCATGATCTGGCGGATATCGCGTCCACAGGCAGCGACAACTCGTCGTGCAACGTCATAGGCCTCAGGGTGAACCGAAGAGGCGTCCAGCGGTTCGGCCCCGTCGCGAATGCGTAGGAAGCCCGCACATTGTTCAAAGGCGCGTGGTCCAAGTCGGGCCACATTCAGCAAATCCTTGCGTGAACCGAATGCGCCATTCAGATCGCGATGCGTGACAATTGCTTCGGCAAGACCCGGGCCAAGACCCGAGACATGAGAGAGCAGGGGGGCTGAAGCCGTGTTCAGATCGACGCCAACTGCGTTCACCACATCTTCGATCACTGACTCGAGCGATTGCGACAGACGATGTTGGTCCACATCGTGCTGGTATTGACCGACGCCGATCGACTTGGGCTCGATCTTCACCAGTTCTGCCAGAGGATCCTGCAGGCGCCGGGCGATGGACACAGCACCACGCAGGGACACGTCCAGATCCGGGAATTCACGCGCCGCCAGTTCTGAGGCTGAGTAGACCGAGGCACCCGCCTCGGACACGACAACCTTGGTTGGCGCTTTCACCGTTTTAGGTAACAGGCTGAGGGTGTCTGCCACCAGCCGCTCCGTCTCGCGGCTGGCAGTACCATTGCCGATGGCAATCAGCTCGATCTTATGAGCGCTGATCAGGTTCAGAATAGCAGCCTGCGCCCCGCGCAGATCGTTCTTGGGCTGAAATGGATACAATGTATCCGTCGCGACCACTTTGCCGGTTGCATCGACCACTGCCGCTTTCACTCCGGTCCGAATACCGGGGTCCAGACCCAACGTGGCGCGTGCCCCGGCGGGGGCGGCGAAAAGTAAGTCTTTGAGATTGCGAGAGAAAATCTGAATTGCCTCATCTTGCGCGCGCGAGCGCAGATCAGCCATCAGCTCGACCATCATCGACAGCGACAGTTTCACCCGCCAGGTCCAGCCTGCCACTTTGCGCAACCATAGATCGCCCGGCTGATCGCTGCGCGTCTGCAGATGAGAGGCAACAATGGCTTCAGCTCTTGCCCCGCCTGCCTCGGGTTCCGGCGCGATATCCAGTGTCACGATCCCTTCTTTGGACGCGCGCAACATTGCCAGTGCGCGGTGAGAGGGAACCTTTGCCCATAGCTCGGAGTGTTCAAAATAGTCGCTGAATTTGGCGCCTTCTTTGTCTTTGCCCTCGATCAGCTTCGATGTTAGCAGGGCTTCGCTTTGCATGAAGTTCCGCAACTCGCCCAGCAAAGTCGCGTTTTCTGTCAGACGCTCGGTGATGATATCCCGGGCACCGTTCAGAGCGTCCCTTGTGGTTGGCACCGCTTCGGTCACGTAGGCTTCGGCCATCGTTTCGGGGTTTGCCGACCGGTCATTCAGGATTGCATCTACCAGCGGCTCCAACCCGTTTTCGCGCGCGATCATGGCCTTGGTGCGGCGTTTGGGTTTGTAGGGCAGATAGATGTCTTCCAACTGCGCTTTGGTATCAGCCTGCGCAATGGATTTGACCAGATCATCGGTTAGCTTTCCCTGATCCTTGATCGAGTTCAGGATCGTTTCACGCCGGGCCTCAAGCTCTCGCAGATAGGTCAGGCGATCAGCCAGCGTTCGTAGCTGGCTGTCATCCAGCCCGCCCGTTACCTCTTTACGGTAACGTGCGACAAAAGGCACGGTCGCCCCTTCATCCAGAAGCCTGACTGCGGCACCCACCTGCTCGGGTCGCGCGTTGATTTCCGTGGCGATAGTGCGGGCGATACGATCCAAAGGGGCCTCCTGAAATTCGGTTGGGAGAACTTCTTAGCCAGCAGGGCAGGGGAGGGAAAGAGCATCTGCCCGGCCCAAGAGAAAATTCGCCTTCTGCACAAATTCTGCACGACCGATACGCGGTGATCTGCACCTGTTCGGGCCAGACATGGTCGCACAAAAAAGGAGCAGATCATGGGACAGTATGTTGTACGGGGCGTTCCGGCCTCGGTGTTGCAAGACAGCTGGTGGCTGGACGAACCGGAAAATTCCCCGGACCGGTCTGATGGGACCACAAGTCCGAACAAGAAACTGGCCGGCGGTGCGCTCGCACTGTTGGTTGCATTGGCAGATGTGTTGTTTCTGGACTATGCGCCGGGGATTTCGCTGGCAGTGTTCGCGCTGGTTGTTGCGGGTTTAGTTTGGGTATTGCTGGGTCGGCGATCAGGTCTTTTTGGTCCGGCATTGCTTCTGATCCTCAGCGTTTTGCCTGTTGTGGAATATGTGCAGGCCTTGTCCATCGCTTTTCTGATTGGCGGATCGACAGTGGCGCTGTGCTGGGCTGTTTTGGGCAGCAGGCATGATCTGGGCGCTGCCGTCCGCCGGTTTCTGGGTCTGTGGCCTATTCTGGCTATCTGGCAATTGATCGGCGCGCTTCGCAATGGTCAGGCATTGCCTGACAAAGACAGAATTGGTCTGCAGTTTCTGCGGGCCTGGGCCTTTCCGATTGGGGGCGCTCTGGTTCTGGCGAGCCTGATGGTGTCGGCGAATCCCGTTCTGTCCGAATGGGTGGATGGTCTTTGGAGTTTTGATATCCGGTTTGAGCGGGTGCTGTTATGGATTGGCGCAGCGATAATGATCTGGCCTGTCCTGGCGGTTGCGTCCCAGCCGGGAATACTGTCACCGAAGTCCGGACCTGCCAAACAGCGAAAGTTGCCAGCGATTGGACTGAACGCGCAGTCCGTGGCGAATGCGTTGATCCTGTTCAACCTTATGTTGGCGGTTCAGACCGTAATGGACGCCTTTTTCCTGTGGGGTAATGTCGAATTGCCCGACGGTATGAGCCATGCGGAATATGCCCATCGTGGGGCATACCCCCTGTTGGTAACTGCTTTGCTTGCTGGCGCATTTGCATTGGCCGCGCGGCCATATCTGACCGAGCGCAAAGGGTTGACCGGTTGGATGATGCTTTGGCTGGGGCAAAACGTTTTGTTGGTAATTTCGTCGATCCTGCGTCTGTCGATCTATGTGCAGGAATACGGTCTGACCTATCTGCGCATCCATGCGGCGATCTGGATGGGACTTGTTGCGGCGGGGCTTTGCCTGACTGCATGGCAAATCCTCAGGGGGCGGTCAAACAGATGGTTGCTGCTGCGATCTGCTGCCCTTGGACTTGCGGTCCTTTATGCGTGTTCGTTTGTGAATTTTGCCGCTGTGATCGCCCGAGAAAACCTGCGGCACACCGAACGATACGATGAGTACTATGTTTGCCAGCTAGGTCCGATGGCCTCGGCCGAGATTGCGGCCTCTGCGCGCCCGACGGGTTGCACGATTTATCCCCCGCATATTGCCAACTGGCGGGAATGGGGGTTTCGCGCGGATCGGGTGAGCCGTAGTCTGAACGCTGAATTGGGATCGGAGACTGGCTATGAAAATCCTCGTCGTGGATGACGACCCGCGCCTGCGCGAGCTGGTTTCCATCACATTGGAGCGCGCGGGATACCAGGTCGTTACTGCGCGCGACGGGCAGATGGCCCTGACCCATGCCATGCGGGAGGCGCCTGATCTGGTTGTTCTGGATGTTGGCCTGCCCGAGTTGGATGGGCTGGAGGTCTGTCGCAGGCTGCGTGCACGGTCGGACGTACCGATCCTGTTTCTGACTGCACGCGATGATGAGATTGATCGGGTGCTGGGACTTGAACTCGGCGCCGATGATTATGTCACCAAGCCCTTCAGCCCGCGTGAGCTGGTGGCGAGGATCAAAGCCATTTTAAAGCGCAGTACAGTCCGTGGTGCTGCAACGGTTCTGCGCTATGGACCACTTGAGTTGGATCCGACGGGGCATTCGGCAAAGGTAGAAGGCGAGGCCCTGACGCTGACCGCAACTGAATTGTCGATCCTGCGGCGCTTGATGCAAACGCCCGAGGCAATTGTTTCGCGGCCGCAACTGATCGATGCGATTTATGGTTCAGGCAGCCCTGTCTCGGACCGTACGCTCGACAGTCACCTGCGAAATTTGCGTCGCAAGCTGGGGGATCAGGGCTGGGCAAGCGCGATTGAAACCGTGCACGGCATCGGGTTGCGGATGGGTCAATGGCAAGGCTAAGGCGTAAATGGCGCCCATCTCTGGGTTTGGTTCTGGGCGGAGGATTGGCCGGAACATTGGCCTTGTCTTTACTTGGCCTGATTGCCCTGCGTTATCTTGGCCCCGAGATTGGGTTTCGCAACGCTGCAATTCTACTTGCCGTGTTGATTGGTCTGGCCACCGCATTTCTGGGATATTTGCTTGTACGTCTGTTGTTGAGGCCGATAACTGCACTGGCTGAGTATTCATCCGCTGTGCACAAGGGCGAACCTGCCTCGCCACCGGGTCATTACGGAACACAGGAGCTATCTCGCCTAGCGGGATCGGTTCTGGATATGGCGGCTACGCTGCAGAGGCGCGAGGCGTCGATCCGCAACTTCGCCGACCATGTGACGCATGAACTGAAAACGCCGGTTACAGCCGTGCGTGCCGCGGCAGAATTGCTGCAGGACGCAGAAGGGTTGGATGATCAGGATCGCGTCGTTTTGAATCAGATCATCGGTGCCAACGATCAGATGCAGACCCAGCTGCGCGCTTTGAATCAGGTCGCCGCGTCTCGTGTGCCCGAGCATCACGGCCAAACAACACTTGAGGAGCTGGAAGCGACCCTGCGCGATGAGTTTCCTGAAATAGAGCTGTCGATCGATGGTGCTGAGGTGCCGCAGCCCCTGGCCATTTCGGGCATGAAAGTGGTGTTTGGGCAGCTATTGGACAATGCGCGTCGCCATGGGGCAGGGCGGGTCAGTCTAACCTCGACCCCGGGGCGGGTAATCGTGCAGGATGACGGCCCCGGCATTTCCGAAGGGAACCGGGACCGTATCTTTGCGCCATTCTTCACCACTGCGCGTGAGCAGGGTGGCACAGGAATGGGTCTGAACATTGCCTCAAATTTGCTGGCCGCACACGGTGCCCGGATCGATCTGGTTTCGTCCGATCAGGGCGCCCGGTTTGAGATCCGGTTTCCGCAGGCCTGAAGCACGCTTATTGATCAGTTCTGGATTAGCAAGTTCTGCCGGATCATCTGAACTTCAGCGTCACTGATACCCAGAACGTCACGACGATAGGCTTCGAATGAGCCGTGTTTGTCGGTGATGGTCTGCAGCGATGCCTGGATCTGCTCGGGATGAGCCCCAAATGCGGGTTGGAGCGATTGAGGGCCTTTGCCAACCAACTGTTCCAGTTCGTCGAAAGTGTAGAGATTTGTGGTCAGGTAATCGCGCATCACATCCTGTTCGGAATAGCCCAGCGTCAGCAGAGTGACCGCCGCCAAATATCCGGTCCGGTCTTTGCCTCCGGCACAGTGAAAAAGCAGTGGGAAGTTCTGATCATCGGTCAGCAGATGCAGGAAACGTGAGACCTGCGGAGCGAACTTGGTCGCAAAATCCCGGTAGCGATCGATCCGTACTTGCGGCAGGTCTACGTTATGATCATCCAGTAATTGATCGATTTCGTCGAACTTGCCATCGAACCACAACGGACGGATCTGCGCTGCTACTTCGACCGGCATGATCTTGGCTATGTCAGCGGGATCAGAGCCGATTGGCAGATTGACATCAAAACTGACCGTATCAAGCCGCGTGTTAGGGTGGGTTTCCAGCTCTTCATGCGAACGCAGGTCGATGATGGTTTCAATACCAATGGCGGTCAGTTCTGAAACTGCGTCCTCGGACAACTCATCTAGTTGATCCGAACGAAACAGCAGATTTGGTTTGATCCCGTTGTCGGATGTGGTCAGCTGCCGAAAATTTCCGAGCCCATCAACGGGGTGGGTCACGGGGATGGTCTCGCACTCGGCCGGAACATCAATATCCAGCGAAGTCTGACATGCCGGCGATTGTGCAGCGGCCATGTGCCCGAGGGTAAGCAGGCTCAGTGTTCCTGCACCCATGACCAGAAGAGGGAGCGTTCTCATTTGTGTTGTCCTCACAGCAAAGCTGATTCTTTCCGCGCCCTTTAACCAGACTGATATGTGATATAGAAAGTTAAACTCTATCGTAATTCCTGATGGTGTTTTCAATGTCTGATATCGATCAGCTTCGTGCGTTTGTTGCTGCTGCCGACTGTGGCTCATTCTCTGCCGCAGCACGTAATCTGGGCAAGGCTCAGTCCGTTATCAGCACGACGATCTCAAATCTCGAAATTGACCTGAATCTGCCGCTCTTTGATCGAGAAGGCTATCGGCCGGTTTTGACCGAGCAGGGCATCTCGGTGCTGCGACATGCCAGAACAGTGCTGGAAAGCGTTGACGCCCTGCGTGGTCAGGCAGAAGCGTTGAACGGTGCGATGGAGCCTAGTTTTTCACTTTATGTCGAGGATGGGTTGCTGGTCGAACGGGTCAGAAGCTTAATTGGGGAACTGTCCGAGACCTTTCCCGTGATCGAGTTGAGCATCGAACAGCGACCAAGGGACATGATCCTGAATGCGTTCGAGAGTGGCGAGGCCAATGGCGCATTTGTAACTCAGGCACCGGAAGGGGAACGACATTATCAAAGCCGCGGCATCGGGTTTCAAAGGATTGTTCCGGTTTGTCGTGCTGATCACCCTCTGGCAGCTAAGAAACGTGTCAGCCGAAGTGATTTGGCCTGTTACCGGCAGATCGTGGAAGGGCTGCCATCGTCAAGCAAACGACACTTCAGCCCGGATGTCTGGGTGTCCGTAAATCCGGATATTCGCAAGCAGTTGGTGAGCGATGGTCTCGGCTGGGCCGAGCTCCCGGTTACTACGGTCGAGCGTGATGTGCTGGATGGCGAACTAAAGGTGATTGACTATGCGTTTGCGCAGAATGCGATCCTGAAAACCGTTGATTTTCTGACCTCAAATCCTTCGGTGGATGGTCCTGTCATGAGATGGGCAATTGAACAGATCAGCAGTTGGGATCAGCGCGCCTGGATAGGTGATCATCAGGTTGGAAGAAGATAGCTGAGACCCCCCGACTCAGCAGGCGGTCTGCAAGAGAACACCCGCTGGTCACCAATCATCCCATGTGACCGGTTTAACCGGTCAGCCACGCCTTCCTGATCTGAACAGGTAAATGAACACAAAAAGCGACCCGATCGATGTTGTCACGATACCCACGGGCAGTTCCTGTGGTGCCAGCAGAAGCCTGGACAGGATGTCCGAGAGGGTCAGCAGCACCGCTCCTACAAGCGCTGCCGTTATCAACAGGTTCTTGTGAAGTGGCCCGGCAATACCGCGTGCAATGTGCGGGACCATAAGGCCGACGAACCCGATCACGCCCGCCACAGATACAAACGCTGCCGTCGCCAAGGCTGCTGCAAAGAACAGTCTGTATCGCAGTCCTTTGACAGGTATGCCCAGAGTCGAAGCGGTGAAGTCTCCGGTCAGCAGCGCATCCAGCCATCGGCTGCGATAGAGTGCATAGGCTAGGATCAGGCCAAGCCCTGCAAGAACAAGAGGGAAGGTTTCCCACCGCGCCAGTCCAAGCCCGCCCAGCATCCAGAATATCACGGAATGAGCAGCACGGTTGTCGCCGGCAAAGATCAGATAGTTGGTAATTGCCGAGAACAGGAATGAGACCGAAAGCCCGGCAAGGATCAGTTTTTCCGGTGCACTTGTGCGTAAGCTCTGCACCAAAGCCAGAACAACCCCGGATGCGATGAGACCACCGCAAAAGGCTGCAAGCGGCAGGGTCCAGATGCCCAGAACATCACCAGTGACGGTGATGACCAGAACTGCACCCGCGGCAGCGCCAGAGGAAAGGCCGAACAGAAACGGGTCGGCAAGATCGTTTCGAGTGGTGGTCTGAAGCACGACCCCGACCACACCAAGACCCGCGCCGATCACCGCGGCAAAAAGAGCGCGTGGTAAACGCAGGTCGAACACGATCCGATGCAGCGGGGACATGTCGCCTTCGCTGATGCCAGTGCCAAGCGAAATGGCGGTCAGGACGTCCGCAACAGGGATCGGCGTGGTGCCATAGATTGTCGACACCAGCAAAAGGGCGACCAGAACGGCCGCCCCCAGCAGTGTTGTCCGGCCTAACGGGCCCATATCAGTTGATCTCGGCGTGCATTTCGCGCGCCATTTTCTCGATCGCTTCGATGTTTGCCGGTCCTGGTGTCAACTCTTCGTAGCGCAGACCGATCCAGCGTTCATTCTTGACTGCGTCGGTCTGGGACATCACGGGGTGCTCCTGCAGGAATTTGAAGGTATCCGCAGCGCCGTTGCCGGTCTGGTAGTCCAGCAGAACCAGGAATTCAGGGTTCGTGGCGGCGACTGCCTCCCACGAGGTGCGGCCCCAGCTGGTGTCCAGATCATGGGTTACGTTTTCGCCACCAGCGGCAGTGATCATCGCGTCAGGGATTGCGAACTTGCCCGCGGTAAAAGGCGCATCAGCCGGACCATCCAGCAGGAAGACGCGGGGTTTCGCCAGATCTGCGGTTTTGGCTTCAATGGCGGACAACTGGCCTTTCCAGCCATCGACCAAAGCTTCGGCCTTGTCCTCTACATGCATAACTTTGCCCAGACGCAGAACGTCATCGAACAACAGGTCCATGCTGGCTTCGGGGCGGTCCTTGTTCAGATGCACGCAGCTTTCGGTCAGGACCATGGTCTTGATACCAAAGGGGGCCAGCGTGTCCGGAGTGACTTCGCCGCCGGGCTTCATGCCATAGTACCACCCGGCAAAGAACAGATCGGGTTCTACCGCTACTAGATTTTCGACGGTGGGGTATTTCGGCGCCAGTTCGGGGATGTCACCGCGCAGCGTATCGAATTCCGGGCTGGTCTTGTACCAACCGGTGATGCCGGTCAGACCAACGATCTTGTCCTGCAGGCCAAGCGCAAAGGCCATGTCAGTCATGTTCATGTCGTGCACGACCAACCGTTCGGGCGTTGAGTCAAAAACAAGCGGTTCGCCGCAATTGTCTACGGTGACCTCATGTGCGGCCGCACTGGTGGCGAGGCCGGTGATCAACGCCACGGGCCAGAGTTTCAGGTTCATGGAAAGCTCCTGTCAGTTTGTAAGCTTGGTTTTTCGGATGTCGAGCGCGGGGATCACCCGGTCTTCGTGTTGAAAACACAGGTATTCGACGCCAAAGGTTTCGCGCACGCGCTGTGGCGTCAGAATGTTGCTGACTGGTCCAAAACCCGTCAGGCGGGTAGATTTCATCAACGCAACATGGGTGGCGAATTCCGGTATCATGACCAGGTCATGGACGATCATGACCACGGTGATGCCCAGATCGGCGACCAGCGACAGCATGCGCCCCTTGGCGTCGGGATCCAGATGGTTGGTGGGTTCGTCCAGAAACAGCAGGGATGGGTTTTGGGCTAGAGCGCGCGCAATATGCGCGCGCTGACGCTCGCCTCCCGATAGGGTCGACATCTGCTTGCCTGCCAGATGATGCAGCTCGGTCAGGTCAAATATCCTGTCCAATGCCTGTTTATGTTCATCTACAGATCGGTCGCCTTTGATGGGAATCTGCCCCAAGGCAACGTAGTCTCTTAGTCGTAACCGTCCATCGGGCAGTTCCTGCTGGCTTACTACAGCGATGGTCCGGGCACGGTCCTGAGGGGATAGCGATCGCAGGCTTTGACCGCGTATCAGTACATCCCCAAGCGCGATGGTTTCGACACCACATAGCAAGTTCAGCAGGGTGGTTTTGCCCGCGCCGTTCGGGCCTGCGATGGCCAGTACTGATCCCTCGTCCAGATCAAAGGACACACCCTGCAGCAGAACATCACCGTTCAATGCATAGTACTCGAGATTTTCGGCAACCAGAAATGTCATGCCTGACCTCCAGACAAGATGCGCGGCATGCGCGACAAGGTTTTGGTGTAAAGGGCAGGGGGTCTGTCCGTAGCATTGGTCCAGCCGTCAGCACTGTCCTGATATTGCCAGGCAAACGCGGCCAGCGCTTCAATGTCCTGCGCTGAACTAATGCGACCGAACAGGTATTGCGCTTTGTCCGCAGCCTGAAAGCCAACAGTCGTAGGATGTGAACAGCCAGCCATGCAGGAAACCCCTCGGATTGCGAAGCAGGACGGAAGCTTGTCCGCAATCGCCGTTCGAAGCGCATCGGCAATGTCCGAGCCCTGACAAGTCTCGCAAATCAACAGGAAATGATCAGAGTTTTCTGGCATTGCGCGCTCCACTTACTGACAATCCGGATGATATGCAATGTAATAACGTAACAGTTAATTCATTGCAGCTCGGATTTGCGATGCTGTGCCACTGCCGGTTCTGAAAATACAAAGCGAAGGGTTCAGTTGCTTCCGGCATGGTCCGCTCCACTTGTTGCCAAGTGCGGACAGAAGGTGCCGTTTATGTACACACGCAGATTACGTGCCATCAAAGCCTCCTTCCAGGACGCCCCGCCCCGGGTTGGTTGAACATCTGATGGCAGGTCTCCTGACTTGCGGGTCGATGCTTGGCCAACCTTCCCGGCCTTTGGGCCAGTGGTCTTTTGGCTTCGCTCTCCGCCTACAGTTGCGGGGGCAGTCACGGCATTGGTACGCAGAACGCACCGCACCGTATTCCCATTTTCATCCCTCGGGCAAACCGTCGGGAACCATCTCGTTTCAGCTAGTCTGGTGTCGATAGCGTTGTCAAGCGCCAGCTGAAGGCTTGGTCAACGCAGGGATAGGTTTTTACTTCACGACCCGAAGCATTGGCCGACGGGATGTGTCGCCGCGTCGGTCGGTACCGGTCGGAAAGCGATTGGCAAGCGTCAGACCAGCCTGAATCAGATGGGCATCTGGATAGCCGCCTGTAACAAGGTTGACGGCATCGCGCGCTTCGGGCGTGTTGTCGCGCCGCATGTGGTGCAGCATCTTCATCAGCGCAAGCTCATCGCATGTCAGCGACCCACGCTGTTCAAGGCAAAGCGGGTCATTGAATGCCAGCCCCGCCGGGCGGCAATGCAATGTGACCTTGACGATCTTATAGACCAGATGCGCGATGTTCAGGCCCTGATCAACGCCCCAGCGTTCGATGGCCGTGGAATAGGCGTGTTGCCACGATTGCGTATCGGGATCGGCAAAACTGAGGATGAAGTGCCGCATGACGGGCAACAGTCCCAGCTCAAAATCATCGAATTCGGGTCTGCCCGCAGCTGGTCTGTCGCCATTTGATCCATAGACTGAAAAGCTCATGCGCGCTTCCTTTCAGAATTTGGGGAATGCGCCGATAGGCTGAGCACGTTTTCTGGCAGCTCATCTGCGGTCAGTTCTGTTTGTGGGCGGGGTGCGGTGGCATGTGCAGGGAACCGGAGGTCGGCTTCGATGGCCTCGAGGAGTTTCGGTTTCAATGCACATCCATGTCGGCTGGCAACAGCATCCATGGCCAGCAGGTCAGCAAGCGATTTTGTCATTATATGGTTGTCTCTTGGTCAGCGTCGGGCAGGGCGGTGACCGGGCGTGAATCCAGAGAATCTGACTAGGTCGGTGCTTAACTGACAAAAATAGTCGGAAAAAGCAATAAGGAAAAGACGGACCGGTTGCGACGGCCCGTCTTCCGGCGGGAAAACCCGCCTTCCAAGGCGAAAGCCAACCCTGCGAACCTGGGTCAGCTAACTGATGGGGTTATCAGCCGCCGTTGGAATTCGCGAGCGCAGGCTGGGCAAAGTCGTTTGCCTCAGGGGTAAGATCCTTCGCGCCGGTGCCCGGCATCAGCTCGAAGCCAAGATCGAACTGATCGAGTGTCGAGGCCAGTTGTGCCACGATCTCGGTATCGCCTTCAGATTTGGCGGTTCCATCTGCCAGCATGTCGGTCAGCTTACGTTCGCCGGTCATGACCTTTTCCAGATCAGCGCGGTTCAGGCTGATCGACAGGTCGGCGTTTTCCGCAGTCTGATCAACGATATGGGTCAGGGTGGCGTTGCTCATTTCTACCACGATGTGTTCATCACGATCCGGAATCGACAGGTTGATGGTGAATTCCATGTCTGCCGCTTTTTCGCTGTTGACGCGGATGCCGAGAAAATCCAGCCACATGGTGGTTTGCATCGCTTTGATCGTATCCGGACCGGTGGTTTCGATGGTGGCGCCCTGCGGGATACCGTTGCGCAGTTCATAGGCCGCGCCCAGGAATGAGTTGCGGACCGACGGGCTTTCCTTCTGGTACCCGATCTGCTCGAATGCGTCGGCCAGCAGGTCCTTGGCAGCCTGGTTCTGCGGTTCGGCATAAACCAGTTTGTTGAGGATCTCGGTCGCCTCCAAATACTTGCCGGCATCGACCAGTTCTTGCCCTTTCGCCATGATCGGTTCGGCACCGCCCATCATCTCGACAAACAATGGTGCGCTGTCTTCAGGCGAAAGCGGTGTCAGCGTGGTCGGGTTAGCATCCCAATACCCCAGATATCGGTTGATAACCGCACGGCTGTTATGCTCGACCGAACCGTGATAGCTGCGCGCCGCCCATTGCTGCTGCAGACTTTCCGGCACCTCATAGACATTGTGCACCTCATTGATGGTGACGCCTTTGTTGGCGAGGTTCAGAACGCCGTTGTTGAGGTTGGCATAGGTATCGCGCTGCGCCCGCATCACTTCCTGAATGCGGTCATTGCCGAACCGTGGCCAGGAGTGAGAAGCAAACATCACCTCTGCCTCCTGGCCGAACTCGTACAACGCATCGTTGATGTGCTTAGACCAGCTCAGCGCATCGCGGACCAGTGCACCGCGCAGGGTGTAGATATTGTGGATTGTGCCGGTGATGTTTTCCGCCGCCCAGAAGGCCTTGAGGTCGGGGAAATAAGTGTTCATCTCGGCAGGGGCTTCGGTGCCGGGGGTATTCTGGAAGATCATGCGGACACCATCAATGGTGATCTCTTCATAATCGTCCGAGACATAGCGGGTTGGCTCGATCAGGCCGGTGGTCCCGGCCGAGATGTTCTTACCGATCGACTGATCCACGTGACCATAGGGGTTACGCGGCAGCAGCACGCCATATTGGAAGAACAGGCGGCGGTTCATCACGTTGCCTGCATAGACGTTTTCGGACACCGCATGTTCCATGAAGCCAGCTGGCGCGATGACCTCTACACCATTTGCAACGTCTTCGTCATTGATGACACCACGGACGCCGCCATAGTGGTCAGCATGCGAGTGTGAATAGACTACGGCCTTAACGGGAAGTTCGCCGACCGTGTCGTTCAGCAGTTTCAGCGCTGCTGCAGCTGTCTCTTTCGAAGCCAGCGGATCAAAGATGATCCAGCCAGTGTCGCCCCGGATGAACGAAATGTTGGACAGGTCGAAACCGCGGACCTGATAGATTTTGTCATCCAGAATCTCGAACAGACCATAGTTCATGTTCAGGATTGCCTGACGCTGCAGCGACGGGTGGATCGAGTCGAATTCCTGACCTTCCTCAAGCAGGAAGTCGTAGCTGCCGATATCCCAGGCAACGATGCCGTCTTCGGTTTTGATCTGACGGTAGTCGGGGACGGCGATCAGGCCCTTGCTGCTTTCTTCAAAGTCGCGCTGATCTTCGAACGGCAGAGAGTCACGCATCAACTCTTGAAATTCAACGGTGAAGCGTGAGGGTGCTTTGCCCTTGGGGTCAAAATGCTCCTGCGCGATCGCGACGCTGGCAGTGAGGCCCAGCAGCGCGGTTGTCAGTACCAAAAAGTTTCGGCGTGCCATATTTAGGACGGCTCCTGTGGATGGTGGTGTCAGAATTCGTACGGGGCAGAAAAAGAAGGGGCGTCGCTGTGCTTATGTGCGGCGTACGTAAATGCATCGGTAGCGATGATGGCCGACATTCAGGCGCTCTCCTTGACCCCTTGAAGCTCGCCAAATTGGCAAACAGTCCGCCCGTCCTAGCCATCCGCATCGTTCCGTGAAGTGCGAACATGTTGCTACCTGCGAGGTAAACAGAGTAAGAGCCATTGATCGCACACGGTAACTCACCGGTTTTAAAAGCTTTTAGTATTGGGGCTCTGACGAGTGACAATTTCGGAACAGGACATCCGCGAACAGCTTTCGCGCTTACTGAAGCACCCGGATTTTGCCGCGACGCCGCAACGCCGGGCATTCCTGACCTATGTTGTCGATGAGTATTTGGCGGGGCGCGCGGATCAGATCAAAGGCGTTTCGATCGCCATGTCGGTCTTTGATCGCGACGCAAGTTTCGATCAGCAAGTCGATCCGGTTGTCCGGCTCGAGGCGCGCCGGTTGCGTCAGGATATTGACGGCTATTATGCGGGCCCGGGACGGAATGACCCGATCCGGCTGTCGATCCCAAAAGGTGGATATGCCCCCCGATTTGAGCGCGTGGAAATCGTCGAACCGCATTCGCAGGATGACCCGAACACGAGCGTCGAACCCAAACAGCGTTTTCGCTGGCCATATCTCGTCGCAGGTTTCGGGCTTCTGCTCGGTTTGATATGGTTTGCGGTGGTTCAGATCACAATGGCCATCGGGCGCGATCCGGAATTGCCCAACGGACCTGTCATCGCTGTTCTGCCCTTCACATCACCAGATGATGCTCAGGAAACGCTTGCAGATGGAATTACGCAGCAGCTGACCACCGAACTGGTGCGGTTTCGCGATCTCTGGATATTGCCGCTGGGTACTGTCAGCCGGTATCGCCAGCAGGAGATGGACCCGCAACAATTGCGGGACGAGTTCGGGGCGGATTTCGCACTGGAAGGGTCAGTGTTGGAAACCGGAGATCAAGTCACCCTGTCAGCACGTCTGATCGATTTGAATGAGGGGCGCTATTCCTGGGTGCGCTCCTACACGGTCGGGCCGTCCCCGGGCGAGATCTATGCGGCTCAGGATCAGATTGTTCGGGATGTGACCGGTCAGCTGGCCGGAAAGTATGGGTTGTTGACGCAGGACGCGATGCAAACCGCTGCACGTACGCCGCCGGGAAATCGCGATGCCTATGATTGCGTGCTGGATTACTACAGCTATCAGATCACCATCAATCTTGAGCGGCATGGCGACGTACTGGCCTGCATTCAGAATGCGGTGAAACAAGACCCCGGTTATGCCGAAGCCTGGGCTGTGTTGTCGAACCTTTATCTGCAGCAGATCCGGTTCAACCTCGGGGGGGATCGAGCTGAAATTCTTGCGTCAGCGGATATGGCTGCGCGTAAAGCGATTCAGGCGGATCCCAATCTGGCAGCGGGTCATCTGATGTTGGCGAACATGCGATTTGTCACGGGCGATATCGAAGGATTCAAACAGGCCGGTCAGGCAGCGGTTGCGCTCAATCCCAACGACGCGGCTGTTCTGGCCCACTACGGGATGCGTCTGGCGTTTGGAGATGATTGGGTCGAGGGGCTGGCCATCGTTGATCGGGCCATTGCGCTGAACCCCGTACACCCACACTGGTATCATTTTCCACGCGTGTTCTATCTGTTCGATCAAGGTGAGTACGAAGAAGCCCTGAACGTACTCGACCGGATCGATATGCCTGGATTTTTCTGGACACATCTCTGGCGCGCGGCCCTGAGTGTCGAGGCCGGGGACCAGCAGCAAGCTAAGGCTGCGTTGGACAGATTACTGGAACTGCAGCCGGACATCGCGGCCAAAGCACCTGACATCTTTTCGATTTGGCAGCTGGATGAACCATTCAAACGCAAGCTGATGGATAGCCTGAACAGCGCCGGATTGGGAAGCTGACCCTAGTAATCCGCCACCAGCAGAAAATCGGGTTCGGCATCTTCTTCGATGTTGGCGAAACGAGGGATCGGAGCTTCGAACACGTTGTCGGTGCGGTCATCGTTGACGGTTGAAACTTCGCCGATCAGACAATCACCCTGTTCCGCCCAAAAGGCGTGCCAGATACCGGGCATCAATGTCACGCTTTGACCGGGTTTCAGGCGCAGATGCTCTCCGGGCTGGATGGTCACCGGGCAGGCATCACTTGGCACAACTACGGGATTGTCGCGATCAATCCCACCTTTCGCGTCAGATGCGTAGATCTCCATCACGAGATCGCCGCCACCACGGTTGATGATATCTTCGGCTTTGACGATGTGACGGTGCATGGGCGACAGCTGGTTTTCGCGCGAAATCAGCAGTTTTTCGGCATAAAGCATACCGCGGCCTTCGCTGAGGTCTTTCTCATTGCCGTTGCGCAGGGTGAACAGAAACAGACCCAGTTCGTCGAACTTTCCCTGCCCGTAATCCGTGATGTCCCAGCCAAGGCTGCGTTCGCGAATTCCGGCGGCCTGTTCGCTGCGCATCTGATCCGGCGACCAGTCTGCAAATGGCGGCAGGACTGCGCCAAAGGAGTGGATGAAAGCCTGTGCTTCGGCCTTGATGCGATTGATCTCGGATCGTTTCATTTCTGGTCTCGTCTTTATCAGAGCTCGTGCGCCCATGGCGGGTTTGCCCCGGCGCGAGATACGGTGATTGCGGCCACTTCGGCCCCAAGGGTGAGCGCGGCATTCAGGTCTGCCGGCTTCATAGCCCGCAAACCTGCTTTGGTCAGATGGCCCGAGCGTTCCAACTCGGCCAGAACGCCAGCGTTGAATGTGTCGCCGGCACCAACCGTGTCCACTACCTGAACCGCCTTTACAGAAACCGATGTTTCCGATCCATCGGCCAGATAGCCTGATGCGCCTTCGCTGCCACGGGTGACGATAACGACCGCTGGTCCGGCCTGCAGCAATAATGGAACTTTCTCGTTAAGGCTTTCAGGGCCGGGGATGATCCAGTCCAGATCCTCATCCGATACCTTCACGATGTCAGCTTGTGCGATCATGGCGTTCAGCCGGGTGCGATAGCGGGTTTGATCCTTGATGAAACCCGGTCGGATATTCGGGTCCAGCATGACAGCACGCTCTGACCCATGACGCTGCAGCAAAGACGCATAAGCATCAGCGCAGGGTTCACAGGCCAGACTAATCCCCCCAAAATAGAGCGCGGAGACCGCTGGCAATTGATCGGGCATATCATCAGGTCGCAGCATCCGCCCGGCGGTGTTTTCATCAACAAAATTATAGCGTGCCTGACCATCCCGTAGCTGCACAAACGCCAATGTCGTTGGCCGATCTGAGCGAATTACATGGCTCGTATCCACGTGGCTTGTCTGCAAAGCTTCGGCTAGTTGAGTGCCGAACATGTCCGTGGAAAGACCGGTCAGCATTCCGGCCGGAACACCCAAGCGCCCCAAAGCGATGGCAGTGTTGAATATGGCACCGCCCGAATGAGGCACAAAGCCTTGTTCGCCTGAAACCGTAGGTGCGGCGATCATGTCGATCAGGGCTTCACCGCAGCATAAGATCATGCCGGGCTCCTTTGATTCTATTGGGTTTCAGGTGACGAGTTTAGTGTGCGAGCGCATTTTTACAGAAATTGTTAGCGCCAACAATGCCAAATTCGTCTTGCTCTGAAACGTAAAGGTTCATCGAACGCCTCAGATCATCGAACCGTCCGCCTGCGTTGAAGGCTGCCAGAAAGTCATCCTGAAACAGCCAACGGTTTTTCTCAGCAACGCCGCCCACAAGAAACACACCCCCGGCGGGCACAAGTGCGACCGCAAGATCCCCCATGATCGCGCCAAGGTGGGTGGTAAACATATGTGCCGCCCGGACCGCATATTCATCCGATCCCTCTCGGGCATCGTGCAGAATATCCTTGGCATTTCGCAAGCTCTCTTTGGCCTCACCACCAGCCATTGCGACAGCCTGATACAGGATTGGCAGTCCGGTTCCGCTCAGGAACATTTCAGCCTCGAGCGTCAGGCTATCGTCAAAGAAACACTCCGGGGCGATCTGCCGGGCGGCTTCAAAGATCTCGACTTCATCACGATGCCGGGGGGAAAGCCCCATATGACCACCTTCGCCGGAAACGGTGTGATAGTGCCCTTCGGAATAGAGCAGTGCCCCGACCCCAAGCCCGGTGCCCGGGCCGACGACCAGTCGCGTGCCCTTGGGTGGGGTGGCTTCACCCTGCAAAACCTCGACATCCGCGGCGGTAATTTCAGCTACCGACCATGCAGCGGCGGTGAAGTCGTTGATTACGTAAGTATGTTGAGCGCCCGTTGCCTTGGCCAGTTCATCCTCTGACAAATCCAGATGGGCGTTGGTCAAGCGGATGGTTCCGTTCTTCACCGGTCCGGCCCCGGCAGCGACGACAGCGCGTGGATCGGTGCCAATCTCATCACGCAAATCATGTAGCGCTGCAAGCAAATCGGGCAGCTTTCCGGTCGGGTATTTCCGCAGGTCGGTCAGCTGGCCGTTGGAGACGACACCGAGCCTTGTATTGGTTCCGCCGATGTCGGCGACCAGGTTCCAGTGTTCATGCATGGCGCCCGCCGGCTGAGACAACGGCAGGGAAACGGGCTGTACTTTTGTGAGTACGGCTTTCAGGGTTTCAGGATCTGCCATCGACCCAAGAAAGCAACCTTTGATCGGGTGGTTTTGCTTCACAGCTCCCAGCATAGCGCTCAGATGTTGAGACAGGCTATGGGAGCGCTGACCTGTGGAACTCGTTGCGTTGGTGTCAGTAAGATAGATCGGCAGATCACCTGTGTAATCCTTGCGGATTCGGGTCAGGACCTGTGACAGTGCACCGGAAGTGTCTTTGCCGTTATGTGTGGCCGTATCCGATGAAGTAGTCTGATTCTGAGCGCCAAAGGTCAGCCCATACCAATCAATCGGAGTACCAATCGTTTCCAGGTCGTTTTGCCAACCTGAAGGCAAATGTGGCTCCAACTCCTCCAACACAGTTTCGGGATAGGCCCTGAGGAACACACCACCCAGAATGAAACGTTTGTAGAATTCGTTGCTGAAAAGAGCAGTTGGCGCTGTTTCTGAAGGGTCAACCGACGCATTGATCCAATCCAGATCGAACATGGCACCCAGATTGGACATGCCCAAACCGCGCATCGCCTGAACCGCGCGCCCATGCGCCAGCAACACGTGGTGCATGGTACGTGCAGTGGCGCGTATGTCAGAATGTCCGGACGGTTCGCGGCTTTCGATCTGGCTGTGCAAACTGATGTGCTCAGGCTCGCCGATTGGGGCGACGCTGTACATACGATCCCCGATCCGACCCATGATCACTTCGGTAAAATCAGCAAACCAGTTGGCAACATCTGGATTGCGCCAACCGCCAAGATCAGTGATGGCGAGTGGGAGGTCGTGATGAAAGAGCGTGGCACATGGACGTACTTCGCGCTCCAACAGCGCATCTGCCAGACGGTCGTAGAAATCTAGCCCTGCCTGATTGATCCCGCCCTTACCCTTGGGCAGCACCCGAGCCCAATCGATTGGGAACCGATAGCCATCAAACCCTGTAGACTGAACCAGGTCAAATTCCTGGTATTGTTGGCCCAAGCGATCGCCAGTTCCGTCAGAGATGCTCGGGACATGATGTTCAACCGAATTGGCAGAGGCGACCGCACCAAAGAGGAAATCTTTGGGAAAGTCGGTACGGGTGAGATTCATGTTCGGAACCTGTTGGGGCTGTAATGATTGCGCTACCATCTAACAGTTCAATCATCGAAACTCCAGTTCTATGAACTCTCGATCTGAAAGTACTCTGATTTCGGATATTCAGACAAACACGCCCGTAGGAACGACATGCTTGACAAGTCGGGTTGTGATGTTTCACGCTAATTGAAACGTTTCAATATATTCATAAGCGACAGTATGCGGATATCGGCACAGCTTTATACCGTCCGACAGATCGGCGATCTGAAAGCCCAGCTTGAGTTGGTTGCAGGCACTGGGTTTGCCGATATTGAAACGATTGGCTTTCATGATCTCAGTCCGTCGCAAATGGTCGATCAGGTTCGACAATCCGGGCTGAATGTAAGATCCGCTCATTTCGAGTGGTGGGAGTTTGAAAGCCGGTTTCAGGACATTCTCTTTCTGCTCAGAGAACTGGAATGCCATGTGGCTGTCATGCCTTGGCTGACGCCCGAGGCAAGGCCCGACACTGTTAGGGGATGGAGGGCAGTGTCGGGCCAGTTGAACATTTGGGCGGATCAACTGGCGGTCCATGGTGTCAGGCTGGCGTATCACAATCATGATTTCGATCTTGAAGACTATCAGGGTGTTACACCTCTGGGTCTGATTCTTGAGCAAGGGAACATCTGGTGGCAGCCAGATATCGGCTGGTTGGTTGCGGCGGGGCTGGACCCTGCTGCGGCGACTATGCGTTACGGTGATCGCATCATTTCCGTACATGCCAAGGACGTTGATCCGCTGGCAGGGCAGGGGGACGAATGCTGGCGCGATCTTGGGCAAGGTGTCGTGGACTGGCCTGCCGTGCTGGCTGCGCTTGGCAACACTGGCTGCACTGACCTGTTTGTAGAGCATGATGAGACGCTTGATCATTGGCGTACGATGGAAACCGGCCGCCGGTTTCTGACTGATCAGCTTTGTGAGGGCGTGTAATGGCCCGTGCAACGATCAAGTCGATTGCCAAACGCACCGGATACTCTGTCGGTACAGTGTCAAACGCACTTCGCGGCACGGATTCCGTCAAACGCGAAACGCGTGAACAGATTCAACGGGTCGCCAAGGAACTTGGCTATCGTGTCAATCTGGATGGCCTGAAGCTGCGCACCAAGAAATCCTATCGCATCGCCGTTTTGGTAGGCGTCTCGGCGGATGTACCCGAGGAATGGGAGGGGGTGGAATTCACTCGCATCCTTGCAGGGATTTCGAATGCGTTGCGTGGATCGATGTATGAGCTCAGCGTGTTCAGCGTGGCTGATATCGATGGGTCGATGAAGACACTGCAATCCATCGTTCGCGAGGGGCTGGCCGATGGGGTGATCTTTTCCGGCACTCGCCGGAATGATCCTCGTATCGCTTACTTACAGGAACAGGATTTCCCCTTTGTCACCTATGGTATGAGCGACAGTTCCCAACCCCACCCTTATGTGGATTTTGACAGTCAGGCAGCGGCGTTTGATGCGACGGAGCGTTTGCTGAAACTCGGTCACCACCGCATTGCCCTTATCAATCCGCCGCAAGAGTTGATCTATGCTGCGCAGCGGGAGCAGGGATATTCAGACGCCTTGTCCGCTGCGGGAGAGCCCCAGGATCCTGCGCTTGTTTTCAGCGGCCCAACAACAGCAAAAACCGGCCAGCAGGGCTTCATATCCCTGATGAAGATGCCGGATCGTCCAACCGCCATCATCTGCGCGAATGAGGCGATGACCCTTGGTGTGTTGTCGGCTGCCTCTGATACCGGCATTCGGGTCGGGCGCGATATTGTTGTAATCTCAACCGACGATCTTCAGCTCAGCCGCTATTTCGTGCCACCGCCCAGCACCTATTACGTACCGATTGTTGAGACCAGCCACCTGCTGGGTGAATTCATGCTTAAATCCCTGGACGGTGTTGATCCGTCCGCGATCCAAAAAAAGATCAGGGCCACCTTAATCGAGCGGCAACCTGACACCCCGGCGCCGGAAGCGGCGTAAACCACAGACCAACAAAGGAGAAACCGGACATGTTCAAGAAACTGCTTGCTGCCGCAACGCTAGCCGCGATGACAGCGCCTGCGGCCTTTGCCGCCGATCTGGAGGGGCGTGTGCTCAAGATCGGAACGGACGCCACTTACCCGCCGATGGAAACCGTTGATGAAACAACGGGACAGATCGTGGGCTTTGACGTGGATGTGATGAATGCGATCTGCGAAAAGGTCAATTGCGTCCCGAACTTCGTCAACACCGCCTGGGACGGCATCTTTGCCGCGCTTCAGCAGGGCGAGTTCGATCTGGTGATCTCTGGCGTTTCGATCACACCGGAACGCGAAGAAACCATGGATTTTTCCGAGCCTTACATCGTGGTCAGCCAGGCGATCCTGCTGCAGGTCGACAATGCCGATATGACACTGGATGACTTCAAGGCTGGCGGTCAGAAACTGGCGGCTCAAACTGGCACCACGAACGCGCAACTGGCCGAAGAACTGGTAGGGCGTGAAAATGTCAGTCTCTATGACAACTTCTCGGCTGCTATTCTGGCGTTGCAGAACGCGGACGTGCAGGGCGTCATCATCGATGGAACCTCTGCCGCCGCGTATGAGCAGGAATTTGCGGGTGAATTGACCGTCGGTATCACGGGTCTGCAGTCCGACCCGCTGGGCATCGTCTTTCAGGAGGGTGATGCAACCGTTGACGCAATCAACGAAGGACTGGCGGCAATCAAAGAAGACGGAACGCTGGATGCTCTGATCGGTAAGTACTGGAGCACGAACTGATCGGATAAAGCTTCCATAGGCTCCGGCGGCCGCAGTCGCCGGAGCTCTGTCCCAGCGGAGAGAATTCATGTCGCGCCTAAGCCGGATTCGCCCGAGCAACCTTGTATTGCTCGCTGCAGCCCCGTTCATCATCTACCTGTTTGCCACGTCGTCAAAGTACCTGAGATCGCTGATCGCGATTCTGGGGATAGGCAACAACGCAGGGCCAATCTTTATCGGGTTTCTGTTGATGCTGACTGTGGCGGTGCTGGGCTATCTGTGTGCCCGAAATGCTCGTTTCGCGACCGCACCAAACTGGCTGCGAATTGCGGCTTTGGCCGCGCTACCAGCAGCGCTGGGACTGGCCGTTCTGGCACTTGTTGCGCCTCAGGTGTTGATGCCCTTTGCCGAATCCGTGTTCTTTCATGCACTCAGCGAAAACACCTCGACCCTTATTGATCGGACAAATCAGACCTGGGTTCTGTTCCCGGAAGTGGTCGGACAAGTGCAGACCGGATTGCAGGTGCTTTTGGCTGTCTACGCGATCGTCATTGCCTTGTGCCTCGCGTCCGGCCGACTACCCAATCCGCTAAGGGGTCGCGTTACGTTGGGGTTTGAAATTCTGACCGGCGCAGCACTGTTCTATATGTTGTTCATGGCGCATTGGCAGTTTGCCACCGGCGTCGCCATTACGTTTCGTGCCGCAATTTTCGCGTATATCTTTGCAGCAATCCTTGGATTGATCTGGGTGGGGCTCCAGTCGTTCAAACCAAAGGCACGAACAACCGTAACCTATGGTTCGATCAGTCTGGCGCTGCTGGCAATCTCGGCTTTTTTCTTCATGCAGCCGCAGGTCAATTATGTACTGGTCGGCAGCACCGAAGCGCGTATCGCGATCGTACGTGGTACACCGCAGGCGCAGGCAGATATCATCAGGTTTGGTGAATTCGAAGGTGGCGAAGAACGGCAGTATCGTATCCGCAGCGCGACGGATTCGGCCAGTGCGTTGGAACAGATCGAAACGGTCGACAGTGTCTCAGGCGCCTTTGTCCCGGTCGAGGCGCATACGCAAGGCTATCCCGTTCTCTGGCAGACGAGTTTTCTGCCGGACAAGTATCGCAATCCGGCGCTGACTTTCGCCGTTTTTGGCTTTCTGCTGCTGACGCTTACCATTGGAGGGTCACAGCACAAGTTGCACCCGCTGGCTGTCGGGGCCGAGTTCTTTGTCGACACGATCCGGGGCATACCGATGCTGGTGATCATCCTCTATATCGGGTTGCCGCTGGCAGGTGCGGTCAAGGATGCGACTGGTGGCGGGATCGACATGACCAATATGACCCGCGGGATCATTGCGATCTCGGTCGGTTATTCTGCTTACATGGCCGAGATTTTTCGGTCCGGCATTGAGGCAATTCCCAGAGGGCAGCTTGAGGCCGGCAGCTCGCTTGGTTTGTCGCGCTGGCAGACTGCACGATTGATCATCCTGCCTCAGGCATTGCGCATCGTGACGCCGCCCTTGGGGAACGAATTCATAGCAATGATCAAAGATACATCGCTGCTGTCGATCCTGTCGGTCCGCGACATGACCCAGCGCATGCGCGAGTTTCAGGCCGCCAGCTTTCTGCCCTTCGCACCCTTCAATACGGCGGCAATACTCTATGTCGTCATCACGCTTGGCTGCGCCAGCTTCCTGAAATGGATCGAGCGGCGCACCGCAAAGGACGAAAGATGAGCAAACTTGAACTGGGGGTTTGTTACTACCCCGAACAATGGGATCGGTCCCAGTGGCGTGATGATGCGGCGCAGATGATCGCGATGGGTCTGGACTGGGTTCGGATCGCTGAATTCACCTGGGGGCTGATCGAACCCGAGCGGGGTCGTTTCGACTGGGACTGGCTGGACGAAGTGATCGATATTCTGGGCGCGGCCGGTTTGCGGGTAATGATGTCCACGCCCACGGCGGCACCCCCAAAATGGCTGATTGATGAACATCCCGAGATCCTGCCAGTTGGACCAGATGGTCGGGTTCGTGGTTTTGGTTCACGTCGACACTATTGTTTTTCCAGCGAGATCTATCTGGAAGAAGCCTGTCGCATAGCCAGCGCATACGCCCGAAGATACGGGCAAAATCCGCACGTTCATGCGTGGCAGATCGACAATGAGTATAATGATCACGACACGGTGCTCAGCTACTCCGATGCCGCAAAGTATGGATTCCGTCTCTGGCTGCGACAGCGTTATGGGACGATTGAGACGCTCAACCAGACATGGGGTACGGTCTTTTGGGGATCGCAGTATTCTGACTTTGATCAGATCGAACTGCCAAATGGTCTGGTCGCGAACCCGAACCCGACACATGCGCTGGATTTCGCACGGTATTCATCCGATCGGGTTCGACTGTTCAACAAGGCGCAGGTGGACATTCTGCGCGAATATGCGCCCGGACGGGACATTACGCACAACTTTATGGCCGGCAGTTTCGAATTCGATCACCACGCCGTTGCCACCGATCTGGATGTTGTGGGATTTGACAGCTATCCGCTGGGAAATCTGCTGGGCTCAACCCTGTCTGATCAGGAAAAGCACCGGTATCTGAGAACCGGCGCGCCGGACTATCAGGGCTTTCATTGCGATCTCTACCGATCGCAAGGGCGTGGTCGAATGTGGGTTCTGGAACAGCAGCCTGGGCCGGTTGATTGGGCCGAAAAGAACCCCTCGCCCGCCGACGGGATGGTACGGCTGTGGACATGGGCAGCCTATGCGCACGGTGCGCAGGCTGTGATGTTCTTTCGCTGGCGGCAGGCGAAGTTCGCTCAGGAACAGTTCCACACGGCACTTCTGCGATCTGATGGGAGTCCGGATCAGGCAGCAGAGGAACTAGCGCAGATCGTAGCGGAACGGGAGGTTATACCACCCGCCGTTTGGACGTGTGCGAAGGTGGCTATGGTGCTGGACTACACGTCAATCTGGGCCGCTGATATTCTGCCACATGATGATGCGTTTCCGAACGCGCAGATCATCCGCGAATGGTATGCGGCATTGCGCGAACTCGGCGTTGATCTGGATTTTTTGGGGCCCGAAGATGATCTATCGGATTATGCACTGGTGATCCTGCCGCAGAATATGATCGTGACATCGGATTTTGCGGCCAAACTGCAGGATTGCCAGGCGAAGCTTTTGATTGGAGCCCGGTCAGCCAGCAAGACCGAGGATATGCATACCCCGGACAACCTCGCTCCGGGTGTTCTGGCCGATCTGACCGGGGTTCGAATCAATCGCGTCGAATCATTACCGGAGTTGGCGGAGGAGGCCGTTCGATTTGGCGACGCTGCCACCTTTGATTTCATTGGGTGGCGTGAAATTGTTGAGACAGAACAGGAAGTTATGGCCAACTTTGTCAGCAAATATCGCGATGGTAGCCCTGCTGTGATCAGGTCCGAGCGGGCCACTTATCTGGCAATGGTGCCGCAAGGCCAGCTTTTGCGGATGATTCTAGAGGATGTTTTGGCGTGGGCTGGAATCGAATTCACTGTCTGCGATCCGGATTTGCGGATTACGCAGCGCGGTGATCTGAAATTTGCATTTAATTTCGGCGATGAAGATATCCGCTTGCAAACAGACCAAACACGGTCCTTTCTCGTTGGTGGAGAGGTCGTTCCCCCTTACGGCGTTTGTATTTGGCGAGGTAGCTAGGCGAAGCAGAGCGCGTCGGATGTAGGTCCAGCACGAGGCAATTTCCCGAACTGGACTTAAGAAAACCGCGAACTGTCACTTTTGGGCTGACGCGGGCGCCGCAAATCTCTACGCTGTTAAAAAAGAACAAAAACAACACAATCCAACTACGGGAGAAAACCAATGGTGAAAACCAAATCTGTTACCCGCCGCTCGGTCTTGAAGGGTGCGGGTGCCGCTGCTTTGGCAGCGCCACTTTACAGCAAGAGTGCGCTGGCTTCGTCGGGTGAAATCAACATCCTGATGTGGTCGGACTATCTGCCGCCCAGCTTTATTCAAGAGTTCGAAACTCTAACCGGTATCAAGGTGAACTACACCGGTATCGGATCGAACGAAGAAATCATCAACAAGATGAAGGCGACCAAAGGTCAGGGCTTTGACATCGTCTCGCCGACCAACAACCGTTCGCTTCAGTGGGAGCCGCTGGAACTGTTGCAGCCGTTCGACATGAACAAGGTTCCGATCGATCTGGTGAACCCTGCGATGGCCAAGATCGGCACCGACGCATGGAACTTTGGTGACAGCGGCGCGCACTGGCTGCCGCATATCTGGGGCACCGAAGGCATCGCTTATCGTACTGACCTGTGGCTGCCCGAAGGCGATGCGCCGTCCTATGGCGACGTGTGGTCGGAAGAAAACGCTGGCAAGACCATGGGCCGTGCGCACTCGATGATGCTGGGTGCGGGTCTCTACATGGAGCGCGCCGGTGAGATGGAACCGGGTTCTGTCTGGGCCGCTTATGGTGACGAAGACACCATGCGCAAGGTCTGGGGCCAGATTGCCGACTGGTGCATCGAGCGTAAGAACCGGATCAAGCTGATCTGGAACGACGCGGATACCCAGAAGAACGGTCTGCTGAACGAAGGTGTGGTTGTCGGCCAGACATGGGACGGCCCGCCGCTGGCCCTGAAATCCGCTGGTGAGCCTGTGCACTATCAGGCGCCTGTCGAAGGTGCGATGGCCTGGGTTGACGGTATCTCGATGCCGACAGGCGCGGCGAATATCGATCAGGTCTATGCCTTCATCGACTTTGCTTATCAGGCCAAACCGGCCGGTGTCGCAATCGACAGCCACGGCTATAACTCGCCAGTTCTAGGTGCCGACCAGTATTCGGGCGACACCTACAAAAAGAACTTTGCCGAAGCCTATCCGGGCGACTCGCTGGCCAACCTGAACCCATGGCCGGCCGAAGCACCCTGGTATGCTGAAACTCGGACCGAGTTCGTCAATAAATTCAAGAGCGCCTGATCGCCTTGAAACCGGGCCCCTCGCGTAACACGCGGGGGGCTGCTACCCGTGCGCCGCCCCGGCGTAACGGACAGTTATGTGACACGGCCCTGTGCCGTGCTCCAGGGAGATACCAAAAATGAGTGCAGGGGTCGGAGTCGATCTGGAAAACCTGTGGATCCGCTTCGGTGATTTTGTCGCCGTGCGTGATGCGAACGTAAACATCAATGGGGGCGATTTCTTTTCGTTCCTTGGCCCCTCGGGCTGTGGCAAGACAACCATCCTGCGCGCTGTTTCGGGCTTTCTGGAGCCCAGCGAAGGAAATGTTCTGATCGGTGGCAACAACATGAGAGGGATCGGGCCGAACAAACGTCCGACCGCACTGATCTTTCAGAACCTTGCGTTGTTCCCGCTGATGAAGGTCTGGGAAAACATCACCTTCTCGATGGAAATCAAAGGCGCCAGCGCTGCCGAACGCCGCAAGCGTGCTGATGAGTTGCTGGATATGATCGCGCTTCCGGGACAGGGCGATAAGTTGCCCAGCGAATTGTCAGGTGGTCAGCGTCAGCGTGTGGCAATCGCACGCGCCCTGTGCGCCGAACCCGATGTTCTGCTGCTGGACGAACCCCTGTCGGCGCTGGACCTCAAACTACGCCAGCACATGCGGACCGAACTGCGTGAAATTCAGCAGCGTGTCGGTATTACTTTCATCTACATCACCCATGACCAGGGCGAGGCGTTGACCATGTCGGACAACATCGCCGTCATGCGGGCAGGGGTGATTGACCAGATTGCAGACGGCAAGACTATCTACAACGATCCAAACACCGCGTTTGCAGCCTCTTTCGTGGGCGAAAACAATGTGTTCCGTGGCAAGGTCAAGCAGGTCATGGGAAATGAAGCGCTAATCGCGACTAACCGTTCCGGCGATCTGGTCGCGCGGATTTCCACCGCCAATCAGGGCAAGATGAAAGAGGGTGATGACGCCATGATGTTCATCCGCCCTGAAGCCTTTGCAATTGCCTCTGACGGTGCGGCCGGAGATCACTTTGTCACCGCGCGTGTGAACCACGAGGAATTTGAAGGCAATGTCTTCAACATCTTCACCGAAGGTGAGGGCGGCAAAGAGATCAAGGTTTCGATCCCCAACCTGGGCCAGTCCTTTGAGGATCACACCGGGCAGAACATCACGCTGGAATATGAGACCCGCAATGCGGTTGTCGTTCCCGCGGGTGAACTGGCTGCGGAATAGGGAGGCCTCATAATGCCAGGCTTCCTCAAGGAGTTTTTCAATCGCAATGGCACCGGCATGGGGCTGGCGATCTTGGGCCTGGTCCTGTTCTGGACCATTGGCCTGATCATCCTGCCCCAGCTGTCGATGCTGGACTTTTCCTTCCGTCCGAACCTGCCGCCGCCAGAGATTGGTGGGCCCAAGGACGTCTATACGCTGGAGAACTACAAATACTTGATCTACGGACCCGAAGGGGGCAGTCAGTCTTATAACGCTGTCGACCTGCGGGTGTTCTTCCGGACGCTGATTGCGGCGGTCTGTGTAACGATCTTCAACCTGATCATCTGTTACCCGATCGCCTATTACCTCGGTCAGTCCAAGGGCAGCCATATCCGCATCTTTGCGATCATGCTGATCATTCCCTACTGGATCAACGAGATCCTGCGCGCGTTTGCCCTGCGGATCATCTTTGGTGAAACCGGTGTTTTGAACACGTTGTTCATGGGGCTGGGTATCTTTGATACTCCATTCGACTTCATCCGCAACGATATCGCGCTCTATGCGGGTCTGGGCTATGCCTACATCCTGCTGATGATCTTCCCGATGTACAACGTGATCGAAAGTCTGGATGGAAACCAGATCGAGGCCGCGCGTGATCTTGGTGCGCCCTGGTGGCGGATTCACTGGCGTGTGGTCATCCCCTACGCCAAGCCAGGCATCAGTTCGGGCTGTACGATGGTCTTCATGCTGAGCGCCGGTGCGCTGGCCGCTCCACAGATTCTGGGCGGGCCGTCGTCTCTGTGGTTCACGCAGCTGATCTATCAGCAGTTCAATGACAACAACGACTGGCCGCAGGGTGCTGCATACGCCATCGTTCTGCTGGTGACCTGTATCCTGTTCGTGCTGGCGATGATGCGCCTGTTCAAGGTGAACATGGGGGATATCGGGAAATGAACACTTCCTTCCTCCGTATAAGCATCTGGGTCTATCTGGCGATCTTCTTCGCCTATCTGCTGGGGCCGCTGGTGATCATGTCGATCACCGCATTCAACTCGTCCGGGTTCCCAAGAATGTCGCCCTGGGAATGTCTGACCTTCCAGTGGTTCAGTGAGCTGTTTCAGGATCAGCGCATTCTGAACGGTATCAAGAACTCGTTGATCATCGGTGCCGGGACAGTTGTTCTGTCGGTCGCGATGGGTCTGGCCGGGGCGCTGATGCTGACTCAGATTTGGCCCAAGCTGCGCGCGACCTACTACACGATCATCATCGCACCGATCCTGATCCCGGGTGTTGTTTTGGGTATCTCGACACTGGTGTTCTGGGATCGGATCAACCGGATGTTAGGTCTGGGTGCCGACAGCTTCTTGTCCAACGGTGTTTTCCTGACGGTGATCGGTCAGTCCACCTTTATCGCCAGCTACTGCATGCTGGTACTGGTGGCGCGTCTGCAGCGTTACGACATCGCCCTGACCGAAGCGGCGCTGGATCTTGGCGCAACTCATGCGCAGGCGTTTCGCAAGATCCTGCTGCCGTTCATGCGTCCGGCGATTGCCTCAGCTGCGGTGCTGGCGTTTCTCGCCTCGTTCGAGAACTACAACACTACCACCTTCACCTTTGGTGAGTACCCAACGCTGACGATCGAACTGGCCCAGAAGGTCCGGTATGGCATCACGCCCGCGATCTCGGCGCTGGCCTTCATCATCGTGGCGTTGACTGTGTTCTTTGCACTGTTGAACGAAGCCAAGTTGAAGCGTCAGGAACTGGTGGCTGCGGCGCGCAAGAAAGCCACGGTTGAAGAACTGGCGGGCAAGATCAAGCTGCCAAGCTTTTTTGCGGGCAACATGGCTGCGGTTTTGTTGGTTGTGTTCGCGGTTGCCACGATCACTGTGGTGGGCACGGCTACGGCCTATAACCCTGCGCAGTGTATCGCCAACGTGAAAGAGCAGAAGCAACTGGAAGCCGAACAGCGCATTCAGGAACTGCGCAAGCAGCGTGAAGAGCGCCGCAAGCAACGCGAAGCCGAAGAGGCCGAGCAGGGCGATGCGCAGCAGTCGGCTCCGAAACCGTCAAACAACAGCGGCTTTGGCAACGTCTTTGCGCCGAATACGTTGGGCGGTGAAGAGGATGAAGGCGCTGCGGATACCGAAGAGCAACCTTCGGGCTCCAATAACAGCGGCTTTGGCGGGGTCTTTGATCCCAACAGCCTGCAAAACGATCAATAGGCACAAACGCCTTGCATAAACAGCGTCCCGCCCGGTCAGGTCAGTCCTGTCCGGGCGGGTTGCGTTTCAGGATGGCGACATCGCATCCACCGATGTCATGATCGTTCCACGTAACCGGTTGTGCGTTGTAATTGATCAGAAACACATGCTCTGCCGTTTCGCGCCGTCGCAATCCGGCGGGCATGGGATGCAGCGCGATGCCGGCTTCGCGCGCGGCCAACTCAATGACGCGGTCCCACAAGGCTTCATCCGGAAAGCACCCGAGATACCATAGGTTGCCCGAACTCATGAGCGCTGGGTTTCCGTCTGAGAATGTCAGTAAATTCCGGGCTTCGCCGGACAGCCGTTCAACCCAATGCAATGCAGCGCCACCACCCTCAACTGACCGTTCACTGGTTGGGGGCAGGGTTTCGATGAGATCGACGTCGCAATCCAGACCGGAAAGACCGGGGCGACCTTGTTGCGGGATTTGAAAATCATCTGTTATCGCGCCGGTTCTTGGTCCGAGGATGACCAGTGATCCGGACGCTTCCAGACGATCTGTTTGTTCAGTGTCCAGTGACGCCAGACCCGGCGCCAGGACCAGCTTGTACTGATCTGCCGGGATATCTGCAGCAGATACAAAATCTACAGACAGGCCAGCGCGTCGCAAGGCTTTGTAGGTCGAGAAAACCAGTCTGAAGTAGTCGAACCCGGCACCCTGAGGTTGGGTGTTCCAGGCCCAGTCCGAAGTATAGTCAAAGACGATCGCAACCTCTGCGACCCGCTGATGAACATCGCCAAGCTTGGTCAGGTCATCAGCCACGTGCCGCGCTTCAGCCAGTGCAGGTGCTGCGCGGTTATGTGGTGTCATAAGCCCCGCGTGCATCTGTTCCTGACCGAACGGGGCCTGACGCCAGCGGAAATAGCTGACGACTTCGGCACCATGGGCAACGGCCTCAAGTGACCACAGGCGCACCATGCCGGGCAGTGGGGCAGGATTGTAGGGCGCCCAGTTCACCGGGCCCGGTTGTTGTTCCATCACCCACCATCTGCCACGCCCGACCGCACGATAGAGATCATGATGAAAGGCCTGCATATCCGGGTCGCCCTGCTGCAGATAGGCGGTTTTGTGTGCCTCGTCTGCCTCAAGCCGATCTGAGAGAAAGCCGATCGGGTAGCTGTCCCATGTGGCGATATCCAGATCAGCCCCGACTTTGAAGTGATCGAAATCCAATATGCGCCCCATGTAGTTGTGCAGCAACGGGGTATTGGTCAGCGGGCGCAGTGCATTTACCTGCGCCTTGTTGAAGGCAACGACCTGATCCGAACTGAAACGACGGAAGGCCAAAACATGGGATGGGTTGGGCTCGGTTACGGTCAGGTTCGGCAGATCAATCTGGTCAAAGCTGTTGTATTCCATCGACCAAAAGACATTTCCCCATGCCTCGTTCAAGGCATCGATGGTGCCGTACTCGGACGCCAACCAGTTCCGAAATGCCTGCAGGGCAGATGCGCTGTAGCTGACGGTGGTGTCATGACAGCCATATTCGTTGTCGATCTGCCAGGCGGCGACATGCGGGTTCTGCCCGTATCGTTCTCCCATGATGCGCGCGATGCGCCAGCATTCGTCGATATAGCCCTGATGGCTGAAACAGTAGTGCCGGCGCGACCCGAATTTGCGCGGGTTACCTTGGGCATCAACGGCCAGCATGTCGGGGTGCTTGTCCAGCATCCAGCGCGGCGGTGTTGCCGTGGGTGTCCCCAGCACAACCTTCAGCCCGGCGTTCCCGAGCGTCTCAATCGCGCGGTCCAGCCAGTCGAGTTTCAGATGGCCGGGTGTGGGTTCCATCCGGCTCCAGGCAAACTCACCGATGCGAACCCATGTCAGACCTGTTTCGACCATGCGGGCAGCATCGTCGGCCCACATCGCCTCGGGCCAATGTTCGGGATAGTAGCAAACGCCAAGTTCCGGCTTCATAGGATGACTCTGTGTTCCGCCTGACCCTGCGCCACGTTTGGTGCGGCGAAGGTCATTCCGTTAGAAGGTTGTGTTTCGATTGTATGCGCATCCAGCCCCTCGCGGGCCGTTGTGCAGAAAAGCGTCGTCAGATCGTCGCCGCCAAAGTCGGGACACGAGGCGTGCCGGGCGTCAAACTGCACGGCCTTGAGGAACTGTCCGCTGGGGCTGTAGGCCGCAACGCGCGATGCGCCCCATTGTGCAATCCAGATGTTTCCCTCGGCATCCACCACTGCACCATCCGGGTTCAGGCCTTCGCTGCGAAGGTCCAGAAACACCGCGCTGTTCCCTTCGGGCCAACCGGTTTCGGGGTTCAGATCCCACCGCCTGACCTGTCTGGTTACGGTATCGCAGAAATAAGCGCAGGATCGGTCCGGCGCAAAACTGATGGCGTTCGAGATGGTGATGTCCGAAACCAACTGACGCAATTCCCCACGGTAGAAACGATAGATCGCTCCGGCGCCGGTTTCGGCCTGTTTTCCCATGGTCCCGATCCAGAACCCGCCCCAGGGATCGGCGCGGCCATCGTTTGATCGGGTTACCGGATTGTCTGCTTCCATGGGTGAGATCAGTTCTTTCTGACCATTCTCCAATCCAAACCGCCAAAGACCGGTTTCTGAGGCGACAAGCAGCGTGTCCCGGTCAACCCATCCTGCGGCCGAGACATGTTCAGCAAAATCCCAGCTTTGGGGTTCATCGTCTACACGCGTCATCAGGCGCTTGTTGACGATGTCGAACCAGAAAAGCTGTTTCCGTTCAGGGTGCCACAGCGGACCTTCGCCCAACTCGCAGGGGCGGTCGTCATAGATGACGCTCATCAGGCGGCCTCATCATAGGCGGCAACGATTTTTTGGGCACGATCAGCGATTTCGTTGACATCCATACCCGGCTTGTAAAGCGCTGAACCTATACCAAACCCGTCGGCTCCGGCTTTGATCCAATCCCCGAAGTTATCCGGCCCGGCACCACCGACGGCAAACACAAGCGTCCTCGCTGGCAATACAGGCCGCAATGCAGCCAAGCCAGTTGGGCCTGCCATCACACCGGGAAACAGTTTCAACCCGGTTGCTCCCGCCTTGAGTGCGGCAAAGGCTTCGGTCGGTGTGTAAACACCCGGCCAGCTTTGCAGGTTCAATTCAACGGATCGGTGGATCACATCCGCATCGTAATTTGGCGACACGATCAGCTTGCCACCAACATCGGCAACCGCATCGACCTGTTCTGGCGTCAGCACGGTGCCCGCGCCGATCAGGGCTTTGTCACCTAACTCTCGGGCCATCGCGCCGATGCTGTCCAGCGGGTCTGGTGAGTTCAAAGGGACTTCGATCCGGTCGATCCCCGCATTGATCAGGGCGTGTCCGACCGGAATGGCCTCATGCGGGCGTAAACCACGCAGGATCGCAATGATGGGTCGGCTCATGCGTGTTGCCTCGTCAGGTTTCGGGCCTGCATCAGACCTGCCAGTGTTGATTGGGTTGCGTCAGCGCTTTCGACAAAGGCACCTTGCTGTTGCAACGCATTTGAATATGCATCCGCCAGGCCCGGGGCGCCAATGATTGCCAGTTGCTGGCCCAGCCAATAGGGGCGAGTGGCGGCCAGTTCGGCTCCGATCAGATAGCCTGACAGGCGTGCACGGGCGGTATCCCCATCCTGCCCGTGCAGCAGATCGGCTGCGCGCAGGCCAAACAGTCGAGCGGCCAATTGCTCGGGTTTCGACAGCGTATCTGCAACGGCTTCGGCAAAGGCACCATCATCCCAGCCATCCGCAACCGAGTGTCGCAACACGGATTGACCGCGCAGCAGATCGAATAGCTCTCCGGTCATGAAGGTGCGAAAACTGACCACCTCGCTGGCGCTGATCTGCACCCATTTCGTATGAGTTCCGGGCAGACAGATCACGCCGTCCCAATTTGGACGGTTTGCCAGATACCCTGCGATCTGGGTTTCTTCACCTCGCATGACATCTGCCGGATTGACCTGTTTCAGACCAGGTACAACAAAGGCTCGGATGCGGGGATCGGTATCCGGCACGCGAACGGGTGCGTTGGGCAACGGAGCAGAGGGTACAGCCGCATACGGAGCCTCGACCCAGCCCTGCCGTGCACCCACCATGCCGCAGGCGACAACGTCGGTTGGCGAAGTACCCAACCAGCCGCCGATCAGTTCCAACAATGCCACCTGAAAGTCGCCACCCGCCACGCGGGACATGCCGTTTTCTGATTGCGCGTGATCTAGGACAGTCTCGCCCTGCATGGCCCAGGCGCGCAGGTGTGACGTTCCCCAATCGACCGCTATCCATTCTGTATTCATGGCACTACCCCGTTGTCACTACGCCGCCATCGACCACCATGCACTGACCGGTCATCGCGCGGCTGGCGTCTGAGGCCAGAAACAACGTCGGTGCAATCATGTCCTCGGGTGTCAGATGTTCTTTCAGGCATTGGCGTTCCATATGAGCTGCCAGATCTTCGGGTGTGGCCCACATGTCCAGTTGTTTCTGTGTCAGCACCCAGCCGGGCGCCAACGCGTTGATGCGGATTTTCTGCGGCCCCAGTTCGCGGGCCAAAGACCGTGTCATTCCGGTAATCCCGGCATTTGAGGTGGTGTAGATCGGATAGCCGGAATTACCCATCATGTAGCTGATCGAACTGAAGTTGATGATCGACCCGCCGGTATCCTGCATTTGCCGCGCGGCCTCCTGACAGGCAAAGTAGTAGGCTTTCAGATTCACCTCGATCATCCAGTCCCAGAACTCTGTCGTGGTCTCGGACAACCCGTGGCGTTTGTCATTGGCGGCGTTGTTGACCAATACTTTGATCGGCCCAAAGGTTTCGGCGGCCTTGACCATCGTTGCATGCAGCAGTTCGGTATCGGTGATGTCACCTTGCAGGAATAAGGGCTCGCGCCCGTGTTTGTCGCGCATTTCTTCAACAAAGCCGGTGGCATCAGAGCGGCCGATAAAGGCGACATTGGCGCCCTGTGCCAAAAAGCCGTCGGTCAATGAGGCACCTACCCCGGACCCGCCCCCGGTGATGAAGACAGATGCGCCCTTGAGGTCGTGGAATGTGGCTGGTTGATCCATCAGTGGCTCTCTCTGGTCACGAGGCGGGTGTCTTTGCCGACAAGGAAATCAAGGTCCGCGCCCTGATCAGCCTGCAGGACATGATCGATGTAAAGCTTGGCGTAACCGCGTGTGTAATGCGGTGCGTCCGGTTCCCATGCAGCGCGGCGAGCGGTCAGCTCCGCCTCATCGACCAGCAACTCAAGCTCGCCCTTACTGGCCGAAACACGGATGCGGTCGCCGGTTTTTACCAGTGCAAGTGGGCCACCTGCCTGCGCCTCGGGGCTGACATGCAGGATGACAGTACCGAACGCGGTGCCCGACATGCGCGCATCCGAGATACGGATCATGTCGCGTACACCTTCTTTCACCAGTTTGGCCGGGATCGGCATATTGCCCACTTCGGGCATGCCCGGATAACCCTTGGGACCGCAGCCTTTGAGTACCAGAATGGTTTCTGGCGTGACCGGTAGGTCGTCGCGGTCGATATTGGCCTTCAGGTCTTCGATGTTTTCAAAGACATAGGCCTCGGCCTCGGTTTCCAACAACTCATCCGTTGCCGCAGAAGGTTTCACGATCGCGCCGTTGGGGGCGAGGTTTCCGCGCAGTACGCGCAGCCCAGCGGCGGGTTTCACCGGTTCATTGAAACTGTGGATCACGTCGCTGTTGAAACACTCTGCGCCTTCGTAATGGGCCGAGATATCCTTGTTCAGAACAGTTCTTGCCGGGCGCAGGAAGGATTTGAGCTCGTTCAGCACCACGGGCATACCGCCCGCATAGCAGAAATCCTCCATCAGATATTTGCCCGAGGGCATGCAATTGACGAGCAGTGGGATGTCCGATCCGATTTCAAAGTCTTTGAGTGTCAGATCAACTCCCACCCGACCCGCCAGAGCCAGCAAGTGAACCACCGCGTTGGTCGAGCCGCCAACAGCGGCATTGGCCAAAATGGCGTTTTCAAACGCTTCCTTGGTCAGAATGTCCGAAGGTTTCAGGTCCTCATCCACCATCTCGACAATCCGTTTGCCGGTCAGATGCGCCAGCGCCATGCGGCGAGCATCAACAGCAGGAAGTGCGGCGTTGGTGGGCAGGCTCATGCCCATCGCTTCGACCAGCGACGCCATAGTCGACGCCGTACCCATGGTCATGCAGACCCCGGCGCTGCGGGACATGCCGGATTCTGCGTTCATAAAGTCCTGAAGGGTCATCTCTCCGGCGCGCACAGCCTCAGAGAACTTCCAGACATCGGTGCCAGAGCCAATGTCCTGACCGCGATACTTGCCGTTCAGCATCGGGCCAGAACTGACCACGATCGAAGGCAGATCGACCGAGGCCGCGCCCATCAACTGTCCCGGTGTGGTCTTGTCGCAGCCGCCAAGCAGTACAACGCCGTCAATACCATAGGCGCGGATCGATTCCTCGACATCCATTGCCAACAGGTTGCGGAACAGCATGGCAGTCGGTTTCATCTGGGTCTCACCCAGCGACATCACCGGAAATTCGACGGGGAAACCACCCGCTTCCCAAACGCCGCGCTTGACGCCTTCGGCCAGATCGCGCAGACCCGAGTTGCAGGGGGTCAATTCCGACCATGTGTTGCAGATGCCAATGATCGGCCGGCCATCAAAGGCGTGATCCGGAAAACCCTGATTTTTCATCCACGACCTGTGAATGAAACCATCCTTATCCAGCTTGCCGTACCAATGTTGCGAGCGGCGTTTTTTTGTCATTGTTTTCAGCCTTCTAAATTGGGGTCAGGCAGCCTTGGCGGGTTTGCACCAATCCGGCAGCCAATCGGCATGTGCCACTAGTAGATCATTTACCAGACTGCGTATCTGCCGCAGATCCAATTCAGCCGCAGTGTGGGGGTCCATCATGGCGGCGTGATAAATGTGTTCCGGGTTCTGCTCAACCAGTGCACGCACAGTCAATTCCTGCACGTTTATCTGCGTGCGCATCAGGGCAATCAATTGCGGGGGTATGTCTGTCACGACGGAAGGCTGAACACCGTTGGAATCCAAAAGGCACGGCGTTTCGACAGCAGCCCCCAGCGGCAATTGTGGAATCTGACCGGTATTGGGCAGATTGCCGTATGCCACATAGGGCGTATCAGTCGTGATTGCATTCATCAGGTCGGCGGCAAATTCGTGGCTGCGGACAACCTCGATATCTCGTCCGTCGGTCAGGGTTTTGGCCTGTTCCTTCCAGCCGGCGACCTGTTCCTCGCATCGTGTTGGATATTCGTCGAGAGGGATGCTGAATTGATCGATCAGGTCCTGCCGTCCTTCTTTGATGAACCACGGCACGTATTCCGCCAGATGTTCAGAGCTTTCCGTACAGAAATACCCCAGATGGTCCATCACTTCATAGCGTACCTTGTTGGGGCAACGTGGCATCAACAGAGGTGGTTTTGGAATGCGCCCACCGGCATATCCATGACGCAACGAAGGGTAGAGATCACGACCGTCATGGTCCAGTCGCAGGAAAAAGGCGACGTGATTGACGCCGGCGACTTTATACCGGATTTCATCCTTGGGCAGGTCCAGATCATGGGCCAGTTCTTCGACCGTGTTTTGCACCGAATGGCAAAGACCCACGTGTTTCAGTGCAGGGAAACGTTCGGCAAGCGCCCAGGTGTTGATTGCCATTGGGTTGACGTATTGCAACAGCGTCGCGTTCGGGCAGAGCTGCATCATGTCCTGCGCCACATCCCACAGAACCGGAACGGTGCGCAGCCCGCGCATGATGCCTCCGATACCCAGTGTATCGGCGATCGTCTGGCGCAGGCCATACTGTTTGGGAATCTCGAAATCGGTCACCGTGCAGGGTTTGTAGCCACCGATCTGAAAAGCAGTGATGACGAAATCGGCCCCGTCCAGCGCGGCCCGGCGGTCGGTATGAGTTGATACGGTCGCACCTGTTCCCACCGAGCGGATCATGGCATTTGCCACGGCCTCACTTTCAGCCAGCCGAACAGGATCGATATCCATGAGTGCGAAATGGCTGTCCGCCAATGCTGGGGTCAGCAGCGCGTCGCCCACGATATTCTGCATGAAGATCGTGGAGCCCGCCCCGATAAAGGTGATCTTGGTCATTTTTCAAATCTTTGGTTTGACGTCATTTTACAGCTCCGAGCGTCAGGCCCGCGATGAAGTGTTTCTGCATGAGGAAGAACATGGCCACCGGCGGCAGCGCCGCGACGATGGAGCCGGCACTCATTAACTGATATGCCGCTCTGAACTGAGCGTTGAAACTGGTGATACCTGCCGTAACAGGCTGACTTTCGGCGCCTTGCGTCAGCACCACCGCCCAGAAGTAATCGTTCCAGATGAAAGTAAAGATCAGTACGCTGAGCGCCGCAATTGCTGGCTTCATCAGTGGCAAAACCACGTACCAGAAGATGCGCCATTCGCTGATACCTTCAACGCGTGCGGCCTCGATCAGCTCAAAGGGCAGAGCACGGATGAAATTGCGCATGAAGAGCGTGCAGAATCCGGTCTGGAACGCGATGTGGAACAGCACAAGCCCGGTTTTGGTATTGTAGAGGCCCAGCTGCAGGGTCAGGTCGCGAACGGGCACCATCAGGATCTGGAAGGGAACAAAGTTACCCGCGACGAACATGAAGAAAATCCAGAGGTTCGATTTGAACTTGTAAATCCCCAGCGCAAAGCCGGTCATGCAGCTAAGCGCAACAGCGCCGATCACCGTTGGAATGGTGATCAGGAATGAGTTCAGCAGGTAACGCGGCATGTCTGAATTGAAGAAGACCTGCCCATAGTTGAATGCCCCCTCAAAGCTAGATGGCATGCCCCAGTAGTTGGCGTTGGTAAAGTCAGCCTCGGGCTTGACCGAAAACAGGGCAACCGCCAGCAGCGGCCCCAGCCACAGCAGCAATGCCAATGGCAGCATGGCCTGATAGGTGATTTGCGCTGCGCGAGGTTGTTTTTCGATAGGTTTGGGAAACATCTCAGTGCCCCTTCTCTTCGCGGTACATCGACCAGAGGAAATAGGCGATGAAGCACAGCATGATCAGGAACAGGATCACCGCGATGGCGGCGCCATATCCCATGCGGAAACCGTATTCAGACAGCGCGACCTCGAACATGTAATAGGCCAGCACACGCGACGATCCGAACGGCCCGCCCTGGGTCATGATCGAGATCAGGTCAAAGGATCGTAATGCGCCGATGATGGTGACGACAAACGCGATGAAGGTCGCGGGGCGCAGTTGCGGCAGGATGATGTGCCACAGCATCCGAAAACCTTTGGCGCCGTCCAGACGTCCGGCCTCGATCTGTTCGGGGTCTACTGCATTCAGGCCGGTGAGATACAGGATCATGCAATAGGCCGTTTGCGGCCAGAGGCCCGCGAAAATGATGCCATAAGTGACATAGCGCTCATCGCCCAGAACATTCAGCGGGCCCATGCCAAACAGGCTGAGGAATTCGTTCAGCAGGCCAAAGGTCGGGTCGTAGAACCATGTGAAGACCAGACCGACGACAACCTGTGAAATCACGAAGGGAAAGAAGAAGAGCGATTTATAGAGGCGGATGCCCCATACGGTCTGGTTCAGGAACAATGCTATAAACAATCCCGCCGGGATCGCCAGCAGATAAAGGATCAGCCAGATCAGGTTGTTCTTGAGCGATATAAAAAAGGCGTCGCGGTCGACCCATTCCCAATAAAGGTCTTCATAGTTGCGAAAGCCTACGTATTCGGCAGCCCCAAGTCCGTCCCACTCGTAAAGAGACAGATTGAAAGACTGGAACACCGGGATGATCACGTAGACCATGAAGAACAACATGCCCGGAGCCAGAAACAGCCACGGCGCTATGCGCTGTTGGTTTCTGTGGAACCAGCTTTCCTGTTCTGGTGCATCAACGGCAATGGTCATGGAGCATCTCGGGTTTGGTGGGTGTGAAGGCGGGCTGTCGCCCGCCCTGCAATTGGCGATGACACAGGCCGGGCCTTAGCCCGGCCTAAGCCTGATCAGTTGTCGTAAATGCGCTGACGTGCGCGTTCCAGCTTGGCCAGAATCTTGTCTGCGTTGTCAGGCTTAACCATGAATTCCTGGAAACCTTCCATCGAGACTTTTGCCATCTCGGCAGGCGCATCGCGGTCCCAGAACTGGGCAACACCGCCGGGGCTGTTGGCCGAAAGCATTTCAAAGCCCTGATTCAGGAACTTGTCGTTATCGACCGAAGACTTTGCGTTGACAGGCAGTTGGCCCAGGTTCGCGCCGTTGTTGATTTCGGTCTGCTCGTCCGCGGACACGACAAAGCGCAGGAACTCACGAGCTGCTTCTTTGTTCGATGCGTTGGCCGGAATGTGGAACGTATCGGTTGGCGCATCTTCTGCCAGTTCGACATCAGGGTTGATCGCAACGAACTGGTAGAAGTCCAGTTGATCGTCGGTCAGACCCGCATCGCGCAGCGGTGCCACCGCGAAGTTGCCCATCAGATAAGCCGCGGCATCACCCTTGACCATGAAGGGCAGGGCTTCCTGCCAGCTATAGGTCTGATGGTTGTCGATGAACGCGCCCATGTCGATCAGCTGTTTCCAGTTCGCGAAGGTCTGTTTGACGCGGTCATCTTCCCAGCTGACTTCGCCGTTGGCGAGTTGCTGATGGAAGTCGAACCCGTTGGTGCGCATGTTCAGATAGTCAAACCAGCCGCCAGCAGTCCAAAGAAACTTGGTGCCGATGGTATAGCAGGCGCGACCGGAATCGACGATCTTCTGACAGTTGGCCAACTCTTCTTCCCATGTGGTCGGCTCGGACAAGCCCAGCTCGTCAAAGATGTCTTTACGATAGTAGACACCCCACTGGTAATAGGTATAGGGCACGCCCCATTGCTTGCCGTCGATGGTCATCGCACCTTTGGTCGAGGCCAGGTTCTCGGCAATTTCAGGCTCGGCCCAAAGGTCCGATACATCCTCGAACAGGCCCGCCTCGACATAAGGCTTCATCCGGTTCGCGGCGTACCATGTGGCAACGTCTGGCGTATCCGCAGTCAGGAAGTTGCGGATCTGAGTTTTATACGCCTCACGGTCGATCACCGTTGTTTCAATCTCCAGCCCCGGATGCTCTGCCGCAAACCGGTCGATCATCGCCTCCATCGTCGCACGTGGCGCCGGGTTTGACGTGTCGAGAAAGATTCGCAGCTCACCGGTGAGTTCGGCTGATGCCGGAGCAGCAATTGCCACACTGGCAGCCAACGCCGCCGCCGTGCGCTTGAACATGGAATGCATGGTTTCCTCCCTTAGCTTCCATTTAGAGGTTCCAAATAGTGAAACCAAGTTTTATATATTGAAAACTACACATCGAATCGGTTAGCGTTGTCAATACTCTCGTGAGGAGGATGCGAGGGTATAAGTGGAGGAGATCGGGCACCCGTGGCTGGTGACGGAACAATAGGTAAGGCATGTGACGTGCTTGAACAGGTAGCCGCGTTTCAGCGGCCCGTCCGGTTTGGAGAGCTGTTGGACAGCAGCGATTTCCCAAAGGCGTCCCTGTACAGATTTCTGCAATCCCTGACCAATCAGGGCATGCTTTCATATGATCCTGACCGGCAAACCTATTCGCCGGGATTGCGACTTGTCCGATTGGCGCATTCGGCCTGGACCCAAAGCTCGCTGGCGCCGATCGCACGGCCCATATTGGATATGCTCAGCGTTGAAACAGGCGAAACCGTGCATTTGGCGCAGCTTGATGCAAGCCAGGTTCTGTATGTGGACAAGCGCAACGCCAAGAACCCGGTTGAGATGTATTCCGAAGCTGGCAAAGTCGGTCCGGCCTATTGCACAGGCGTAGGTAAGGCCATGCTGGCCTATCTGGATGAAGGCAGGCTGCAAAAGGCAATTTCATTGCAGAGCTTTCACCGCTTCACAGATCACACGCTTACGTCTGCGGACGTTTTGCGGGCTGATTTGGAGCTGATCCGCAACCGCGGCTATGCGGTTGATGATGAAGAGCATGAGCCCGGTATCATCTGCATCGCCTGTCCGATCCTGACCTCTGGTGGACGGATGCTGGGGGCGATTTCCGTGACCGGTTCGACCGAGCGGATGGGCTTTGAGCAATTGGAAAAATGGGTTCCGCGCGTTCGGCAGGCCGCCGAACGGATTGGGGCCGAAGCACAAGCATGGCGGTTTCCTGAAAGCCGCGAGAACAGGATGCAAGCATCATGACGGGCGTTACTCTGAATGGCGCAATCAAGCGCTATGGCCAGACACAGGTTATTCACGGCGTGGACCTGCAGGTCGAAGATGGCGAATTCTGCGTGTTCGTCGGACCTTCGGGATGTGGCAAGTCAACATTGCTGCGAATGATCGCGGGGTTGGAAGAAACCACCGAGGGCGAAATTCACATCGGTCAACGCCAGGTCACGCATGTCGATCCCGCCAAGCGCGGCGTTGCGATGGTGTTCCAGACCTACGCGCTCTATCCGCACATGAGTGTGGCCGAGAATATGGGTTTTGGCCTGCGCATGAATGGTGTGCCCAAGGCAGAGATCGACTCAAAGGTTCAGGAAGCGTCCGAAATTCTGAAACTGGGCCCGTACCTCAAACGCAAACCCAAAGCCCTATCAGGTGGTCAGCGCCAGCGCGTTGCCATCGGCCGCGCGATCGTTCGCGGGCCGGAAGTTTTCCTGTTTGACGAACCCCTATCGAACCTCGATGCGGAACTGCGGGTCGAAATGAGGGTTGAAATTGCGCGTCTGCATCAGGAAATCGGTGCGACCATGATCTATGTGACCCACGATCAGGTCGAGGCGATGACCATGGCCGATAAGATCGTTGTGCTGCGTGATGGGCGGATCGAGCAAGTCGGTGCGCCGATGGATCTGTATCGCGATCCGGATAACCAATTTGTGGCGGGTTTCATCGGGTCTCCTTCGATGAACTTTCTTGATTGTGACATCGTCGACGGGATGGTGCGGCATCCGGCGCTGACGGATGCGATCCCCGTAACCTCGTCTGTGCCAGCAGGTGCAACGAAGGTAACGCTGGGCATTCGCCCTGAACACATTCAGGTGGATCGCGCAGGCGAGACCTGCACTGTTGATCTGACCGAGGCGCTTGGCGGGGTGTCCTACACCTATCTGATCGCTTCGAACGGCGACAAGATGATCGTGGAAGAGCGGGATGATCAGCGCAGTGCGCAAGGTGAACGGATCGGTATTTCAGTGCGTCCTGAACGGGCAATGCTGTTTGATCCGGAAAGCGGACAACGACTGCGGTGATAGTGACCTGAAGACCTGTAGTTTCACCGCCGGTTGAAACGCCTACACGGGTTCACGGCAGGCGATAAAGATACACGTTGTTCAGATATCCCTGATCCTCGATACGGAAATGGGTTTCACCGATCTGTTCGAAACCTCGCGCGAGATAAAAGTCGATGGCTGGGTCATTCTCAGCATTTGTTGTTAGCCAGACTGACTCGGCTGATTGTTCCTTGCAGTATCGCAGGGCTGCGTCCAACAGACGGCCGCCGATGCCTTTGCCATGGTGGCGAGGCTGAACGTAGAAAGTCGCGATTTCCATCTCAGAGCAACCTGCCACAGGCGCTTTGCTTTCTGAGGAAACACGAATGAAGCCATCGATGCCGTCTTTGTTCTCGGAAACCAGAATGAACTCATCCGGGTTTGAAATGAGCGCTTCGGTTTTTGCAGTTGTGAATTCGTTCAGCGCATAGTCGGCAATAAATCCGCTGACGCCATGTTTCAGGTAGGTTCCAAGCCACACTTCAATTGAAATGGCGGCGATGCTGGACGCGTCTGACTTATGGGCTTTTCTCAAAGACATGACGCCATAGGTGCCAGAAAGCCTGCGGGGTTCAATGTCTAAATTCGTGTGGTTGAGGGTGGCGGCATAAATGATGTGGATTTTGTATCCAATATCCGCTATGCCCTTGTGCAATGAACCTCGGATCAAGCCTGGCCCCGGCCATTCTTTGAAGGATAAGCCCAATGCAATCAGATGTTTTTACCGGCACGATGCCTGCCCTCATGACCCCCTGCACAGCGAATCGCGAGCCGGACTTCGATGCGCTTGTCCGTAAGGGCCTGGAAATGATCGATGCCGGAATGTCGGCAGTGGTCTATTGCGGCTCGATGGGTGACTGGCCCTTGCTGACGGATGCCCAGCGGATGGAAGGTGTCGAGCGCTTGATAGGTGCAGGTCTTCCCGTGGTTGTCGGAACCGGGGCGATCAATACAAAGTCAGCCGTGGCGCACGCGGCCCACGCGCAGAAGATGGGTGCAGCTGGTTTGATGGTCATCCCGCGGGTGCTGTCGCGCGGCAGTTCACCCACGGCACAAAAGAACCATTTCAAGGCCATCCTGACGGCCGCTCCGGATGTACCTGCGATTATCTACAACAGCCCTTACTATGGCTTTGCAACGCGGGCTGATTTGTTTTTTGCTCTGCGTGCAGAACACTCCAATCTTGTTGGTTTCAAGGAGTTTGGGGGGAAGAATGATTTGCGCTATGCTGCCGAAAATATCACCAGCCAGGATGATCAGGTCACGCTGATGGTTGGGGTGGACACAGAGGTTTATCATGGGTTTGTCAATTGCGGTGCGACCGGCTCGATCACCGGGATCGGAACGGCACTGCCGCGTGAGGCCCTGTTGCTTGCGGCGTTGTCGCAAAAGGCAGCATCGGGTCATGCCGAGGCACGCCTGCGTGCACAAGAGCTGACCGAAGCTATTCACGTGCTGTCCAGCTTTGACGAAGGTCCGGATCTGGTGCTGTATTACAAGCATCTTCTGGTGCTGAATGGTGAGCAGGAATACCGTCTGCACTTTAACGAAACCGACGAGCTGACCGATGCGCAGCGCAACTATTGCGAACAGCAATACACCTTGTTCCGCAACTGGTTTGCCGATTGGTCCAAGCAGGGCGGAGTAATCGCTGAATGCATGTGATCGACAGCCATACCGGTGGTGAGCCAACCCGGGTGATCCTGGACGGAGCCCCTGATCTGGGCGCAGGCCCTTTAACTGAGCGCGCGCACCGGTTGGCGACTGAGCATGAAAGCTTCTATCGTTCAGTGATGTTGGAGCCGCGCGGCCAGCCTGCCATGGTGGCTGCATTGCTCGTTAAGCCGGTTGATCCGACCTGTGTGACCGGCGTGATCTACTTTGACGTCGATGCGGTTCTGGGCATGTGTGGTCATGGGACGATTGGGCTGGCCGTGACGTTGGCGCATTTGGGCCGGATCGGCGTTGGGACGCACCGGATTGAAACCCCCGCAGGGGTGGTGACGATTGAATTGCACGATCCCAACACCGTGACCGTGACCAATATCGAAAGCCGCCGTGTCCATCAGTCCGTGACCATTGACGTTCCCGAATACGGCGAAGTGACAGGCGATGTGGCCTATGGTGGCAACTGGTTCTTTATTGTTGATCCAAGCCCCATCCCGGTAGATGCCAACAACATCCGCGCCTTGACAGACATGACCGTCGCAATCCGCGAGGCTTCGATCGCACAGGGCGTGGGTGGTGAACAGGGTGAACCCATTGATCACGTGATCTTTCAGGGCATTTCACCAAATGCAGACGTGCATAGCCGCAACTTTGTTTTGTGTCCGGATGACAATTACGACCGCTCCCCCTGCGGCACCGGCAGCTCAGCGCGACTGGCTTGTCTGGCAGCGGATGGACGCCTGGCGGCGGGGGAGGAAATTGTACAGGAAAGCGTTATTGGAAGTTCCTATCGCCTGTCCTATCAGTCGGGTCCGAACGGAGGGGTGATCCCCTCGATTACCGGGCAGGCCTATGTCATGGCCGAGGCCAAGCTGATCTTTGATGGGCAGGATCCGTTCCGGGATGGGATCGAGACGTGACGCAAGAGCCGGTCATTGTCATTGGCGCCGGTGTCATCGGCATCAGCATCGCGCTGGAATTGCAACGCAAAGGCAATTCGGTCCGGGTATTGGACCGCAAAGGGGTGGCCGAAGAAGCATCGGCAGGAAATGCCGGTGCCTTCGCCTTTGCCGAAATCGAACCATTGGCAAAGCCGGGCATCATGCGCAAGGCGCCGAAATGGTTGCTAGACCCGTTTGGGCCACTTTCGATACCACCCGCATATGCGTTGAAGATCGCGCCATGGATGCTGCGCTTCTGGCAAGCCAGCAGTCAGGATCGCTATGAGCAATCGGTTGGCAATCAGGCAGCGTTGATGGAGCATTCTCGCGCTGCGTTGGATCGGCAAATTGCGTATGCCGATGGCGAGGCGATGATGCAGCGCGATGGGCAAATGCAGCTATATGAATCCGATGCCGAGTTTCGCGACAGCCTGCCCGGTTGGGAGTTGCGCCGCAGAAATGGCGTCGCGTTTGATCTGCTGGAAAGCCCTGAGGCCATTGCCGAGATACAACCGGGTCTAAGCCCGCAGTTCACCCACGCCGGGTATACGCCGGGCTGGATGAACACGACTGACCCTAAACGCTGGGTTCAGCATCTGGCGCAAGTGTTCGAGGGGCTTGGCGGGACAATTGAACGACAAGACGTTTGCGCGCTGGAAGTCACAGGTGACCGGCTACGGGTTGTATCACGAGATGGATCAACCGAATGCTCTCAGGTGATTGTCGCGGCGGGTGCATGGTCACATCATCTCGCCACAACAGTTGGGGACAACATACCGCTGGAAACCGAGCGTGGTTACAATACGACCCTGCCTGAAGGGGCATTTGACCTGCGGACCCATCTGACCTTCCCGGCTCATGGATTTGTTGCCAGCCGTATCAACGGCGGGGTGCGGATAGGCGGTGCAGTTGAATTGGGCGGCCTCAAACTGCAGCCAAATTACAAGCGCGCGGATGTCCTTTTGCAGAAGGCCAGTCAGTTTCTGCCCGGTCTCAATACCGATGGCGGAACGCAATGGATGGGTTTCCGGCCATCCCTGCCTGATAGCCTGCCCGTTATCGGCCGCTCCTCCAAGTCAGCCGGACTGGTCTATGCATTCGGGCATGGCCATCTGGGGCTGACCCAATCGGCGGGCACAGCCGAACTGATTTCGGCAATTGTTGAAGGCCAGACGCCAGCCATCACTCTCGATCCGTTTTCGGCCAACAGATTTTAAGGAAAGCTCATGCGCAGCAGCAAAACCATTCATGTGATTTCAGCCCATGCAGAGGGTGAAGTTGGCGATGTGATTGTGGGCGGTGTGAACCCACCGCCGGGTGAGACGGTCTGGGATCAGCGGTCCTTTATCGAAAGCGATCAGGTTTTGCGAAATTTCGTTCTGAACGAGCCGCGCGGTGGTGTGTTTCGCCATGTTAACCTGTTGGTTCCACCCAAGAACCCCGAAGCAGACGCCGCATTCATCATCATGGAGCCGGAAGATACACCCCCCATGTCCGGTTCGAACTCGATATGTGTTTCAACGGTTCTGCTGGATGGTGGGATCTTGCCGATGAATGAACCTGAAACCCACCTGATGCTCGAGGCTCCGGGCGGGTTGGTTCGGGTGCGGGCCGAGTGCCGAAACGGAAAGGCCGAGCGCATCTTTGTGCACAATGTCCCAAGCTTTGCTGACAAGCTGGATGCAATTATCGAAGTTGAAGGGATCGGCACTTTGCGCGTCGACACGAGCTTTGGCGGAGACAGCTTCGTTATTGTCGATGCCGAAGATCTGGGTTTTGCACTGACCCCGGACGAAGGTGGCGATCTGGCGCGTCACGGAGCACGCATCACGGATGCCGCCAATGAGCAACTGGGGTTCAGCCACCCAACCGAGGACTGGAACCACATATCCTTTTGCCAGATAGCTGGTCCGCTTAGTCGGCAGGACGATATCCTTACGGGTCGAAACACCGTTGCGATCAAACCTGGCAAGCTTGACCGATCCCCTTGCGGAACCGGTGCCTCGGCCCGGATGGCGGTCTTGCTGGCTAAAGGCCAGATGAGTGCAGAGGATCAGTATCATGCACGTTCGATCATCGACAGCGAGTTTCGGTGCCGTATCGTGGCCCAGCATGACCTGAACGGGCGCACCGCCATTACGCCCGAGATATCAGGGCGCGCCTGGATTACAGGAATACATCAACACATGCTGGATCCGGATGATCCCTGGCCCGGCGGATATCGCCTCAGCGATACCTGGGGGGCTTAGTTTTTGGGGAAACCTTGAACCGCCAATACCCTGCCGCGCTTCGCACTCTTGGGACATTGGCGGTACAGAAAGTACTGTGTATTCCCCAAAAGCTTTAGACCAACAACGCCAGCAAATCGGTGTGTAGCTGTTCTGGAATTTCCGCATAGCCGCGCTGATGGTTTTGGGCGCGGGCTGCAAAACGCCGTTGCGAGGGCAGGCGAGCGCCCTGATCCAGAATGTCAGCAAACAGGCGTTCGGCACGGGCATCATTGGCCTCGGCTTTCCCGCCGCTGAACTGGTTAGGGTCAAAGGCGATGATAATTTCGCCGTGATACGGCGCACCGCCCGTTCCCTCGGCAAATTCCATACTTTCAAGGCTGGTCAGATCATCAATCAGCGGACCGGCCAGAAGCTCGATCATGATCGATAGGGCAGAGCCCTTATAGCTGCCGAATGTCAGCATTGCGCCATCCATCGCCGCCTGCGGATCGGTTGTCGGGTTGCCATCCTTGTCGATTGCAACACCCTCGGGCAGAGGTTTGCCCGCCCGTTTGTAAAGCTCGATCTCGCCACGGGCAAAGGCGCTGGTGGCGAAGTCGAAGGTAAACGGGTCTTTGCCCATGCGTGGCCAGCTGAACGCCAGCGGATTGGTGCCCAGACTGCCCCGCGTACCACCCGCTGGCGCGACCCACGAGTGACTTGGCACCATGGCCATTGCCGCCAGTCCGGCAGAGGACAGGCTTTCAACCTCGGGCCAGAGCGCCGAGAAGTGAAAGCATCGATTGATTGCCATGGCGGCTATACCATGCGTGCGGGTTTTATCGATCAGAACGGGCAGCGCTTTCTGAAATGCAAGCAGCGACATGCCGCCCTGTGCATCCACCCGAACAATCGCATTGTCGGAAGGTTCCAGAACCGGTTCTGCATGGCCGTCGATCTTGCCTGCCTGCTTGGTCTGAGCACACATGAAGAGGCGGAACAGACCATGGGACTGACAATCATCCAACTGACAGGTGGTCAGCATTTCCGCAATTGCGGCTGCATGGTCAGGGCCATAGCCCGAATGCGACAGAACCTTCAGGGACAGGTCCCGGATTTCTTCGGGTGTCAGTTTTACTGTTGTGCTCATGTCCCATCCCCTGTGCTGATAAGGGATGGATAGCGGGGAAAAGGGCCGGGTTTCAACTGCCTTGGCGGGTGTTTCAGGTTGGAATGACACGAAAAGCCGGATATTTGTATCCAAAATTCAAACGACGGATATCCACTTGCCAGCAAAGCGCGCAATAGCCCGGCAGAGCCTTCCTGACGTCATCGCAAATGACTTGCGAGAACGTATTCTGAGCGGCGAACTGGCCGAAGGTGAGATTATCCGGCAGGAAGCACTGGCCGAAGAATATGACGTTTCGCGCATGCCGGTTCGCGAGGCGCTAAAACAGCTGGACGCCGAGGGGCTGGTGTTGCTGACCAACAATCGCGGGGCCAGTGTCACCAAGCACTCGCTGACCGAAATTGGTGAGATTTTTGATCTCCGCGTTTTGCTGGAGGTCGATTTGTTCCGTCGCGCCATTCCGTCGATGACGTCGACAGATTTTGCCCGTTGCGAACAGATTCTCAAGCAGATGGAGGCATCATATGATGCCAATGATGTGGGCCGCTGGGGCGCACTTAACTATGAGTATCATTCGGCGCTTTACGCACCCGCAGGACGCAGCCTGACCAATGAGCTGCTGCAGCGGGTCAGTTTGCAATCAGACCGCTACATTCGCATGCACCTGAGTGTAATGAAACAACGCGAACCAGCGCGGAAAGAGCACCGTGAACTTTTGCGATTGGCGAAAGTAGGGCAGGTGGACGAAGCCTGTGTTTTGCTGACCCTTCATATTGATCGTACCAAGGACCAGCTTGTAAAACTGGTGGCCGACAAGAGGGCATCCGAGGCTTCGCCAACAGAGTAACTTGATCAGGCTCAGCCCTGTGTTTCTGCCTGAATATACGCGATCACATCGGCAATATCGGTATCCTTCTTCAAACCCGGAAAGGCCATCCGGTTTCCCGGGATGCTTTTGCGAGGATTGGCCAGAAACTCGGTCAGTGCAGCTTCGGTCCAGACGATTCCTGAATCCTGCAGCGCTCCGGAGTATTTAAATCCTTCGACCTGTCCCGCGCTGGCATTGATCACGCCATGCAGCGTCGGGCCTACCGTGTTTCGACCCGGTTTCAGTTCATGGCAGGCCTTGCACTTGCGAAAGACCTTTTTGCCCGCCTTTGGGTCTCCGGCAAGACTTGCGGTCTCTACGACTGCGGCAGCGGTCGGGGCGGCCTCAGCTTTCTTGTCATCCAGTGTAAACATAAGGCGGGCTGTCACCGGAACGGTGCGTGTAATGCCGGGTAGTTCCGCCAGTTCCATCAGCTTGTCGACACCCGCGTTGACGCCCGCATCCTCGGTGCTGATGAAAACCATGTCGTTGGTCGATACCATCACTGTGGTTTCGGACAAACGGGCCACGAACATCTCGGCGTCGAATTCGACCTGGGTTCCGGCCAGCGACAGCACAGCCTCGGCATCCACGATGGCGGTTGCACCGGTCGCTAGGCCAGAAATCTCCTCCATATCGAACTCGGCTGTCAGTGTGGCAGAACCGGCTTTGCGAAATACGTATTCGATCATCCGTTCATTGCGGATGTCGATATTGGTCTCGACCGAAGACAGGTCGATTTCGATCTCGGCCTTGCCATCAGCGCTGACCCGTCCACTGAGGTTGGTAAAGCTGTTGACCTCACCCACGGTGTCTTTCTTGATCGAGCCATAGGCCAGATGAGAACCCTCAGGGGTCAGCGTCCAGGTCTCTGCAGACGTCTGGGTTGCAACAATTGCCGACACAATTGTGACTGCCTTCAACAGAAGTTTCATTTCTTTCCTCCTAGATTTGTGCCAGTCCTGACCGCGCGGGTCCGGCCCGTGCAAAGACAAACACACGCAGGTCGCGATTTATTCGATGGTTGGCGAAATGAATTCCGAACAGGCCGTGCGCGGCGCGATCCAGACGCATTCGAAACGCGTCTGGCGGTTTGGACTTGCCTTGTCGGGCGCATCCGATGTTGCGGATGATTTGCTGCAGTCGACCTGCCTGCGGGCGTTGGAACGGCATCATCAGGTTACATCGTATGAACGGCTGGATTCCTGGTTGATGACGATCTGCCGATCGATCTGGCTGAACGAAGTGCGTGCAAGGTCTGTTCGACGCGCGCAGGCGTTGTCGGTTACGCCCGAGGCAGAGCTGGTTGCAACCGGTCCGGATTCGGAAACGAATATTTTCGCCGCTGAAGTGTTTACACAAGTGATGCAGCTGCCAGAGGCGCAGCGGGAAACGGTTATGCTTGTGTTCGTCGAGGGCTACAGCTACCGCGAAGCTGCTGCGTTGCTGGACGTTCCCATCGGTACGATCATGAGCCGGTTATCGAATGCCCGGCAGAAACTGAAAACCGTGATGCAGCATGATTTGGCTGACACCGCGCGACGGAGTGGCAAATGAAGTTTTCCGACGAGACGCTGTTGGCGTATCTGGAAGGCAGTCTTGACGAGGATCAGTGCCGCGCCATTGAGGCTGCGGTCGAGGAAGACGTCACACTGGAACAGCGTCTGATGTCGCTTGATCCTTTTGCGCCGGTTGTTCAGCAGGTCTTTGAGGGTTTGCCAGCCAATACGCCGCAAGTGGACTTGCCGGAAATGGTTGCTGCGTCGCCTGTGCGTTCATCCGGCGGGTATCTGCGTCTGATGAGTGTTGCGGCGGCGACCGCAATTGCTGCGGTGGCTTTGACCTTTTGGGCCACGCGGCCGGTTGAGCCGGGTTGGGCAGAACAGGCTGCGATTTATCAGTCGCTTTATGTTCCCGAAACGATTGCATCCCTGGACAGTTCTCCGCAGTCGCTTGATGCGCAGTTTGAAATGGCCGAGGAAAAACTGGGCCGTTCACTGAACCGCGATGCATTGGAAGCATTGCCGGGGCTGGAGCTGAAACGCGCACAGATCCTGTCTTTCAAAGGCAAACCTCTGGTGCAGATCGTGTTTGCGGACGCGCAGGGTGAACCATTTGCGTTCTGTGTCATCCGGCAGGGGCCAGCAGCGCCGAACAAGGATGTTAAACAGGCGGTTCTGAGCGGTCTGGCAACTGCAACTTGGGCGCAGGATGGCTATGGCTACATGTTGCTGGGCAGCAATCCGCAGACCAATTTGGATGGTGAATTGGGTGTTCTGAGAAAAACCTTCTCGGGCTAACCTCACCCAAGCAGAAAACCTCTTGTGAACCGGCGGAAATGCCCAAAGAATGGCGGGCATGAAGTCGAAACGTGTCATGCCTGATCCGGATGACGAGGCCGCGGATGTCGGGCCTCAGAGCATCTATGACACTGACGAGCGGGATGAAGAGGATCTGTGGTTTCTTCCACCCGAAGATGATGAAGTCAGGGATGACTTTCTTCCGCCTGGCCCACGGGCAGACCGGCGACTTCTTTTTGATCCGCGCGACTGGCGGACGGCGCAGGATGAGCTGTCATCTGAACTGGCTGATCTGGCCGTCACATTCGGTGCATTGGACGAACGTTTGCGCGCCGGACCGGATGGCTGGACGCACCGTCTGGCTTTGATGGATGTATCCGATCTGGGCTGGTGGACCGGTGACCGGATCAGCGTTGACCGGTTGGCCTTGTGGACGGGGCTTCGGATCGGTGCGACCAGTGATGATGTGCAGGCCCTGTTTCGCGCGGGTTGGGCCGTGCGCCGCCTGACTTCGGGTGCACCACCTGCTGCAGGTGGGTGGGAAGACGGGCTGACGGCATTTCTCGATCGGCTGGCGCAGGGGATCGAAGATGTTCCCGAAACTGTGGGCGATCTTGCCGAAGTGATGCGTAACGCCGAAGGCTTGCACCCCGTCACACAGGCCGCGATCGCCTTTCATGCGTGGCGTGCCTTGTCGCAAGGAATAGGCCACGATACCGAGGCGGCGATCATTGCAGCCCGCCATGCGGCGTCCATTGGACGCGGTGGAGCGATGTTCATGCCTCTGGCCTTGTCGGGGCCCGGCGCACTGCGCGGTGTGGGTGAACCGGCCGAGAAACTGTCCGCCTGGATACGCGGTGCAGGACAGGCCGCGCTGGCCGCTTTGCTGCATCTGGATCGGGTAAGCGCCTGGGAAAAACGCGCCAGAGAGGCAACCGGGGATCTCAGCGGGCGGACACCACCGATATTGATTGACGTGCTGACGGCATGGCCGATGGTTTCCGTCCCGCTGGCCGAAGAACTGACCGAAGCCTCACGGGCGGCAGCACAGCGGAACATCGACATATTCACCCAGCGTGGTCTGATCCGCGAGGTAACGGGGCAGGGCCGTTACCGCGTCTGGACGGCGGCACTGTAATTCAGCAGCCAATCCCGAAAGGCACGCGCGGGCGGCCGCAGCGCTGCGCGATCCGGATAGATCAGGTGATATGCTTCCTGACCCTCTACTTCGATATCCGACAGACAAGGCACGAGGCCGGACAGTTCCATAATGCGATCCGATGCGGGCGCGCGCGCCAACGCGACGCCACCGCCCTTGGCAGCAAGCTCAGCCGCCATCAACGAATTGTCAGCAAAGAAGTAGCGCGCTTGTCCTGCAGGCAGGCGCAGGCTTTCGAACAGATGGGGCCAGCTGGCGCGATGCGTTGAAACCTCGATCAGGTTGAACTGGAACAGATCCTGCGGATGCTGAATCTGTGCAGCGATGCCAGGCGGAGCCACCGGATAAAGGCGTTCGCGCAACAACTCGTCGCCATCGGTGCCAAAAAGTGCGGGATTGCCGAAGACAATTTGCAGATCGGTAAATCGGTTTGTGAAATCAGCGACCATGTTCCCTGTCGACAGCGACAGATTGATCTGCGGGTGATTGGTCTGAAATTCTGGTAGGCCACCCGCAAGAATGCCGTGTGCAAACAGCAGAACGGATTGCACGTAGAGCCTCTGTTCCCGCGTTTCGCCGAACAGCCCCGTGGTCGCTGTTTCCAGCATCAGCAAGGATTGCTGCACGGATGGTAGATAGGCACGGCCAGCTTCGGTCAGTGTCACGGCATGGGCGTGGCGATGGAATAGGGGAGTTCCCAACCGGGTTTCCAGTGCCTTGACCTGTTGACTGACGGCGGCGGCGGACATGTTCAGCTGCACGGCCGCGCGGGCAAAGCTTTCGGTTCGCGCTGCTGCCTCGAACACGCGCAGCCAGTTGAGGGATGGGATACGAGTTGCCATGCACACAGGCTAAGCAAAACTTAGGCTGACCGGCAAGACATAACGTTCTGAGGATTACGAGACGGGTCGTACAGTGCGTGGCAGCGAACAGAAAGAATGAGCTAAGTCATGTCAGATCCCGCCACCCAACCGCGCCCCAAGCGCAAGATCTGGAACTATACCCCACAACTGCCGATCCAAACCTCGCCCTATTGGGACTGGCCGATGAAGCCGCTGGCTACATTGCGATACCTGTTGCAGAGCTGGAATCCGCTGGCTTTGCGGGCGTTTCTGCTGGTCTTTGCGATCATCACCTGGAACTACCTGACACCTTCGCTGGCCCGGATCGAGACATTGAGCTGGGACTGGGTCGCTGAGATATGGTTCCGAAATTTCTGTATTCTAATGGTGGTTGCAGGCGGTTTGCATCTGGCCTTGTGGAAGTTCCGAACGCAGGCTGACGAATACCGCTATGACATGCGCCCGATGATGAAGGGTGCAAAGGTCTTTACCTTCAAAAACCAGGTTTGGGACAACATGTTCTGGACGCTTGGCCCGGCACTGACATTCTGGACTTTTTGGGAGTGTTTCATCCTCTACTCCTATGCCAATGGCTGGGTGACGATGATCACCTTCGACAGCAATCCAGTCTGGTTTATCGCGATGGTAGTGTTCATCCCGATTTGGGCTGGTTTCCACTTTTACTGGCTGCACCGGCTGCTGCATGTCGGTCCGCTATACACCAAGGTTCACGCGTGGCATCACCGCAATATCAATACAGGTCCATGGTCAGGTCTGGCGATGCATCCCGTCGAAAGTTTCTTTCTGATGTTCGATACGATGATCTTCTTCCTGCTGCCGTCGCACCCGGTCCACGCCATTTTCCTGCTGTTCCATCACGGGATTGGTGCTCCGACCTCTCATGCCGGGTTCGAGCATGTGAAACTCGGCAACAAGGCCAGGTTCCAGGTTGGCGACTTTTTCCACCAGCTGCACCACAAGTTCTTCGATTGCAACTATGGCACGTGGGAGACGCCGTGGGATGAGTGGTTCAACACGTTCCACGATGGCACCGATGAGGGCAACGACATGGTCAAGGAACGCCGTCGAAAAATCTGGGCCGCCGAATAGCTCGACCAGAACAAGACTGTGCCGGGTCCTGATGGGCCCGGCAATTGCTATGAAAGAACAGGGTACATCATGAAAAACATCTACACGTTTGGCCGCCGTCCCGCGCAACGCAACTATACGGTCAAGGACCTGCTGGATCTCAAGAAAACCGGCGAACGGCTGACCATGTGCAACCCGGCGAATGAGGCCGAGATTAAGGCTTGTGTCGATGCCGGAATCGATCTGCTGACACTGTGGGATGTGCATCTGGATATGGCGCGTGAAATTGCGCCAACCCATTTTGCCGGGACCGCCATGAACTGGGGTCAGTTCGCCACAAATGACGAGATCATGCGCCATGCCATCGACTGTATGGAGAAGGGCGCAGACATGTATTTCACCAATCGTTCGTTCGAAGTGGTTGAGATGCTGGCGCGCGAAAGCATACCGGTTCAGGTTCATATGGGGCTGGTGCCATCGCTCAGCCATTGGGCAGGTGGGCTGCGCGCATTTGGCCGGACTGCGGATGAGGCAATGCAGATTTACCGGACGTTCAAACGCTATGAGGATGCGGGTGCGATCGCGTGCGAGATTGAATGCGTGGCCGAAGACACTCTGCGCCTGTTGAATGATCGAACCTCGATCGTCACCATCTCATTGGGATCTGGCAATGCAGGCGATGTGATCTTTCTGTTTATGGCCGATATTTGCGGTGAGGCTGAAAACCCGCCGCGCCATGCCCATGCTTTCCGCGATCTTGGGCGCCTGCACCGGCAAATGTATCAGGAGCGTGTCGAGGCGCTGAAAGAGTTTCAGTCCGAAGTCCGCGCCAAAGCCTTTCCCTATCCGGCTCAGGCCATCTCGATGCGAGATGGCGAGCTGGTCAAACTGGAAGAGGCTTTGGACAAAGTCTGACGTAATGATCGGGCGCGCTCAGCGCCCGACACCAACATAGGATTCAAAGCCGGATTTCAGCGCTTTGCTTTCGGCATAGATATTGCGCAGATCAACCATTCGGGCTGTCTTCATCGCGCCTGCCAGCTCTTCAAGGTTCAAGGCACGGAATTCGTTCCACTCAGTCAGCAGAACCACCGCGTCGGCATCCTTGGCGGCTTCGTAAGGATCTTCTGCCCATTCGACGCCCGGCAACAATGCCTCGCCTTCGGCTTTACCCTGCGGATCAACGACGCGCACTTTTGCGCCTCCGCCAATCAGTGCTGGAACAATAGTCAACGACGGGGCATCGCGCATGTCGTCGGTGTTGGGTTTGAACGTCACCCCAAGGATCGCAACGGTTTTGCCGTTAAAGCTGTCATCGCAAGCATCGCGGATTTTCTCGGTCATCCGTTTCTTGACCTCATCATTCACGCGAATGACGGTCTCGGTGATCTGCATCGGGTGCGCATGTTCCTGTCCGATCCGGGCAAGCGCGGCGGTGTCTTTAGGAAAGCATGAGCCGCCATAGCCGGGACCGGCATGCAGGAATTTGTTGCCGATCCTGCCATCCAGCCCGATACCGCGCGCAACCTCTTTGACGTCGCCGCCTACACGTTCGCACAGGCCCGCGATTTCGTTGATAAAGGTGATCTTGGTCGCCAGAAACGCATTGGCTGCGTATTTGATCATCTCGGCGCTTTCCAGATCGGTGGTCAGGATCGGGAAGTCGCGCAGATAAAGCGGGCGGTAAATCTCGGCCATGACTTCGGCAGCGCGATCGCTTTCGACGCCTACGACCACGCGGTCAGGGCGCATGAAATCGTCGATCGCCGCACCCTCACGCAAAAACTCGGGGTTCGAGGCCACGTCGAATGCCGCCTTTGGGTTCGCCGCGGTGACCACCTCATGCACTTTACGGTTGGTTCCCACCGGAACGGTCGATTTTGTGACGATGACGGTATAGTCGGTGATCGCGTTTGCGATCTCTTCAGCAGCTGCCATCACATAGGTTAGATCGGCATGGCCATCTCCGCGGCGCGTGGGTGTCCCAACGGCAATGAACACCGCATCCGCCCCGGCAACAGCCGCCTTCAGATCGGTGGTGAAACTCAGTCGGCCTGCAGCAACGTTTTTGGCCATAAGGGTATCCAGGCCGGGTTCATAGATGGGCACCTCACCGGCTTGCAGCATGTCGATCTTTTGATCCGCCTTATCAACGCAAACCACGTCGTGACCGAAATCCGAGAAACACACCCCCGACACCAGACCAACATAGCCGGTGCCGATCATCGCAATACGCATACTTAAAAATCCTTCTTACCAATTACGCCGATGGCGCGCATACATTCGAAGAAACTGCTGGCGGATTCAATGCCTGTCAGTGACCTTGGGTTGCATTCAATAGTTTCTCGCCATCATTGAGACAACAGACAGGACCTCGAAATTGCGAGGCGGAACATTGGTCAAGACTGCATTGATAATCGGTATTGCCGGTAGGGACGGGTCAAATCTGGTCTCGACATCGGACAGTATGGATTGGTAGGGGAACGCCTCAGCGTTAAGCCACTCTGTTTTATCTCCGATTTCTCTATGCGGTGGTCAAACTGTATTCCTTTGGGATCACGAAGACCCGCAACGGGGCGGAACCTCTGTGACGCGAAAAATCACGTGAGGTCTGGCAAGCATCTCGCGGGGGCTGAAAGATTGTCCGTTCATGGGCAATCTCAACAGCCAGCGCGATTGGGGTGCTGCTGGAGTTTTCGGGAGAGAGTGTAAATTAGATTGCAAAGGTGATTGCGGTCGAAGGCGATCATGCGCTGGCCTTGAAAGCATGTGATGTGATCATGCGCATCGATTCCCAATATTCCCGCCTGGTCAATGAGACATTCATGCGCAAGACTTACATGGCAGAGCGTCGCGGGATGGTTGGCTGCGCAATTCTGTTTAAGTTACGTGAGCGGCAGAAGGCTCGTGAAATGCTGGACCTTGTTGCCCGCAACCGTAGAGGATTTGATATGACGGACCAGTCAGCGGCGCCGGAGTTCTTTCGGGCACTGCGACTTATTGTTGTGGTCCGGGCTGCGGCCAAGGTTGGTGACATTAGCGCGACCAATGCTGTCCCTAATATTTTAGGTACGAAAACTTGCGATCGAGAACAAGGTGATCCATCAAACCCTTGACGCTGGGGTGCAACGGCTTCTGCACCTTGGCTGCTCTCACATATCCGACTTGGTATCTGAATCAGGTCACCAGGATTTGCGGACAAGGTGACCGTCCGGTTTCGGACGGTCTGGCTATTTAGAACCAGCGTCCGATAGCTGTGACCGAGGGTGCCTTTGCAGTGGCATCCGATGTCGCGCAAAGCACCTGCAGCGTCACCTGTGTTTCAGACGGCACATCAATTCCTGCGAACCGCCCAACAGCGCCACCGCTTCCGCTCAGTACCGGGACAGAGCCTGCTGCAAAAGCCGTCGGAAAGGTCCAAGTCGTTGAAGCACTGGCAAAAAGAACGCCCACAGAAGTGGTGCAGCTTACGGGGTCCAGATTGGCGGTACAGATCTGTGTGCCATCAGCAAACCGTATAAACTCGCCATTTGCCGTGCTGCCGCGCTCGATAACCGCACCGGTTGGGGTGCCGGAGGCTTCGGAAACTGAACCCAACAGATTTCCTGGCCCATAACCGTAGTCGGCGCGCATCAAACGCCCGGCTGTCGTGTCTGTTGCATTTGCCTGCACAGCCGCGCCAGTTGCTGTACCCGTGGCTGGATCAATGCTCAGCGCCTCGGTCCAGCTGCCGCCATCTGGCGAAACCTTGATGGCAAATCCCGTGTTGCCCGATAAACCCATCTCGGCATGACCGGTCCAGTTGGATTGAAAAAGCAAAGATGCGGTATCGCCTTCACTGGCTTTGTTGATCTTCAGCTGATGGCCGCTGCCATCATGGCTCAGCAATGTAGCCGGGCTGCGAACGGACAGGCGATTGGTTGCGTCATGTCCGGTTTGGATGCCGATACCCGGCAGGTTCTGGGTTTCGACGGGCGGGTCAGCCCAGGCACTTCCATCCCAGATTTTCAGGCGATCCGTGTCCTGATCCCATGCACGCCAACCTGTAACCGGTTCGATGAAGTGCCACGTATTGTCCAGCCAGGCCGCAAGCTGCCCGGGGTTGTCGCTCCAGTCTCCGGTCGGTGATGCCCCAAGCGCATACACATCTCCCTGCCCGGGGACGGCAGGAGGGGTGGTTGCATTCATGGACACGACACTCAGCTGAACAATCAAATCCAGCTGACGCAGTGCTTCGTTATGGGTGACATGTTTCTGGGCCTGCGAGGGTTGCAAAAACGGCAGGTTCAGACGGGGTGAGTTTTGTGACATGGGCATCCTCCTGTGGCTGTCGGTTCGACAATGTCGTTGCGCGCCAACCTGCCCTGAAGGGTGTGAAACCTGTCTGACCGGCCCGGATGCCCTGATAATTTTCTGGTAACCTAGGATTTCCGAAATGGAAACAAATCAAAGAAAGACCCAGTGTTGTGGAGGGGTGCGTCACCACTCCTCGCAAAGTGATTCTATCCGTTTGGTATAGTGCGATGCAGCGCTACTGCATCGGCGCAGCAATCACTCGGGCCGCTATTTCCGCGCGTAGAAATCTTCGTACCGGATAATGTCATCCTCACCCAGATAAGCTCCGGTCTGCACCTCAATGAGTACCATCGGAACTTTACCGGGATTTTCCAGTCGATGCTTGGCCCCGAGCGGGATGTAGACCGACTGGTTTTCACTCACGAGCTGCTCTTCAGCGTCGATCGTGACCTTTGCAGTTCCTTTCACCACGATCCAGTGTTCAGAACGGTGATGGTGCGATTGCAGGCTCAGCGCGGCGCCGGGATGAACGTGAATGCGTTTGACCTGAAAACGATCATCAATGACCAGGCTTTCAAACCAACCCCATGGGCGGTGATCGACCGGCAGAGACTCGGCCTGTTTCGCACCCTTCGCCTTGAGTGCTGTAACCGCCCGTTTGACATCTTGCGCACGATCCATACTGGCCACCAGAACCGCATCGGGCATCGCGACGGTTATTAGGTTCTCAACACCCATTGCCACCACGGTCTGAGCAGGGGATTCTGAACGAACCAACACATTTTGACAGTCGATTGTTGTGACATCGCCGGTTTGGGCCACACCATCCACATCTGGGTAGCTGAGCTCCTGAACAGCAGACCAACTACCAACATCCGACCACCCTGCGGCATAGGGGACGACGCTCAGGTTGTCGGCCTTTTCCATCACTGCATAGTCGATCGAAATGCCCTCAACCTGTTCCCAGGATGTCGCATCCAACCGCAGAAAACCCAAATCCGTCTGAGCCTGATCAACAGCTTGTCGAACCGGTGCAACCAACGCAGAAGCATGTTCTTTGAAAGCGGCAATGATATCGCGCACGGCAAACAGGAATATGCCCGAGTTCCACATATAGCTGCCATCCGCCAGCATGGCTTTGGCGCTATCCAGATCGGGTTTCTCGACGAACCGGTCCAGAGGCACTGCTGAGCCCGATGTGTCCGGTACGCTGCCGAGTTTTAGATAGCCATAGCCGGTTTCAGGACGGTCTGGTGTGATTCCGAATGTAATCAGGTCACCGCGTTCTTCGATGGTTATCAAACCTTCGGCTACAGCTGCATGGAAAGCCGCTTTATCGGGCACTACGTGATCGGATGGGGCAACCAGCATCACAGCATCGGGGTCTTGATCAGACAAATACAGTGCAGCCGCCAGAACAGCCGGTGCGGTATTGCGACCTTCGGGCTCGATCAGGATCGGCCCCGGATCAATGCCAATCGCAGATAGTTGTTCCGGCACGACAAAACGAAATGCTTCGTTGGTCAGCATCAGTGGCTTGGCATATGGCGCCGTTGCCGGGCCGCGCATTCGCACGGCGCAATCCTGCAGCAAACTTGTCTCGCCAAGCAGTGGAACAAACTGCTTGGGATAGCTTTTACGCGACAGGGGCCACAAGCGCGTGCCCGACCCTCCGCACAGGATGACAGGACAGACAGTTTTCATGAATTGCATGCCTTAGGACTGCTCATCACAATCGGTATCGTCAAAATGCAGTCAGAGGAAAGAGCACTCGATTATTGTGCTGCCCGCTCCGTTGCAACGATGTCATGCAGATACTGATTCAAGTCCGCGCGCAGATCATCACGGGCAAGCGCAAACGCTACGGTTGCCTGCAAAAACCCGGCTTTTGAACCACAGTCGAATCGTTCACCTTCAAACTGATATCCAAAGACGGGAACACCGTTTCCGATATCCGCAGCAATCGCGTCAGTCAGCTGGATCTCTCCGCCGCTGCCCTTCTTCTTTTGGTTCAGGTTGTAAAGAACGGACGGGCCAAGAATATACCGGCCGATCACAGCAAGGTTCGAAGGCGCCTCTTCGGGTTTGGGTTTTTCAACCATACCTCTCGCGCGAACGACCGTGCCCATGTTTTCACCCACATCCAAAACACCGTATGAGCTGGTTTTTTCCGCTGGCACTTCCATTGCGGCGACCATATTGCCACCGGTTTCTTCGTAGGCTTCGACCATTTGCTGCAGGCAGGGCTTGTCTGCAGCGATCACGTCGTCAGGCAGCATTACGGCAAAGGGCTCGTCCCCGATCAGACGCCGTGCGCACCAGACGGCGTGTCCCAGACCCAATGCCTTGTGTTGGCGGATATAGGCGATAGCGCCGCTTTCCATGTTGGTCGCATTCAGCGTTTCCAGCAGGTCATCTTTGCCCTTAGCCTTCAGCTCCTGCTCAAGGACCAGATTGTGGTCAAAATAGTCTTCCAGAGCTGATTTTCCGCGCGACGTCACAAAGATGAATTCGGTGATGCCGGCCGCCCGCGCCTCGTCAATGGCGTATTGAACCAGTGGGCGATCAACGAGAGTCATGATCTCTTTCGGGACGGATTTTGTCGCTGGCAGGAAGCGGGTGCCGAGCCCTGCAACAGGAAAAATCGCCTTGGTGACCTTGCGTGTCATGTTACCTCTCAAATTCAATTCTTCGCCCGGTGGTCCGGGGCTTCCTCTTAGGCCGAGAAACCAGATCAATCAATATTGCCCGGTAGACCGGGCATAGACCCCGCAAAAGGTGCCAGCTTGTCGGTGCGGAGTCAAAATCAGGTATCGTTGTTCTCAGCCCTATATTGGTATTTTGGCAGCTTTTGGGCCTGTCTGGCACGGTTGAGCTTGATAGGCGAGATTGTGCCTGTGAAATCACATAAAGTTCAGATTGGCCAGCAACAAAAAAGGCCCCGAAGCTGGTTCGCAACTTCGGGGCTTTTTCTCAAGTGTTTGCCATAATGGCTTCCAGCGTGTCGTGCTCTGCCACAAAGTGATCGGGCGCGACTTCGCTGAGTTTTGGAACATAGTCCGTCTGACCACTGTTCAACCTGCTGGGCAAAAAGCGTAGCGCAGCCTTGGGGTCCATGGGCGATGGCAACTCGCCCGGCAGCTTGAGCCGCTGGCGGCTGCGTTCCACATCCGGGTCCGGGATAGGCACCGCTGAGATCAGCGATTTGGTGTATGGATGGATCGGCTCGGAACAAATCACCTCACCATCCCCCAATTCGACGATCCGACCGAGATACAGAACCATGATCCGGTTCGATACCGCGCGAACCACAGACAAGTCGTGGCTGATGAAAATCATCGACAGGCCGAATTCCTTTTGCAGTTCGCGCAATAGCTCCACGATCTGAGCCTGAATGGAGACGTCCAGCGCCGAAACCGCCTCGTCACAAATGATCAGCTTGGGTTTATTGATCATCGCACGTGCAATGCCGACTCGCTGGTTCTGCCCACCGGACAGCTCATGCGGGTATCGGTTGATCATGTTGGCCTTGAGACCGACCCGTTCCATCATTTCGGCGACCATGTCCTTGCGTTCACGCTCGGTCAGGTCAGGGCGATAGGTCTTCAGCGGTTCGGCAATCGAGGCCGAGATGGTCATACGCGGATCAAGGCTGGCCAACGGATCCTGAAACACGATCTGCAGATCCTTACGGTACTTGTTCAGTTCGGCGCGTTTCAGTCCGACGATGGGATGACCCAACCAGCTGACATTGCCTGCACTGGGCTCGATCAGTTGCAGGACAGCCCGGGCCAGTGTGGACTTGCCACAACCGGATTCGCCCACAACACCCAGCGTTTCGCCTTTGCGGATGTCGAAGCTAACACCATCAACAGCTTTAAGGGGCACTTTGCGACCAAACAATCCGCCTGAGACGTGGATCGGGAAGTGAACCTTGACGTCATCGACTTTGAGCAGTGGCTCTTCTACTTTGTCCAGCGCTTTGGGGGCGTCACCCGCATCGATCCGAGGCATCGCCTCAAGTAGCGTCCGCGTGTACTCGTGCTGGGGCGCGCGGAAGATCTCGCGCGTGTCACCGGCTTCGACGAATTGACCTAGCCGCATGACCTGAATGCGGTCACACATACGTGCGACGACACCCATGTCATGGGTTATCAGAGCAATCGCGGTTCCCTCGTCCTTTTGCAGGCGCACCATCAGATCCAGAATGTCCGCCTGTACGGTTACATCCAAAGCTGTCGTTGGTTCGTCAGCAATCAGCAGCTTTGGGTTACACAGCATTGACATCGCGATCATGACCCGCTGGCGCATACCGCCCGACAGCTCATGGGGATACTGATCCAGACGCCGCTTGGCTTCTGGGATGCGCACACGATCCAGCCATTCCAGGCAACGCGCCCGCGCCGCCGAGCCTTGCAGCCCTTCGTGAACCTGCAGCACTTCGCGCATCTGCTGCCCGATCCGCAGATGCGGGGTCAGCGCAGTCAGTGGGTCCTGAAAGATCATGCCGACATCGTCGCCACGGATCTGGTTCAGTTTGTTGACCGACAGGTTCAGGATTTCCTGCCCGTTCAGCATGGCAGATCCCGAGGCTTTGCCAGCCGGAGGCAGCAATCCCATCGCGGCCATAAAGGTTTGGCTTTTGCCAGACCCGCTTTCACCCACAATCCCCAGACATTCACCCGGATTGATATCAAAGCTGATGCCTTTAACAGCCTCGACCACGCCATCGGGCGTGTCGAACTGGACGCTCAGGTCCTTTACGGAAAACAGACTCATATCAGCGATCCTTCGGGTCCAGAGCGTCGCGCAGGCCATCCCCGATGAAGAACATCGTGATGATGATTGCGACGTAGAATGTGAGGGGGAACATCAACTGCCACAGGGTGCCATAACCCATCGTTCCGGCCCCTTCGGCGATCAGACGGCCCAACGAAGTGTAAGGTTCCGAAATCCCCAATCCGAGGAACGAAATGAAACTCTCGGTCAGGATCATCTCGGGCACCAGCAGAGAGGCGTAAACGATCACCACCCCCAAAAGGTTGGGCAGGATGTGGCGATACATGATGGTGAACTCGCTGACACCAGCGGCTCGGGCGGCTTCGATGAACTCGCGGTTTTTCAGGGTCAGGGTCTGCCCCCTAACGATCCGCGCCATGGTCAGCCAGCCGACCGCACCAAGTGCAATGAACAGCATAAAGAATGACCGCCCTGCGACCACCAGCAAAAGGATGATGACCAGTGTCGCCGGAATGGCCAGCAGGATGTCGACAAATCGCATCATGGCGCCGTCTGTGCGGCCACCGATGTATCCGGCGGTAATCCCGTAACAGGTTCCAACGATCAGAGCTGTCGCAGCGCCGATCAAGCCCACCAACAGCGATGTGGTCGTCGCCTGAATGACCCGGCTATAGAGGTCACGCCCAAGATCATCGACACCAAAGTAGTGTCCTGTTTCAATGGACGGCATCCCCATGCCGCGTACGTCACCCATGACGTTCCAATCGATTTCCTCGTTGTTCCACACGGCAAAGTAGGGCCCGATAATCGTGAACAACACGATGAGACCCAGAATGAATACGCTCGCCATTGCGGCCTTGTTGCGGACGAAACGCATGCGCGCGTCCTGCCAGAGTGATCGCCCCTGAATGACCGTGTAATCGGTGATTTCTTCGGCCAGATGGGCGGCTTTTTGTGATTTTCCAAGCATTGCCAGCCCCTCAGTAACGGATTTTCGGATCGAACCAGGCATAGGCCAGGTCGGTCAGAAGGTTCACGAAAACGGTCAGAACGCCGTAGAGGATCGTAACCCCCAACAGCACGGCATAGTCGCGAGACAGAGCAGATCCCACATAGGCCTGTCCCAATCCGCCGGTCGAGAAGTAGATGTCGACAAAGACCGAGCCGGTCAGAACGTAGACAAAGACCGGACCCAGATAGGATACGACTGGCAGCAAAGTTGGCTTCAGTGCATGGCGCCAGATCACAGTTCTTGTCGGCAGACCTTTTGCGCGGGCGGTGCGGATGAAGTTCGAGTTCAGAACTTCCAGCATCGACGATCGCGTGATCCGGGCGATTGATCCCATGTAAGACGTCGCCAGCGCAATCACGGGCATGATCAGATAGGGCCATTGACCGCCATTCCAGCCACCACCCGGCAGCCATCCCAGCCACAGGGTAAATGTCAGGATCAGGATCGGACCCATGATGAAGTTCGGCAGTGCTTGTGCCGCGATGCCCAGACCAACGGCAAAATAGTCGATCCAGCTATTGTGCTTGATGGCAGCAGCAATCCCAAGGCTGACACCGACAAAAGTAGCAACAAGAAACGACAGCGAGCCGTAGGTCAGCGAGATCGGGAAACCCTGCGCGATGATGTCATTTACGTCGCGGTCCTTAAACTTGAAGGACGGGCCGAAATCGAAATGCACGACGATGTTGTACAGGTAATCCCAGAGCTGCTTCCACAGCGGCTGATCCAACCCGTACCGCGCCTCGATATTGGCCAGAACCGCCGGCGGCAGTGGCCGTTCCGAGGTGAAGGGTCCACCTGGCGCGAAGTGCATTAAAAAGAAACTGGCAACGATCAGCAAAAGGATCGTTGGAACGGCGATCAGCAATCGCCGGATGATATAGGCAAGCATTCCATGCCCCCATTATTGGCTTTGCCCCGGATAGGGTTCCGGGGCAAAGCACGATTTAGGATGATTATTCGGCGATCTTGTAGAGGTTCTTGGAATACCAGTTCTGCTCTACGTTATTGATCGGCCAGTTCCCCAGGTCGCTATCCATCATGTAGACGCCAGCATAATGATAGATCGGAATGACAGGGGTTTCTTGCGCGATGATACGCTCGACCTCAGTGTACAGAGGTGCTGCATCATCTGCTGTCTTTGCTTCGGCCAGCAGCTCATCAACGCGAGCGTTGTTGTACTTGCCGTCGTTGTAGCCGGAATCCGACTGCAGCAGATCGAGGAAGGTGGATGCTTCGTTATAGTCGCCACACCATGCGCCACGTGCCAGATCGAAGTTCTGGTTGCCGCGCTCTTCCAGGAAGATCTTCCACTCCATGTTGGCGAGTTCGACGTTGGCACCCAGCTTCTGTTTCCACATCTGGCTCAGCGCTACGGCGACTTTCTTGTGCGCCTCTGAGGTGTTGTAGACCATCGAGAAGGTCAGTGGGTTGTCAGGACCGTAGCCCGCCGCAGCCAGCAGTTCTTTGGCCAGTTCGTCACGCTCGGCTTGCGACATCGACGCCATTTCCACCTCCGGAACGTCAAAGCCTGCTGTCGCTTCGGGTGCGAAAGTGTAGGCCTGCGGCTGACCGCCAGCCATGATGTTCTCGGTGATGATCTTACGGTCAACGGCCAGGGACAGGGCCTGACGGACGTTCGGATCCTTGAACGCCTCGGGGCCACCTTCGGACAGGTTGAACGTATAGTAATAGTTGCACAGACGTGGATAGCTGATCGCTTCGTCAGGATATTCTTTGCTCAGACGCGGGAACTGACCTGCGGGAACATCGGTACGGTCCAGTTCACCTGCCAGATAGCGGGTCAGGGCAACGTTCTCATCATTGATGACCAGGGCAACGACTTTGTCGAGGATGGTGTTCTCGTTATCCCAGTACATTTCGTTGCGCTCACGAACCGAACGCTCCTGCGGCAGGTGCTCGGTCAGAACATAAGCGCCATTCGATACAATGTTACCGGGTTTGGTCCAGGCATCGCCGAACTCTTCGATCACCTTCTGCGGGGCCGGGAATGTGGTCGAATGTGTGGTCATCTGCGGGAAGTAGGGCAGGGGTGCGCTCAGTCTCACTTCCAGCGTTTGATCGTCGATTGCTTTGACGCCCAGCTCGTCAACCGGCTTTTCACCGGCAATGATTGCTGCCGCATTTTCAATCGACATCAGTTCCATGAACCACGCGTAAGGAGAAGACAGCGCGGGATCGACGGCACGTTTCCACGCGTATACAAAATCGCCTGCGGTTACCGGATCACCATTTGACCATTTGGCATTGTCGCGCAGGGTAAAGGTGTAGACGTCTTTGGTATCGTTGACGGTAAAGTCTGTCGCTACCCCGGGAACGAGGTTGCCGTTTTCGTCTTGGTTCATCAGGCCTTCGAATAGGTCACGGACGATATCGGCGCCATCGGTATCTTCGACAACCTGCGGATCGACCGAGCTGTGCTCATCAAGAACGCGGTAGATAAAGGTCTGGTCGTCGGCCAGCGGCTCACCGGTTTCCGGATGGGTACCTGCAGCAAAGGCGGCACCTGCGATCATGGTCGAGGACAGCAGCCCCGCCAGCGAGTTTCGAATGTACTTATTCATGTTGTTGCTCCCATTTGTCGGCGCCAGAATTGCACTCTGAAAAGGGGGTGGCATCCGGCAGCCTGATTTGTCCGACGTCCGCTGGGACTCAGTTCAATTCGATTTTGGTTTTGCCAATTCGCAAGGAACACTGCGTCGCAGCTTTCTTGATTGCAGTCGGTGAGGTGGTTGCGAAAGTCGACTTTCACTGCTGCAGAACGTGGCATTATTTGGGCAGGGGATAAAGGCTTGGTCAGTCATTTGAGCAACCAAAGGTAGAAAGAAACCCAAAGCCGGGGGGTGCTCGAAATTTTCTGAGGCGGGGCAGTGTCATCGTGATATTTTTGTGATGGCCCGAGTCTTTTGCAGGGAAAACCTAAGTCCAGAACGTTTGTTTTCCGAGGCTCCAAAGCCCAAAATCAACCGAATCGCTGGTCGGTTTTACGACTCGCTACTGCGCGCAGGAGTGCATCGAAGATGAGTGTTTCAGGGCTTGAGTTGTGACTTCATGCGGCTTTCAGGAAAGCACGTGGGTGCCTGACCGGTCGCCTCTTGCCACCTGCCGATCGAACGTCGGGTTTTAAAACCGGGAAGCCCGTCTGCTCCGCCCACATCATGCCCCTGCTGCTCAAGTGCACGTTGCATGCTGGCGACATCAGATCGGTACAATCCACCGACTTTACCCCAGCCACTGCTGAAGTTGCCCATCCCATACTGAATGCGGTCCCCAACATGGCCCACGAACAGAGCATAGAGGTCGCTCATATTGTAGTCTTTGAGAACGTAGAAATTCGGCGTGACGATAAAGGCAGGGCCATTTCGCCCGGCGGGCATCATGAGATATCCTTCACCGGACAGTTCATGAGGTGGAAACGGTTTGCCCGAGGTTCGCGCGATACCCATCGCCGCCCAGTCCCGAATTGGCCGCCCCTGATCGGGGCCTTCCAACGCGCAGGATACAGATTGTGGTACTGAAACCTCGAAGCCCCAGTCGCGGCTTGCGACCCAACCGTGCCGGGCCAGATAATTGCCAATCGATGCGAGCGTATCATCGGTCGACCCCCAGATGTCCGCGCGTCCGTCGCCATTGCCATCTGCAGCAAAGTTTAGAAAACTCGATGGCATGAACTGTGGCTGCCCCAAGGCACCGGCCCAGCTGCTTTTCATGGCCCTGCCTGAAACATGCCCCGCTTCCGCGATTTGCAGCGCGGCGATCAGCTCATCGGTAAAGTAATCTGACCGAGTACTCATGAAGCCCTTGGTGCCAAGGACCTGGAATGCATCATGACGGATTGCGACCTGCCCATAACCGCTTTCACGTCCCCAAACGGCCAGAATGATACGTCCCGGAACCCCGGTTTGTGCCTCGATACGGGCCAAAGTCGCCGCATGACGTGCAGCCATTTTGCGGCCAACCGATGTTGCACCCTGAACTGACCCGGCATTGAAGTATTTCCCCGGTGATCCGAACTCGGCTTGACGCTGTTTTTTGGGTGTTCTGGCTTTGGTGCCCGGTGGCACCAGGTCGGGAAGATCCCAGTTCAGCGTGACGCCAGCAAAGGCCTGGTTCATAGTCTGACGAGAAACGCCTTTGGCGCGGGCTTTAGGCCAGACCTCTTGTTGCAGCCAGTTCTGAAACTGTTGTTCAACCGCCGCCCGATTTTGTGCGGCAACATTGGTGCCAAACAAGGTCAGGCTAAGGAGCAAAAGAAATATACGCATCATGAACCGGTCTCGCCTGCCTTAAGAGGCAAGTCAACAGGCTGGTTGTTCGATCAAGCCAGCGGTTGAATGCCCGGTGGCCCTGACAATCGCCGGTTTGGAAAAAACCTTGAGAAATTTCATGACTTTGCCGATAGTTGGACGGAATCGAGGGCATGAAAGGACGGGTGGGCGTGAGCATTTTCAGGTTGTCCCTTGCGTCAGTGCCAATACTGGCGGCAATCGCAGTTTTGTTTGCTTCGGCGCAGGTGGCCGGAGCGAGTGACAGTTTCATGGACCCACAGGGTCCGATCGCAGCAGTCCAGAAAACGCATTTGTTGCGGGCAACGGGCTTGATCCTGATTGCTGTTATTCCCGTTCTGCTGCTCGTCCCGCTCATTGCTCTGCGATACCGTCGCCGCAAGGGTGGCACCGCGGCCTACCGGCCCGATTGGGATTTCTCGGCAAAGCTCGAGTTCCTGATGTGGGGCGTTCCGGTCGTGATCGTCGCCATTCTTTCCTTCTACTTATGGAAAGCGACACATCGGCTGGACCCTTATGCTGCGCCCTTCGGTGATGAACCGGCTTTGAGAGTGCAGGTCGTAGGCCTGGATTGGAAATGGTTGTTCATCTATCCCGATCTCGGCATCGCCAGCGTGGGTGAGCTGGGTATACCGGTCAAACAGCAGGTGGCGATGACACTGACGACCGATACCGTGATGCAATCCTTCATGATTCCCGCTCTGGCAGGTCAGATCTATGCCATGCCGGGTATGACAACTCAGCTGCATGTGGTGGCAGATCAGCCCGAAACGATGCAGGGTGAGAACACACAATACAACGGCCGCGGCTTTACCAAGCAAAAGTTCCAGACAGTCGCGATGCAGCCGGATGAGTTCGATGCCTGGGTCGAGAAGGTACGCGGCAATGGCATTCTTCTGGATCCGACGACCTATCAGACCCTAGCCATGCGCACGGATCGGGATGAGGTGCAGGCCGCGCTGGGAACCACGCAGATGCCAGAGAATGCTCTCTACTTCAAATTGGACGACGGCGATCTGTTCCACACGATCCTGCACCGATACCATAGCGGCAAGGCATTGCCGCTGGATCAGCAACCCGGCACGACCGAATTTGGTCAGGAGGCGAGCCAATGACATCCACCGATAGCGGTTTCTTTGGTCGTCTGAACTGGGACGCATTCCCGATTGCGGGGCTTATCCAGAACCCCAATACGAATGAAATCGTCGCCAATGCTGCTGCTGGCATAGTGATCGTTGGCGTTGTGGCCGTTTTGGGTCTGCTGACATGGTTCCGACTTTGGGGACCGCTCTGGCGAAACTGGCTAACCAGCGCCGATCACAAGAAAATCGGTATCATGTACATTGTATTTGCAATCGTGATGCTGGCACGTGGTGTGCTTGAGGGTGTGGTCATGCGCGCGCAGCAAGCGGCGGGTCCGGGTGACGGGTTCCTCGAGGCCGAGCATTTTGCCGAATTGTTCAGCACCCACGGCACGATCATGATCTTCTTTGTCGCGGTGCCTTTTGTGTTCGGTGTGGCAAACTTTCTGGTGCCGTTGATGATCGGGGCGCGGGATGTCGCCTTTCCAGTGATGAACCAGATCAGTCTGGGCCTGACCGTCTCTGCTGGCATGATGCTTATGGTATCTCTGGTTGTGGGCGAGTTCTCGACCGGTGGCTGGACAGCCTATCCGCCCTATACGGGTGCAGCCTTCAATCCGGGCGTCGGGCCTGACTACTGGATTTGGGCCATTGTCGTCTCGGGTATCGGAACGACGCTGACGGGCATCAACTTTGCGGTCACGATTTACAAGCTACGCGCGCCGGGGATGAAGTTCATGCGGCTGCCGATGTATTGCTGGACGATCATCTGCAGCTCGATCCTGATCATCTTTGCCATGCCGCCGCTTGGGGTTGCCGCGCTTTTGCTTGCCGCCGACCGTTACTTGGATTTCCACTTTTTCACCAACGACCTTGGCGGCAACATGATGAACTATGCCAACCTGTTCTGGTTGTTCGGGCACCCAGAGGTCTATCTGCTGGTGCTGCCAGCATATGGTATCTATTCCGAGGTCTTCGCCACGTTCTCGGCGAAACGGCTTTACGGGTACAACTCGCTGGTCATAGCCACCATGTCCATTGCGGTGCTGTCATTTACTGTCTGGCTGCATCACTTTTTCACCATGGGCCAAAGCGCTCTGATCAACGCAGTATTCGGTATTGCTACCATGTTGATCGCCATTCCGACTGGTGTGAAGGTCTACGACTGGATGGCGACGCTGTGGCGTGGACGCATCCGGTTCTCGGTTCCGATGCTGTATGGTTTGGCCTTCCTGATGCTGTTCGTCATTGGCGGGCTGAGCGGCGTGATCCTAGCCAACCCGACCGTTGATTATCAAGTTCACAACACCCTGTTCCTTGTCGCGCATTTCCACAATGTGCTGCTGCCGGGCGTGCTGTTCGGTTTGCTTGCCGGATACAACTATTGGTTCCCAAAGGCTTTCGGTTTCCGCCTGAACGAGTTCTGGGGCAGGGTGACCGTGGTGCTTTGGACCGTCGGCTTCATGCTGACCTTCCTGCCACTGTACTTTGTCGGCCTGATGGGTATGCCGCGCCGTTCCTACAGCTGGGAAGACCCCAGTTTCCATCCCTATATGATCGTTGCCGTTCTTGGTGCGTTGGTTATCCTTGCCGCACTATTGTCGGTATTGGTGCAGCTTTGGGTCAGTATCCGCGACCGCGAAAAGACCCGTGTGCCAGTGGGTGATCCTTGGGATGCACGGACGCTGGAATGGTCGATCCCGGCACCGCCGCCTCCGTATAACTTCGCCATCATTCCCAATGTCACTGATCGTGATAACTTTGCCACAGCAAAGGAGCGCGGTGACGCCTATCCAACGCCAGACGAATACGAAGACATCGTGATGCCGCGCAATACGTCGATCGGCTTCATACTGTGTGTAGTCAGTGGGATCTGGATGTTCGCCCTAGTCTGGTGGATCTGGTGGCTGGCTGCGTTAATGACCGTGCTGATCATTCTGTCGATCATCGTCTGGAGCTTTGATACAGACACAGAAGAGGTCATCACGGCCGAACAAGTGCGCAAAGAACACGAAGCCTGGCTGGCGATCGTTCACAGTGCGGTCGCAGTGGACCGTGATCACGAAACTGCCCCTGAAAACCGCGGACTGGCCCGTCCTGATCTGGAGGCCGTAACATGAGACGAGCGCCATCCCACAGCTATCCCGGTCTGAACCTGGGTGAAGATCATGCCAGCGCCCACAAGTCGAGTGAGGTTGTTACCTTCGGCTTCTGGGTCTTCTTGATGAGCGATCTGGTCTATTTCGGACTGATGTTCGCGATCTACATTACGATGATAGACGCGCAGGCGGGCGGGCCGGGGCCACATGAACTGTTCGATCTGAAGAGCATATTCGCCCAGACCCTGATCCTTCTGACCAGCAGCCTGACGGTCGGGCTTGCCATGCTGGCGCTGAAATACAATCTGCCGCGCGCCCGGATCGTGCTGTGGTTTGGGGTAACCCTTGTACTTGGGATCAGCTTTCTGGTGCTGGAAGTCCGCGATTTCATGGCGATGGCTGAACAGGGGGGAATACCACAGCGCAGCGGTTTTCTATCCGCATTTTATGGTCTGGTTCCCCTGCATGGGCTGCATGTCGCTGCGGGCTGCCTCTGGCTGATTGTGCTTGGCATTCAGCTCAGGGTCATGGGTATGACGGACCTCGTGATTTCGCGCGTGATGCGACTGGCGCTGTTCTGGCACTTCCTGGATCTGATCTGGATCGGCATCATTACCATCGTCTATTTCGGAGGGCTGACCTATGGATAAGCGTACCGAGATGCACCGCCGTGAACGCCGTCGTTATGTCATCGGTTATGGCGGTTCTCTGCTGCTGACACTGGCCGTTTTTGCGATTGCCTACTACTTTGGCATCGAAACAAAAGGGGTATACCTGACGATTGGATTGCTGGGCCTTGCGCAGCTAATCGTCCAGCTTGTGTATTTCCTGCACATCGACCGGCGCCGTAGCAGTCGCGAAGATCTCGACCTTGTGCTGTTCTCGACAATGGTTCTACTGATCATCATTCTTGGCACAGTCTGGATATTGGGCAATCTGGCCATTCGGATGCACATGCACGTGATGTGACCGATCGCGCACAAGATTAAAGGATACAGGCGCATGAAATCTCTCAAAGCTGTAGCGGTTGTCGCCATGCTTGTTGCTATCGCAATCGGCCTTGTCCTGTTTTGGAGGCATGAAGAGAGATATCCATCAACCAAGGATGCCTATGTCGGCGCCAACATAATCAATGTTGCCGCGCAGGTGACCGGGCAGGTCGCCGAGGTGTCAGTGGTCGAAAACCAAAAGGTCAAAACTGGGGACCTTTTGTTCACCATCGACGAAACGCAGTTCCGTGCGTCTGTCGATCAGGCCAAAGCCGATCTGGACAGCGCCGAACAACAGGCAAAATCCTTTGCAACCCAGCTTCCGTCGGCAGAAGCCGAAGTTGATAGCGCGCAATCGGCATTTGATACTGCACAGAATAATCTGGAACGCGCCAAAGCGCTGTTCTCGACAGGAGATATTGCACAGGCCTCTCTGGATCAGACCACCTCGGCCTTTGCACAGGCATCAGCGCGCCTGACCACAAGCAAATCCAGCCTGCTGGCACTGGAGAGCGGTCTGGCAGCCAAGCAGGATGACATTCTGTCGTCGCAGGCCCAGTTGGAGATTGCACAAGCCGATCTGGCATGGACCAAAGTCTATGCCGCAGCCGATGGCTGGGTTGCCAATCTGACCTTGCGTCCCGGATCGTCGGTATCGGCAAACTCGCCGCAGTTTTCCATCGTCGAGTCATCGGATTGGTGGGTCGATGCAAACTTCAAGGAAACATCCCTGCCGCGTATTCGCCCCGGTCAGCCTGTGAAGATCGAGATCGATATGCTTCCAGGCATACAGCTGACGGGCACGGTGGCCTCGATCGGACGCGGGTCGGGTGATACGTTCTCACTTCTGCCATCCGAGAATTCCAGCGGCAATTGGGTCAAAGTCACCCGGCGTTTCCCGGTCAGGGTCGAGCTTGATCCGACGGATGCACCGCTGCGCGTCGGCGGCAGCAGCAAAGTGACCGTCGATACCACCGTGACACCCAAGGCATCGCAATGACAATGGCAGGTGCCGCCGCTGGCCGGGTTAACCCGGTCATCGTGGTCGCCGTTGTACTCAGTGCTATGCTCGAGGTGCTGGACAGCACCATCGTCAATGTTGCGCTTCCCCATATTCAGGCTGCTTTTGGGGCAACCACTGATCAGGCGACGTGGATCCTGACCAGCTATATCGTTTCCGCCGTCGTGATCATGCCGCTCACCGGGTTTGTGGCTCGGCGCGTTGGGCGGCGGCGTTTGATCCTGACTGCGGTGACAGGATTTGCGACAATGTCCGTGATGTGCGGTCTGTCGTGGAGCCTTGAGACCATCGTGGTGTTCCGTCTGGCCCAGGGCATGTTTGGCGCCTTTCTGATACCGCTGTCGCAATCCATTCTGTTCGATGCGTTCCCGCGCGAAAAACGTGGTCAGGCGATGGCAGTTTTTGGTCTTGGCGTTGTTGTTGCGCCAGTCCTTGGCCCGACGGTGGGTGCCATTCTGACTGAATATTTTTCGTGGCGCATGGTATTCTTCGTAAATCTGCCCGTTGCGGCGATGGCGCTGTTGTTGCTGGCCGGTGAGTTGCCCGATGATGAAACCGAAGATGTAAAAATCGACTGGGCGGGTCTGGCCATGCTCGCAATTGGCATCGGCTGTCTGCAATTCGTGCTCGATCAGGGTGAGACCAAAGACTGGTTGTCGTCTCGGGTCATTCAGGTGGCCGTCATCGCTTCGCTTCTCGGAACGCTTGGGTTCATTATCCATGCCGTGACGAAAAAGGGTGCGATCGTTGATCTGCGCCTGTTTGCAGATCGCAACTTTGCCCTGTCCAATCTGATCATTGCCGGTTTTGCTGTATCCCTGTTCGGTGGCATCGCAATCCTGCCGACCTTTGTTCAGAGCCTGCTGGACTATCCCGTTATCGAATCCGGGCATCTGTTCATTCCGCGCGGTATCGCAGCCGGGGCTTCGATGGTTGTCACGGGTTCAGTTTTGGTAACTCGTTTTGACCCTCGCGTGCTGGCAGGTCTGGGCCTTTTGCTGACGGCAATCGGAAACTTCATGCTGGGTATGCTCAATCTGAACGCGGGATTCTGGCAATTGGCATGGCCCGGTGCGGTCAGTGGCCTAGGCATGGGGCTGGTCTTTGTTCCCCTTTCGATCCTCGCTTTCGAAAGCATCAGCCAGCGTCGACAGGACGAGGCGTCGGGATTGTTCAATGTAACACGTCAACTTGGCTCTTCGGTTGGCATCGCGCTGGTCGGAACCTGGGTCGTGCGCGGATTGCAGACGAACACGGCCAACCTCAGCCAGAATGTGACGCCCTACAATCCGGCAGCGCAGGCCTATCTGGAGCCGCTTGGTTTGACGCCTGACAGTGCTCAGGGCGCGGCCATTCTGGGTCAGGAAATATCCCGTCAGGCTGAGCTGATCTCATATCTGACAGTGTTCAATAATCTGGGTTTGTTGGCGCTGGCGACGATACCGCTGTTGTTCTTTTGCAAGGCGCCAAAGCCGGGCACACAAGCCACAGTTCACGCGCATTAACGCATCAGGAACAGGCCGAGCCACAGGGCAACCCAACACAGCGCAAGACTGAGAAGAATGTTGCCTGCGGCCAGCGCTATGGTGCGTTCCCGGTGTAGTTGAAGTGATTGATAAGCGAAGCTGGAGAATGTCGTGAACCCGCCACAGAAGCCAAAGACAAGACGCTTTTGCTCTTCGCCCATCTCGACCGGCCCACCGAGATAACCGATCCAAACCCCAAGCAGCAGACTGCCAAGGACATTCACGATAAGGGTGGAAAAGGGCAGGTCATGCGTCACTCGAAGCGCGATCCAGTGTCGCAACACCGCTCCCAGCCCGCCGCCGAGGCCAAACATCGTATGTAGATACAGATCGTTCATTCGGGTGGCCGTTCGGAATGAAATGTACGGCCGATGGCTTCACCAAGCATAGCGGCAGCGAGACCCACCATGATCTCGGCGGCCAGCGCGATGATCACAGCCCAGCCATTGGTTTCGGCAATACGCTCAAGCTCAGCTACAAACGATGAAAAGGTGGACAACCCACCACAAAACCCCACTGCACCCAGATGCAAGACATGTGCATGAACCTTGTGCCGGATCGCATAAAGCCATCCCAGAATGAAACAGGCCACTATGTTGATGCCGAAAGTGGCGGTCAGAAACGGGGCGCCGGGAATTTCAAGAGAGAACGCTTCGCGCAACAACGAACCTGCTGCGCCGCCCACAAAAACGGACGTATACATCAAGGCGCGTTCCCTAAATGCAGTTGCCGTTTTTGCCACTGATGAAAACCTTGCTCAGCCTCAAGTTGCCTTTGGCATATCGTCTGCCTGAACCCGGATCAACCGTTCCGGGTCAGGATCGACCAGCTGACGAGCGTTCACGAATCCGCTTGCTATGGTCGTAACCGGTTCAAACTCTTGCAATTCTACCCCAAGATACTCCACGATTGGTATCGAAACGGCACCGCAGGGTCCGCTACCAGAGGGCAGGTCATGACATCCAATTCTGTTTGCAAAGTGTTGCTGGACATTCTGGCGGATGCAGGGGGGCGACAGATCTTCGGCGTAACCGGGGATGCGCTCAATCCGCTGCTCGAGGTGATGCGCAGCGATGATCGGTTCGAGTGGATTGGCGTCCGGCATGAAGAGAACGCGGCCTATGCGGCCTATGCCCAATCTCATCTGACGGGAGGCATCGGGATTTGTGCCGGTACAGTGGGGCCGGGGGCGTTGCACCTGATCAACGGTCTTTACAACGCGCGGCGCGAGGGGGCCGGAGTCGTGGCCATTACCGGTCAGATCGCACATCGCGAACGCGGCACTGGTTACCATCAGGAGGTCAATCTCGAAAAGGTTTTCGAGGATGTCTGCGGTTTTCAGGCCGTGATCCATACTCCGGATCAGATGCCCCGTCTGGCACAGATTGCGGTTCAACGCGCACTGATCAATCGCGAGGTGGTGCGGATCGAACTGCCGATTGATGTTTCAGAACAACAGGTACCCAGCCTGCATCAGTTCCATCCGATCCTCAAACACCCCTCAATCCTGATCCCGCCTGCATGTGAAATTGATCGTGCCGCCGAACTCATCAACGCAGGCAAAAAAGTCGCCCTGTTTGCCGGTGTCGGATGTCGCGACGCAAAAGACAAGGTTCTTGCGCTGTCCGAAAAGTTGAACGCACCGATTGCGCATTCTCTAAAAGGCAAAGACATCTTCGACTATGACGACCCGAATGTTGTCGGGATGACCGGCTTAATCGGCAATCCGGGTGGTTATCATGCCGTTCGTGACTGCGATGTGCTTGTCATGTTGGGGACAGATTTCCCCTATGAATGGTTCCTGCCGGAAAAGGCCAAAATCATTCAGATCGATCGAAATGTTGAACATCTGGGCCGCCGTGCGCCAATAGCTTCGGGCTTGTTGGGGGATGTTGGGGCGACGCTGGATCTGTTGTTGCCAAAGGTAGATGCCAAGGCAGATCGCAAGTTTGCCGATCATCAGGTCAAGCTGTGCACCAAATGGCTGAAGCAGCAGGACAAGGATGCCAGTCTGGAACGGGATGCCGAACCGCTGCATCCGCAGTTGTTTGCGCGAGAGATTTCCAACCAGGCCTCTGATGATGCGGTGTTTGCCATGGATATTGGTGAATGCACAGTCTGGGTTGCGCGGCAGACACGGATGCAGGGCGAACGCCGGATGGTGGGATCATTCAACCACTCCTCCTTAGGCTCGGGCCTGCCTTCCGCACTGGGGGCTGCGGCACTTGATCCGGGCCGTGAAGTCTGGACGTTTTGCGGGGACGGCGGGTTTGGCATGTCGATGCAGGATTTTGTGACGGCTGTTCGCTATGACTGGCCGATCAAGGTGATCGTGTTCAACAACCAGACACTGGGTTTCGTGAAGATGGAGATGGAGGTGTCAGGCTACCCCCTGAACCCGGCCGCGACTGATCTCGTGAACCCAGACTTTGCAGAATACGCCAAGGTTTGTGGCGGTGACGGTGTTCGGGTCGAACACGCGGCCGATATCAAAGATGCGATCGCACAAGCCAAGGCCAGCACCAAGCCCTTTATCATCGACGCCATGGTAACCCCCGGAGAGTTGGTGATGCCGCCGCATATCGACAGCAAGATGGCCTGGGGATTTGGCATGTCCAAACTGAAAGAGGGCATCCTGTTGGCCAAAGGCGACCATGCACAATGGGATAACTGGGTCAAGGAACTCAAGGCCACGCTCTGATCAGCGTCACCTAGGGAGAACAAAATGATTGTACGCAGAATTTACTACGCGGTGACCTATGTGGTGCTGCCTCTGACATTGATATTGGGGCTCTACTGGCCGCCCGCTCATTGGTTGCTGATCATTTTGATCCCATATGCCGTGGTCGGGCTCTATGACATGCTGACCACCAAGCACAACGTGCTGAATAACTACCCTGTTCTGGGCCACTTTCGCTACATGCTGGAATTTGTAAGCCCCGAAATCCGGCAATATTTTGTGGAAACCAACGAAAGCGGCCGCCCGTTCAACAGGATCGTTCGCGCGCTTGTCTATTCGCGGGCAAAGGGGCAGGTGGATACGCAGGCTTTTGGCACTCAGTACGACATCATGACCGTCGGCTATCATCGGGCGAACCATTCGCTTGCGCCCAAGGATGTGCCGGAATCCGAAGAACGCATCATGCTGGGCGGTCCACAGTGCGAAAAACCTTATAACGCTTCGCGCCTGAACGTCTCAGCAATGAGCTTCGGAGCGCTCAGCGCAAATGCCATCAAGGCGCTGAATGGTGGGGCCAAAGACGGAGGTTTTGCTCATAACACCGGCGAAGGCGGGCTTTCGCCGCATCACCTGGCTGAAGGTGGCGATATCATCTGGCAGATTGGCACTGGCTACTTTGGATGCCGCCGACCCGATGGGGGTTTTGACAAGGACAAGTTCGCGGAAAAAGCCAAGAAAGACGTCGTAAAGGCCATTGAGATCAAGCTGTCGCAGGGGGCCAAGCCATCTCATGGCGGGGTATTACCTGCAGCCAAGGTAGATGAAGAAATTGCCGAAATCCGGGGCGTACCAGCGCATCAGGATGTAATCTCGCCGCCAATCCACTCTGCGTTTGAGGGCCCTACAGGTCTGATACACTTTGTCCAGCATCTGCGGGAAATGTCCGGTGGCAAGCCCGTCGGGTTCAAGCTTTGCATTGGTAACCAGTCCGAGTTCATGGCGATCTGCAAGGCGATGCTGGAAACGGGTATCTTGCCCGATTTCATCACCGTTGATGGAGCTGAAGGCGGCACAGGGGCTGCACCTGTTGAATTCACCAACCGTCTGGGTGTGCCGCTGAACGAGGCTTTGATTTTCGTCAACAACTGCCTGCGAGGGGTGGGTCTGCGTGACAAAATCAGGGTGATCTGTTCTGGCAAGGTCGCAACCGGCTATGACATGATCGAGAAATTCGCATTGGGTGCCGATATGTGTAACGCGGCTCGCGCCATGATGTTTGCTGTGGGCTGCATTCAGGCCTTGCATTGCAACACCAACCGCTGCCCTTCTGGCGTAGCAACGCAAGACCCGATCCGGGGTCGCGCGGTGAATGTTCCCCAGAAACGCAAGCGGGTGCACCGTTTTCATGACGCAACGCTGGAAAGCTTTCGTGAAATTCTGGGGGCTATGGGTAAAGAGAAAGTATCCGATCTGCGTCCATCCGATATACGCCGTCGCACGGCGGATGAACGGGAACGCTCATACGCTGAGATATATAGCTTTATCGAGGACGGGGCTTTGCTGGGGGATGCGGTTCCCGAACTCTACGCTGCGGACTGGCAGAAAGCTACGGCCAGCCATTTCTGAGTTAAGTCGAAGAAAAAATTTCGCCCTGTGCCAAGGATCGGGGATTGGCCTGCGTCTTACTGTTCGAGATGCGAATGATGACTTCGGATGAAGACCTGGCCAAGGCTGCTGCTGGTGGTGACGCGGATGCGTTCGCCACCCTGCTTGCGCGTCACTATGATCGCATGTTTCGGTTGGCCTTTCGGTTAACGGGACGGGCAGAAGCAGCCGAGGATCTGACACAGGACATCTGTGCGGCCTTACCTGCCAAGATCGCAGGGTTCCGAGCGCAGGCCAAATTCACAACATGGCTCTACCGTGTCGTCGTCAACGCTGCTGAAGATGCGCGTCGGCGACAGGCCAGCCGGGCTCGGGCCGCAACGGGGTGGGGCGATGTTGAACAGATGCGAAGGGCAGATGCGGCAGAGGCGACCGAGGCGATGAACTGGCTGCAGCAGGCAATGAACTCCCTTCCGGACGAGTTGCGTGAAACGCTGGCGCTGACATTGGAGGATGACATGACACACGCACAGGCAGCAAATGTCCTGGGCGTGTCAGAAGGTACGGTGTCCTGGCGTTTATCCGAGGTTCGCAAACGCCTACGTGCCATGAAACAAGAGGAGCTTGCCAATGAGTGATGAGCTCGATGATCTGAAAACCCTGATGGATGCGGCAATACCCGCGCCTGATGCCAAACGTCGGTCCGAAAATTTGGATATGGCGCAGAAAAGTTTTGCCCAAATCCAAGGATCGCGCGTCGGGACGCGTCCCACTGTCAAGCGAGGCTTTTTGGCCCGCATGACAGAAGGAGCGAAATCCATGTTGAATGCCCTCTCACATCGTGGCGCACTGGCTGCGACAACTGCAATTGCCGCGGTTGCCCTTGTTATGATTGTCCCGCAGACGCGGGATATCGTGGTGAATCCAACAGCCCGGACTGAAAACAGGGTGGCCGCACCTCAGGAGTCGGCTTTGCCTTCCGAGACTGACTTTGCAGATGAACTGTCATCAGCAACGCTGGAAGAACCCGTTGTTGAAGCCCCGGTTGCAGTTGAAGAGGCGATAGCGCCATCTTCCAAACGGGTGCAAGGATTTGCGGCGCAAGGTGGGGCCACCGCCGGTTTGCTGGGGGGCGTGGTCGAACCGAGCAAAGCGCCTGAGCAAAATACCGAAGCTTTCTCCAACGGCGAAACCAATCCATTGAAAGTGACGGTCGAAGATCCGGTTTCCACGTTTTCTATCGATGTTGATACGGCATCTTACTCGATCGTCCGGTCCTCGCTGATGAGTGGCCATCTGCCTCCGAAAGACGCGGTTCGGGTCGAAGAAATGGTGAACTATTTTCCCTATTCCTATCCGGCGCCCGAAGGGGATGTGCCGTTCAGGCCAACGATCTCCGTGACACCGACACCCTGGAATGAAGGAACACAGCTTGTTCACATCGGCATTCAGGGTGCAATGCCCGAGATTGATCATCGGCCGCCGCTGAATCTGGTCTTCCTGATCGACACCTCAGGCTCGATGCAGGACGCAAACAAGCTGTCCCTGCTCAAGCAATCGTTCCGCCTGTTGTTGTCCGAGTTGCGGCCCGAGGATCAGGTCTCGATCGTGACCTACGCCGGCAGCGCAGGTCAGGTGCTGGAACCGACATCAGCATCTGAACGCACTAAGATCCTGTCAGCCCTGGAACAGCTTGAGGCCGGAGGCTCGACCGCTGGTCAGGCAGGCTTGCAGCAAGCCTATCAGGTGGCTGAAGGTATGGCATCGGACGGGGAAGTGACGCGGGTCATTCTGGCGACGGATGGTGATTTCAACGTCGGACTCTCAAACCCCGATGCGCTTGAAGACTTCATCGCGAAAAAGCGTGACAGCGGTACATTCCTCAGCGTTCTGGGCTTTGGTCGCGGTAATCTGGATGACGCCACGATGCAGGCGCTGGCGCAGCATGGTAACGGTCAAGCCGCCTATATCGACACATTGGGAGAGGCGCGGAAGGTTCTGGTTGATCAGCTAACCGGTGCTTTGTTTCCGATTGCCAATGACGTGAAAATTCAGGTCGAGTTCAATCCAGCCCAGATCGCGGAATATCGTCTGATCGGATATGAAACCCGTGCTTTGCGACGTGAGGATTTCTCGAATGACAAGGTTGATGCGGGTGATATCGGCGCCGGCCATTCTGTCACCGCAATTTACGAAGTGACGCCAGTTGGTTCGGATGCAATCCGCAATGGTCCCCTGCGTTATGCGACCGAAACGGCACCCGAGGGATCAGAGGAGCTTGGGTATCTCAAGCTGCGTTACAAATCACCCGGGGCAACGGATAGTCAACTGATTGAACAGCCAATACTATTGGGGCAGGGGATATCGAACGATGATGTTCGCTTTTCCTACGCGATTGCCGGGTTTGGGCAATTGCTGCGGGGGGGAGAGTATCTTGGCGAATGGTCCTATGACGATGCAATCGCCCTGGCCAACGAGTCCAAAGGTACTGATCCGTTTGGCTATCGGGCTGAGGCCGTCACCCTGATGCGCTTGGCAGAGACGCTCTCGCAATAATTCTCATTGGCTGCCGCTCAGGCGGCAGCCGCGCTACATCTGTACTAGTTGATGGATGGTCTTGGATTGTTGGCCGCGTGCGTGTTGATCTTGCGTACACTCCACTCGACTGCATCCCGCATTGTCCGACCCAGTGCCAGATCAAACGCTCTGACCAGATCGGGCGTCTTTTCACTTGCCGATACAACTTTTTCTTCGAACGAACTGGAGGCAATGATCTGGTCTTCAAATTCGTCGATGATTTTGATGTTCAGGCGAACCTCGATCTGGATCTTTCTTGAGTTCCCGTCTTGAGCAATCACGATCCCCTGGAACTCACGCAAATCTGGAACAACGAGATAGTCTGCACGTAGTCCAACGGTGGATTTGCCGACTGCAGCTACTTTGTTGCTGTTCTCATAGCTTTCTACCAACAGGGACTGAACGATAAGTGGCGCACGGTCCACCCAGCGTGCGCGCGGCAGATATTGCACCTGCAGCGGCGTTGGCTGGATCGCGATCTGATCGGTGTTGACCGCAGCCGTCGCTGTCGGTTCCTCCACCACTATCTGTTTTCGAATACGCGGAAGCGAAGATGAAAACGTGCTTTTGGGTGTCAGCAAATACAGGTCGTTGGGTTTCGACGCCTGCTTCAGGGTTCCCAAGCCAGCGCACCCGCTAAGCGAAGCTATCGCCAGTGTCAGTAGAAAGGGCCTAATCATTGGCGAAACTCCGATGCTTGAGTGCCCAGCAGAAAGCGTGCGGGATCACGTTCTATCTTGTCCACCAGACGATCGAGGCCAATCACCAACCGCTGCGATTCCTCGACGAAGCGGACGAATTGTGGCAACCCGACCCGCAGGAAATCGGAAACCTGCCGACGGTTTTCCTGAACGATCCCATCGATGGTTCCCAACAGTTCCGATGCGGATTTCGATGCGCTCAGGATGTCAGTGGATATTTTGTCGATCTTGTCGGTGACATTCGAAACGGTGGTCGCAACCTGATCCGCCGCCCGACGAATATCTGCAACGACAGCGGACACATCCTCATCCATGACACGGTTGGCTGAATCAAAGGCCCGCTCGGCGGATGTAAGGGTGGCCTTGGCAGTTTCCATGGCCGATGTGATCGACCCGAGCGTCTTGTTTGCGTTCAGGAATGTCTCTGTAACCGTAGCAAGGGTAACGCTGCCTTCTTCGGACAACACCGTCAGATGTTCAGCAAGGTTTGATGCCCGCTCTATGAATGGGCGTACATCCTGCTGGATGACACGATCCGCTGTGGCCAGCGTTTCTTTGGCGCCATCCAATGCCCCTTTAGCGGACTCTGCGGCTGTCTTGATGCTCTTGAGCGTATCGGTCCCGGTTGTCAGCGTGGTTTCTGCCGTATCGGCCAACTGATCAAGCCGCTTGGTGAATGCTCCGATCTCTTTTGCGGCACCACCAAGGTCTCCGGACAGTGTTTCGAAATCAGAAAGCGTTTTGTCCAGCCGCCCCGATGCCGACGCCAGATTATCCAGAATGTCAGACACGGCCTTGCGGTTCTTGTCGTCCACGATGGAATTCAGATCCTGCAGAAGGGTGATCGCTTCATCCAACACCTTGGGTGCGCCTTCGAACAGGGATTGAATGGCGCTGCGTTTACTTTTGATGACACTGTCTTCGGGTAGACGTTTGGCGTTTGGTGCACCGCCAGAAAGCTCGACATAGCTCACGCCCGTCACACCAAGAGATTGCAGTTGCGCGATTGTGTCTTCGGTAACCGGGATGTCTGCGTCGACCTCGATCCGTACCCTAACCTTGGACGCATCGTCATCGTCCAGCCGCAGAGATATGACCTGACCGACCGGCAAGCCATTGTAGCTGACACCACCCGCGGCCGACAGGCCCGAGACATTGTCGAACAACACATCATAATAAGCGTATTGGCGGTTCACTTCGAATTTGGCCAACCACAGGAAAAAGCCAAATGCGCAGAGAATACCCGCAAGGGTGAACGCGCCGATAAGGATGTAGTTCGCTCGGGTTTCCATCGCCTCTACCTGTCCCTACCCCTTCTTTTGCGCCGCACGAGCGCGGGGGCCGGTGAAATATTCTTGTACCCAAGGATGATCTACCTTGGTCATTTCTTCAATCGGACCTTCAACCAGGACGCGTTTTTCTGCAAGTACTGCGACTCTGTCGCAAATGGCATACAGGCTGTCCAGGTCATGCGTGACCATGAAAACAGTCAGTCCAAGCGCATGTTGAAGCTCTCCAATCAGCTCATCATAGGCAGCTGCACCGATCGGATCCAAACCAGCGGTAGGTTCGTCCAGAAACACGATTTCCGGGTCCAGTGCCAAGGCGCGGGCCAATGCTGCGCGCTTTCGCATACCCCCGGACAGTTCCGAGGGAAACTTACCGCAGCTCAACTGAGGCAGGCCAACAAGACTGATCTTGAGGCCGCCCAAAGACTGCATCAGGCTTTCGCTGAGCTTGGTGTGCTCGCGCAGCGGTGCCATCACGTTCTGCAAAACAGTCAGGGATGAGAACAGCGCACCATCCTGAAAGGCGACGCCCCAGTGTTTTTCAATGCGCCGCCGGTCTTCCTCGGGGCCGTTCAGCACATCGACGCCAAGAACTTCGATGCTGCCGGAGGCGGGTTTGTTCAACCCCACGATCGTGCGCAGCAGAACTGACTTGCCCGTACCCGAACCACCAACGATACCCAGAACCTCGCCCCGCCAAACGTCGAGGTTCAGGTTGTCATGCACGACCTGCGGACCAAATCGGTTGGTCAGATTCCGAACGCGGATAACAGCCTCGCGCTGCGCGTCCGCATGTACAGGATTCTGCTGGGTCGAGCCGTCCATGTCAGACCCCAACTTCTGAGAAGAAGATTGAAAACAGGGCGTCGATGGCGATCACCATAAAGATGGACTGTACGACGGATGCCGTTGTCCTTTGGCCGACGCTTTCGGCCGAACCTTTGACCTGCATGGCCTGCCAGCAGGCAATGACGCCAATGACCAGTGCAAAAAACGGAGCCTTGATCATGCCGACGGCCAACTGCCAGACGCCCGTGTTCTCTTTGAGCCGGGTGATAAACATACCGGGGCTCACGCCCAAATCGATCCAACTCATCAATGCGCCGCCGATCAGACCGGCCATATCAGCCACAAACCCGAGTATTGGCAGCATGATAAGCAGGGCCAGGACGCGCGGGATAACCAGAACCTCGATTGGGTCCAGCCCAAGCGTTCGCATTGCATCTATTTCTTCCTGCACCTTCATCGAACCGATCGACGCGGTGAAGGCCGAACCGGATCGGCCCGCGACAATGATTGCGGTCAACAGAATGCCAAGCTCACGAAGCACCGAGATCGAGATCAGCTCGACCACGAAAATCTCGGCACCGAACTGTTTCAATTGTGTAGCGCCCTGAAACGCCAGAACCACACCGATCAGAAAACCCATCAGACTGACGATGGGCAGCGCTTTAAATCCGACTTCTTCCATTTGGGAAACCAGCGCGGCGCGGCGCAGGCGCCAGGGCATGATAGCAGTGCGGAACAACCGGTGTAGCGTAAGCCCCAGAAATCCAAGGATCGAGAGGGTGTCGCGCCAGGCTCCGACAGTTTTCTCGCCGATATGTTCGACCCAATTAACAAAGCCTCGTGGGGGTTCAGCGGTGCCGACCTCTTTGGGAATGTTCTGCGATACGGTGTCGATTAGCGCAGAGTAGGCTGGATCCAGACCATGAAACGCCAGCTTGGCACCTGCCTCAGTATATCGGCGTGACATGTTGGCGATCAGCCAAGCTCCGCCGGTATCCAGCGCCTCGACTTCTGACATATCTACTGTCACGTCACCGCCGTTTGGCTGAATGTTCTCAAAGGCGGATTCCACAGCACTCAGGGATTGCGTCAGCATTTCGCCTGAAATCCTTATGCGTGTGCTGTCTCCATCACGCTCTGATGCAATCGTGGGCAATGTCATGGGCGTATCAGAGGTGAAACGATGGTCCGCTGCAATGGCTTTATGCATTTGTGCCGGGAATTCAGTTGGATGAATTGCTCAGGTGTTACAGTCCGACTTGAGCCAGTGGCAAATGTAATGCGCAAACCGGTCCGTCAGGTGTCGGACAGAGGGCGTGAACTGACCTCAAAGCATTTGCGTCGACTATTTTTAATGCTATCTTATCGTCAGTTTTCTTGTTGAGTTAGTTTGGTTGTGTTCAATGGCAGATCATCACGCAAATGTTGATGTCGAAATCGGGTCAGAGCGAGGCTTTGGCTACGTCTTTACAGCAGTTTTTCTGATCATAGCTTTTTGGCCGGTTTGGGGAGGTGGCGATGTTCGCTGGATTCCTCTGGCCATCGCGGCAGTAATTCTCGCGATTACCTTCTTTGCGCCACATGTACTTCGGGTGCCGAACAGGCTGTGGTTCAAGTTCGGCATGTTGCTTGGGGCGATTGTCGCCCCAATCGTAATGTTTTTGGTTTTCATTACGACTTTTGTGCCATTCGGCATTGCGGTGCGGATTTTGGGAAAAGATCTTTTGTCTGTAAAAACAGATAGTTCCAAGAAGAGTTACTGGGTTGAGCGCGATGATCAGCCCGGCAGTATGAAACAACAGTTTTAAGATAGGGGGTACCAGACATGACCTTTGTTTCGGAAATCTGGTCGTTTATGAAAGTCAGGAAAAAATTCTGGCTGTTACCAATTCTCATTGTTCTGGGCGTCTTTGGTGGCTTGATCGTTATCAGCCAGGGTTCGGCCGTAGCACCATTCATTTACACACTGTTCTGATACCATGACGTATATTTTAGGAATATCTGCGCTGTATCATGACAGCGCAGCAGCCCTCCTGCGTGACGGCGAAATTGTCGCCGCCGCTCAGGAAGAGCGGTTTTCTCGACGGAAACACGACCCTGGATTTCCGGAACTTGCGATTGAGTATGTTCTGCAAGAATCAGGCATTTCACTCGCTGAAGTTGATAATGTTGTCTTCTACGACAAACCGTTTCTGAAATTCGAACGATTGATAGAAACTTATATCGCGGTTGCGCCAAAAGGGTTCAATTCTTTCCGGATGGCCATGCCTGTCTGGTTGCGAGAGAAGCTGTTTCTCAAGGACCTGTTGGCCAAGCAGTTGCGAAAGATGGATCCGGATTTCACGGTCGATAAACTGCTGTTCGCTGAACACCATGTCAGCCATGCGGCAAGCGCCTTTTATCCGTCGCCATTCGAAGAGGCGATCGTGTTGACCGTTGATGGCGTGGGTGAATGGGCCACGACCACGGTAGGTGTTGGACGTGGCAATGAATTGACCATGTTGAAAGAGCTGCATTTCCCGCATTCGCTGGGGCTGCTTTATTCGGCGTTCACCTATTATACGGGGTTCAAGGTCAATTCGGGCGAATACAAGGTCATGGGCCTCGCCCCTTATGGTGACCCGAAATACAAGGATCTGATCCTTGAGCATCTGGTTGATCTGAAAGAGGATGGGTCGTTCCGCCTGAACCAGAAGTACTTCAACTATACCAGCGGTCTGACCATGACCAGCAAGGCGTTGGAGGATTTGTTCGGCCATCCGGTGCGAAAGCCTGAAACCGACCAACTGACGCAATTCCACATGGATATCGCTGCCTCAGTACAGGCGGTGACCGAGGAGATCATGCTGCGCATCACACGCGATCTGGCGCGTGAACACGGCATTCGCAATCTGTGTATGGCGGGCGGTGTCGCTCTGAACTGTGTTGCCAACGGTAAGATCCTGCGCGACGGCGCGTTTGATAACCTTTGGGTTCAGCCTGCAGCCGGCGATGCCGGTGGCGCATTGGGTGCCGCTTATGCGGCCTGGCATCAGGAGCTGAAAAAACCCCGCAAGGTTGAGCAAGGCGATCAGATGCGCGGCGCCTATCTGGGGCCAAAGTATGAAGATGGCGACATCGCGCGCGAGCTGACCGAAGTCGGGGCGAAGTTCACGACTTATGAGAACGGCGAGATGATCGGTGAAACAGCTCAGGCGCTCGCAGATGGCAAGGCAGTCGGTTGGTTCCAGGGTCGGATGGAATTTGGTCCGCGCGCCCTTGGGGCTCGGTCAATTCTGGGTGACCCGCGATCTGAATCCATGCAGAAAACGCTGAACCTCAAGGTCAAGTACCGCGAGAGCTTTCGCCCGTTTGCTCCGTCGGTCTTGCGCGAGGATGTCGCTGAATGGTTCGAGCTGGACGGCGATAGCCCTTATATGCTGATCGTCGCTGATGTTCAGGATCGTATTCGCCGCCAGATGACGGATGAGGAGAATGCGCTGTTCGGGATCGAAAAGCTGAATGTCAAACGGTCCGAGATTCCTGCAGTGACCCATGTGGACTATTCAGCCCGCATTCAGACAGTGCACGAACAGACCAACCCGCAGTATCACGCGCTGATTTCACGGTTCAAAGAGCTGACGGGTTGTTCTCTGGTTGTGAACACCTCGTTCAATGTGCGGGGCGAACCGATCGTATGCACGCCAACCGATGCGTTCCGTTGTTTCATGGGCACGGATATCGAGGTTCTTGCAATCGGGAACTGCCTGTTGCGCAAAGAAGATCAGGATCCGTCCCTGAAAGAGAACTACGAGACCAAATACGAGCTCGACTAAGGTCAAATTCCCACCGTTTAGCCACATGAATGGTGGGAATACCCTCTGTTGCGGTCATATGCCGACAAATATCGGTCATTGATCCAAAATGTCTTGCGCGCCTTTTGTATCCGCGACACAGTCCGCCTCAGAATCGCGGGCTTTGAATCGAGGATGTCATCATGCGGCAAGCCGGAAATGTCCTGTTCATCATCATCGACCAGCTTCGGGCAGATTGTCTGACGGGGGCGCTGGCGGATCATGTCGATTTGCCAAACATACGGGCCTTCATGGATGAGGCGGTTACGTTCAACCGGCATTTTTCGGTCACCAACCCTTGCGGCCCCTCACGCGCATCCCTGTTGACAGGGCAATACGCGATGAACCACCGGTCTGTTCGCAACGGTACGCCGCTGCGCCACGACATACCCAACATCGCCACTGAAATGCGCAAAGCGGGATATCTGCCGATGTTGTTCGGCTATACCGACACATCCGCAGATCCGCGTGCCTTTGATGCGAATGACCCGGTACTGAAGACATACGAAAATCCCATGAACGGGTTCCACGAAGTGGTCGAGATGCGAATGGAAGAATCCTATCCATGGCAGTCGCATCTGATGCAAAAAGGGTATGAGTTTGAGAACTACTGGGATGTCTACAAGCCGGTTTCACCGAACGGGGGTGAGCCTAAGCTGAACGACCCGGCCCTCTACCGCGCCGAGGATAGTGATACCGCCTTTTTGACGGATGCATTTTTGAACGGGATTGCGGCCTATCACAAACAGAACTGGTTCGCCCATCTGACCTATATTCGCCCACACCCGCCGTTGGTAGCGCCGGCGCCTTACAATGACATGTATGATCCTGCCTCCATTCCGATGCCGGCGGGTCTGGCCTCGCCCGAGGATGAGGTCAGGGTCCATCCGTTCTTTGGGCCAACACTGGATACCTATACTGCGCGAGAATTTGTGCACGGCTTTGATGAGGTTGAGCCAACGGACGAAAATATACAGACGCTGCGGGCAATTTATCTGGGGCTGGCGACTGAGGTGGATCATCACATCGGCCGTGTTGTCCAATATCTCAAAGATAGCGGGCAATATGACGATACGCTGCTGGTGGTTACCGCAGACCATGGTGAGATGCTGGGTGATCGCCACTCATGGGGTAAGATGTCGGTTTATGACGCGGCCTATCATACGCCGCTGATAATTCGGATGCCGGGGAACCAAAGCCAGGCGGGCGCGGTGATCGATGCTCCGACAGAATCCATCGACATCACGCCTACAATTCTGGATTGGGTTGGGCAGGATATTCCGAATTCGATGGATGGCCGGTCTCTGTTGCCGCTGGTCCGGGGTGAGACGCCGGAAGACTGGCGCAATTATTCCTTCAGCGAACTGGATTTTTCCGAGCCTGAGGCCGCAACAAAATGGCAGAAGATACTGGGTACCGGAAACAGTGACTCGTGTCTTGGGATCCTGCGCGATGACCGGTTTACCCTGGTGGAATTTGCAGCCGACTTGCCTCCGATGCTGTTTGACCATCAGGGGCAGGGAGAGCTGGAAAACGTTGCTGATAAGCCTGAATTTGCCGCGGAGCTTGCGCGGCTTGGTCGCCAGATGTTGCGCCACAGGATGCGCAATATGGATCACACTCTTTCGCTATACTCGCTGACCTCTGAAGGCGCGAAATCACAGCGCAGGTATGGCTAGCTGATATTGTCAGAAGGTTTTGCCTGAAAGATGTGCCTCTAACAGCAGAATCCATCCGATTGTCACGCCTGTCGACACGATGCCGATGGGCAGGACATCCTTCATGAACTGGGTGAATGTCACCTCGGTGGCACCCATTCGATCTGCCATCTGAAGCACGATGACATTGCTGGCTGCGCTGATGATGAACACGTTGCCCGCCAATGTTGATACACCGGCCAACATCATCAGGTTGGGTACTTCAAAGGACGGCAACAACTTCAGATACATGTCCACCAAGGGTACATTCGAAAAGATCTGACTGCCGAAAAAACTGATGCCGGCCGTCACCAACGGCTCGTTCATATGTTCGCGCTCTTCACCCAGAATGGATTGCAGTGACCCGGAATCGAGCAGCGCGCCGGTTACAATGAACATTGAGACAAAGAACACAAGCGTCGGCCAGTCCAGACGAACAAAAGTCCTCATGCGTGCGCCATCAAACAAATATACGGGTAGGCAGGCGATTGCGGCGGCAACGCCCAGAGGATAACCAAAATCCGATCCTGTCGCTGCCAGAATGCTCTCGACAGTGACCAGAACAACCAAAACAGCAATGGCCAGAAGGACAGGCCATTGCGTGCCTTCGGTGGTGTCTGTCATGTCGGTAGACCCGCCCTCTGGTGTTGTCACCACCATTCGCTTGGAAAGCCACAGCGCGCTGCCGCCAAGACAGATAAGGGTTGGAACGATCAGCCAGTGAACAAAGGTCACCATGGGTGCTGGCACTTCGCCACTGGCGGCGATCAGCAGGTTTTGCGGATTGCCAATCGGCGTTGTCATGCTGCCGATGGTAACTGCCACACAAAGGGCGATCAGAAAGGTGCGCTGATCTGCGCCTGTCTGATGTGCCAGCATCAATGCGATCGGAGTTCCGATAATTGCGGCGGCATCGTTCGTCAGTATGGCTGCAACAAGTGCAAACAACATCATGAACGCGACCAGAGAAACACCAGGGGTGCGCCAGCCCACCATCCAGCCCGCGATGCGGTGCGAGATGCCGTTTTCATACAATGCGCGACCTATGGAAAAGACCGAAAAGAGGTACAGCATGACGTTCCAGTCAATCGCGTCCAGTGCTGTTTTGGGTGTTATGGTTCCCGTTGCTATCAGAACAAACGCGCCTGCCGTCATCACGTGCCAGATTTTCAGAAATGAGGGCAGCCATTCGCGTATCGCGATAAGCGTGAAGACGGCAATCGAAACCGCAAGGCTGAATGACACGAGGTTCTCTCCGGCTTGTTGTTGAAGGTTACGGGGTCTCCGGGCTTTCGCCGCTGTTCTGATCGTGACGCGCGTGTTGGGCGGTCTCGGGCATTAGGGTTGCAAAGATCAGGGCGCCCAGCAGTGAAACGCCTGCCAGGAAATAAAAGGCGGTATCGTAACCGCTTAGCTGTACAATTTCTTCGGCGATCAGGTTGCTTGCTGATGCACCGACACCGACCAACGCCGCCAGCGCACCCTGCGCCACGTTAAAGCGACCAGTTCCTTTAGTCACATCCGACACGATCAGCAGAAACAGCACTGCAAAGATACCGTTTGCTACCCCGTCTAGAGATTGGATTGCCACCAGCGCCACCGAGTTATCTGTCAACGTATAGAGCACAGCGCGAACTGGCAGGATCGAAAACGCGAGCAGGAACAGGGGTTTGCGCCCCCAGCTATCAGCGGTGCGACCGCATAGGACCGCCATCCCGATCATGATGAACTGGGCAGAGATAATACAGGCCGACGTAAAGGCGATCCCTGATTTGGTGTCGCCGCCGCTGGCCACCTTTTGACTGACCAGGGGCAGCATGCTGGCATTTGCGCAATGAAACAGGACAATGGATGCGCCGAAAATGATCAGTCGTTTGTCGCTGAGGATCGTGGCAAATCCGCTGGGCTTTTCTTGACCGGTACTATCCTCCGCCACGCCACCGCGCGCTGCTTCGTGATTGATCTGCGATGGCTTGATCAAAAGTGTGCAGCCGATCATGCCCACGCACATAACCGAGATCAGTACGAACACCCCGTCAACAAAACCTGCCAATGCGAGACCGGCGGCAATTCCCGCGGCAGCGACATTGCCGGCGTGGTTCCACGCCTGATTGGCACTTGTTTGCCGCGTAAAGGCTTCTCGACCAACCACACCCAGTGTAATCGCGGCAATCAACGGCCCGAGGAAGGCCAACGCCACACCCATCGTGGTCTGGGCGCCGTAAATGGCATATTTCTGGTCAGAGATGACTAGGGTAAGTGCGGCCACCCCGACGGCCGTAACACATGCGATCATCAAGCCACGTTTCGCATCGGTCCAGTCGATTAGCGCACCGGCCGGGGTCTGTGCCAGAACGGTTACGATGGACCCAAGTGCAAGTGCAAAGCCGATGCTTTGCGGCGACCAGTGCAACTGCGCCAGCAGATAAATTGCCAGATACGGCCCAAACCCTGCGGTGACGTCGCCTGCAAAGAAGTTTATACCCAGCAGGGGCCGGTTTAGTGCCTTGGTTCCTTGCTTTGCCGTGTCGCCGTCTATCAAAAACTATCGCGCAAAACGAACGCCTCCTGCCCGGTGCGTCAGCCAACCGCGCAAGATACTCTGCGCGTGTCAGCGTGTGTCCATACTGTGGCTTACTTTCGGAAACCAAACAACCCAGGCGGGATTTGGGTGCCTTGCGCTTATCGAGATGGGGTTGAATACGCCCGTCTGATGATCCTGCTGTGATCTTGATCGCCAGACATAACAATGTGGGTTAGGGCTTTGCTTTTGCTCGACACTGTTCGCTAACACAATCTACGCCTCCGGGTCCCGGCAGCATGATGCCGTAAACTTTCTGATATTCGGATAATTCTAGACAAACCCGATACTTAGGGTATCGTGACCTCAAAGATTTCCTGTTCTGATTGAATTGGGCCGGACGGGCGGCTCGGAATTCCAGAGAACGGTACGGTGTTTCTGGTGTTCTGCCTGCCCACAAGTTCGGTGCGTTCCGAGCCTGAATGTGGGAGGTGGGCAATGATTGATTGGTTTGTGAATATTCTGCGAACCTATCCTGAACTGGCGGTGTTTCTGGCTATCGGTATTGGGTTTCTGGTGGGGCCATGGAAGTTCATGGGATTCAGCCTGGGGTCGGTCACCGGTACGCTGCTGGCGGCGGTTGTGATAGGTCAGGCACATATTGATATCGATTCAGCCGTCAAATCGACCTTCTTTATTATGTTCATCTTTGCCGTCGGCTATGGTGTTGGTCCGCAATTCATGCGCGGCCTCAAGGTTGATGGCGCGCGAGAGGTATTCTTTGCGCTCAGTGTTCTGGCCTTGTGTCTGATCGTCCCGCTCATATCGGCCAAGGTTGCCGGGCTGGAACTCGGTTATGCTGCGGGTTTCTATGCCGGATCTCAGACTATCTCTGCTGCCATTGGTGTGGCGACTGATCAGATCAATCAACTGGGGCTACCCGCGGATGAAGCGCAGAAGTATGCGAACCAAATTCCTGTCGCGTATGCGGTGACCTATATATACGGAACAATCGGTTCGGCGATTATCCTTGCCAAAATCGGGCCGCGGCTGATCGGGGTCGATCTGGTGGCAGCCTGCAAAGAGTATGAGGCCAAGCTTGGCGGTGCATCCGCAGTCGAGACTGGCGACGGGATCGTCTCAGCCTATCGCGCGATTGAAGCGCGCGCCTTTGAAATTCCGGACGGCAGCGATCTGCTTGGAAAGCCGGTCAAGGACCTGCTGCCGGGTGTTCGGATATACGCCGAACGTCTGCGCCGGGATGGCAAGATTATCGAGGTTGACGCCGACACTGTATTGCAGGCCGGTGATGTCGTGATGTTTTCGGGCCGTCGCGGTGATCTGGTTGGATTGCTGGAAACGAGCCTGAAAGAGGCGGATGCGCCTGAATTGCTGAGCATTCCGTCGGAAAAATTGGATGTCCTGATTACAAACAAGGACCTGCACGGTAAAACGCTAGGAGAGTTGGGCAAGCTGCCGGTCGCGCGTGGGGTCTATGTCTCAAAACTGTCGCGCAACATGCTGGAATTGCCTCTCTTGCCCGGCACCGAGGTGCACCGCGGCGATATCCTGACGATCCTTGGCAGCAAGCGACATGTCGAAGCGGCGATTGCCGAGATCGGCTATGCGGATCGTCCTGTCGACACAACTGATCTGGCGTTTGTCGGATGGGGTATTTTCATCGGTGGGCTGATTGGCACGCTGGCGATCATGATGGGCGGTTTCCCCATCAGCCTGTCGACAACCGGTGGCGCGCTATTGGCGGGTCTGGTGCTGGGCTGGCTGCGCACGGTGCATCCGACCTTTGGCCGTATTCCTGCGCCTTCCCTGTGGTTGATGAACACTCTCGGGCTGAACGTCTTTATTGCTGTTGTCGGTATATCGGCAGGGCCGGGGTTCGTGGCCGGTTTGCAGCAGGCGGGTATCGCGCTGTTACTTTGGGGGATCGTAGCGACTTCGCTGCCAATGATCTTTTCGGTCTATGTCGGGCATTACGTGTTCAAGTTTCACCCGGCCATTCTGTTTGGTGCCTGTGCAGGTGCAAGGACGACAACAGCCGCGCTGGGTATGATTCAGGAGGCCGCGCAGAGCCGCATTCCTGCCCTTGGTTACGGAATGCCCTATGCCATCGGCAACACGCTGCTGACCATCTTTGGTATGGTCGTTGTTTTGATATTGAGCTGATTTGGAGAGGTTTGACCAATGGACAGATTAAAGCTGCACGACTACGAAGCGCTTAGCCCGTTTCAGATCAAAGATGAACTGATCCAACTGGCTTCGGCCGAAGCGAGAAAGTCCAACAGCGCTTTCCTGAACGCAGGTCGCGGCAACCCGAACTGGGTGGCGACCCGTCCGCGCGAGGCCTTTTTTGCGCTGGGGCAATTCGCGGTTACTGAATCCAAACGTGTCATGAACCATCCTGCTGGAATTGGCGGTATGCCAGCAATGGCCGGTTGTCACGATCGGCTGCAGAAATGGGCCAGCGCCAATGCAGCTATGCCGGGCACTGACACATTGCTTGAAGTGGTCGCCCATGCGATCTCGGCCTTTGATTTTGATCCCGATGAGTTCGTGCACGAGCTGACGGATTCGATCATCGGCGACAACTATCCCGTGCCGGACCGTATTCTGAAGCACAACGCCGTCATCGCACATGAATACCTGATGTGGGCCATGTGTTCAGGTCGCCGACCAGACATGCAGTTCGATCTGTTTGCGGTCGAAGGCGGCACAGCCGCTATGTGCTATATCTTCAAGACGCTAAAAGCCAACCGGTTGTTGAACCCCGGAGATACCATTGCGCTTTGCACGCCGATCTTCACGCCCTATCTCGAAATGCCCGAGCTTGAGGATTACAGCCTTGAGTCCGTACATGTCGAAACGGATGAGGAAGATGGTTTTCAGCTGACTGATGCGGCGGTTGAAAAGCTCAAGGATCCCAAGGTCAAAGCGTTCTTTCTGGTCAATCCCGGCAATCCGTCCTCGGTCGCATTGAATAAACCTTCGCTGGAAAAGCTTGCCGATCTTGTCGAAAATCACCGGCCTGATCTGATCGTTCTGACAGATGATGTGTACGGCACCTTCGTGCATGATTTTACATCCGTCATGGGGTATGTGCCCCGCAACACCATCGGAGTGTATTCCTATTCCAAGTACTTTGGCTGCACCGGTTGGCGGCTTGGGGTCATCGCCGTCGCACAAGATAACATCTTTGACCTCAAGCTGGCTGATCACCCCGAGGATATCAAACAGAAGCTGGATAAGCGCTATGGCACACTCAGTCTGACACCGCGCGACATTAGGTTCATCGACAGGTTGGTTGCCGACAGCCGGGATGTCGCCTTGAACCATACTGCGGGTCTGTCCCTGCCGCAGCAGATGATGATGACGCTGTTCTCGCTGTGCGAGTTGGTGGATACCAAGAAAGCCTATCAGACTGCCTGTATGGAACTGGTACATCGCCGGTTCAAAATGCTGACCGAGGCGATGGGGATCGAGGTGGATGCAGGCGAAAACTACGACGCCTATTACGGCATTATCGATTTCGAGTTCTGGTTGCGCAAATATGTTGGTGAGGATGTCGTCGACTGGATCAAGCAGAACGTTCATCCGCTGGATATCGCGTTCAAGCTGGCCGAAGACTATGGCATCGTTCTGTTGAACGGCAGCGGCTTTGACGCGCCTGGCTGGTCTGCGCGGGTGTCGTTCGCCAATCTTCCGGACGAGGCCTATTCCCAGATCGGGCGCGCGGTCCGTTCGGTCGCACGGGGATATGTAGAAGCTTATCGCGCTTCGCAGGGTAAACCTCTGCACGGCTAACTGGCCCTCGATAAGTCACAGGCAGAACCCTGCCTGTGACATCGAAGTTGTTGCGTTTTTCGACTTTATTGATAAACCCGAGTGAATCTGAATCATCGGGAAAAATTATCTATAAAATGTCGGCTACATCGAACACCTGGACGCGCGAAACTGCGCAGGCAATTCACGACCTGCCGCTGATGGATCTTCTTTACCGGGCTCAAACCGTTCATCGCGAGAACTTTGATCCCAACAAGGTACAGATGTCCCGATTGCTCTCAATCAAGACAGGGGGTTGCGCTGAGGATTGTGCTTATTGTTCGCAATCTGCCCGCAACGGCTCCAAGCTCAGCGCGTCAAAGCTGATCGAGGTCGAACGTGTTCTGAGCGAGGCGCGCAAAGCCGCCGCTTCGGGGTCGACCCGGTTCTGTATGGGTGCTGCCTGGCGCGAGCCCAAGGCCCGCGACATGGATGCGCTGGTTGCCATGATCGAAGGCGTCAAGGCAATGGGCATGGAAACCTGCATGACGCTGGGGATGCTGGATGACAATCAGGTGGTTCAGTTGCGGGATGCCGGGCTCGACTACTACAACCACAATATCGATACTTCGGAACGGTATTACCCCGAGGTGATCACCACCCGTACTTTCGCCGACCGGATCGATACGCTGAACCGCGTTCGCGAGGCAGGCATGAAGGTCTGTTCGGGCGGTATTCTGGGCATGGGTGAAAACGGCGAAGACCGGATCGACATGCTGGTGACCCTGGCTAATCTGCCCGAAGCGCCGGACTCGGTTCCGATCAACATGCTGATGCCACAGGCAGACACCCCGCTAGCTGATGCCAAGCCTATTGAGCCCATTGAGTTCGTTCGCATCATCGCGCTGGCCCGGATCATGATGCCAAAGTCTCATGTACGTCTGTCCGCTGGCCGCAGCGACATGAGCGACGAGATGCAGGCGATGTGTTTCTTTGCCGGCGCAAACTCGATCTTTGCAGGCGATACGCTGCTGACAGCTGAGAACCCCGAAGAAAGCAGCGATGCGCTGCTGTTCGCCAAATTGGGTATTCAGCCTATGGAACCTGAATCCGAAGCGTGCCTGAAGGCTGCCGAATGACAGCCACCGCAAGGCTGGACCGGGCGTTGGATGTGCTGAAAACACGCCATCGCCTGCGTCAGCTTGCACCCCGTCATGGGCTGGATTTCGCGTCAAACGACTATCTAGGCCTCGCGGGGTCGGATCTGATGCGTCAAGCCGCGCAGGACGCGCTGGCTCGGAACGTCCCATTGGGTTCGGGTGGCTCGCGACTATTGCGTGGCAACCATCCCGAGCATGAGCGGTTGGAGGCCGAAGCAGCGGCGTTCTTTGGTGCCGAAGCAGCACTGTTCATGGGCGGTGGCTTTCAGGCCAACCAAGCGATCTTCTCAACACTTCCCGCTGCGGGCGATTTGATCCTGCATGATGAGCTGGTCCATGCCAGCGCGCATGAAGGGATGCGTCTTGGGCGAGCGCAAACTCTCGCTTTTCCACATAACGACGTTAGCGCGGCGCGTCAGGTTCTGGCGGACTGGCAGGCCAGCAATAACGGTCAGGTCTGGATTGCCGTGGAAAGCGTGTATTCCATGGAAGGTGACCTTGCATCTCTGACTGAACTGGCGGCTTTTGCCCGTTCTGAAAACGCTGTGCTGGTCGTGGACGAGGCCCACGCAACAGGTGTTTTTGGGGCTCAGGGGCAAGGGTTGGCCCATGGGTTGGATGCCGAGGTTCTGACCTTGCATACATGTGGAAAAGGATTGGGTGTCAGCGGTGGTTTGATCTGTGGTCCAAAGCCCATGATTGATACCCTGATCAACCGGGCACGTCCGTTCATATTCGCCACTGCCCCGTCCCCGTTTGATGCGGCCCTGGTTCGCGCTGCGATCAAAGCACTGCAGGAAAGCCATGCGCTGACAATTCACGCCCGGGATCTGATGGCCCATGCGCATTCCGAGGCGCAGCGCCTAGGAGGACTGGGTGGTTTTCATAGCCAGATTATGCCCGTGATTATTGGTGCCGATGAACCAACCATGAGGCGTGCCGAACAATTGCAGGAGCTTGGTTTTGACGTAAGAGGCATCCGCCCGCCAACCGTCCCGCGAGGCACATCGCGCCTGCGCGTGTCGATCACGGGCAATGTAACAAACGACGACATTACGGCCCTGTTTCAGGCCATCGCCAACCAGCAAACGGATACCCAATGACCGCGCTGATCGTGACCGGAACCGATACCGGAATAGGCAAGACAATCTTCTCAGCCGGGCTGACCGCAGCTCTGGGTGCGCACTATTGGAAACCGGTTCAATCCGGTCTGGAGGACGCAACCGACAGCCAGATCGTGGCAGAGTTGTCCGGTCAGCCGGTGCTGCCGGAAACCTACCTGTTGGATATGCCGGCCTCGCCCCATCTGTCGGCCGAGGATATGGGTGTCGAGATCGATCTGGATCGACTGGCGTTGCCTGAGGTTGATGGCCCTTTGGTAGTCGAAGGGGCAGGGGGGATCATGGTGCCGCTCACCCGACAGGCCTATTATCTTGACCTTTTTGCCAGATGGAAGGCTCCGGTGATCCTTGTGGCGCGTACCGCGCTGGGGACAATCAACCACACGACCCTGTCACTGATGGCATTACGCAATGCTGGTTGTCCGGTTGTCGGTGTAGCCTTTGTCGGCGCGGCTGAACCCGATGTGGAAGAGACCATCATCCAGATGTCCGATGTTCCACATCTGGGGCGTCTGAGTATGATCGACAACCTGAACAGCGAAACCCTCATGCAGGCGTTTCAGGCTATCGACATGGACAAAATCCGGAGTGCCCTGTGACACCGTTGGAGTTTGACGCAAGCCATTTGTGGCATCCCTACACGAACGTGGCCGATCCCGGCCTGATGCATCTGATCGATCGGACCGAAGGTGTTTACCTGTTCCGCGAAGATGGTACGAAAATGATCGATGCCATGTCATCATGGTGGTGCACGATCCACGGTCATCGTCATCCGGCCATCGTGTCAGCGATGCAGCAACAGCTGGAGCAGATGCCCCATGTCATGTTCGGCGGGCTTACCCACAATCCGGCGATCGAGCTTGGTCAAAAGATGGTGTCGATGCTGCCCGAAGGTCTGGACCGCATTTTCTACTGCGACAGTGGCTCGGTCTCGGTCGAAGTCGCGATGAAAATGGCTGTGCAATACCAAATGGCTCATGGGCGGGCCGGTAAAGTCGAATTTGCCACCATCCGCGGCGGCTATCATGGCGATACGTGGAAGGCGATGAGCGTTTGTGACCCGGTCAACGGGATGCATGGCCTGTTCCGGGGCGCTTTGTCGATCCAGCACTTCCTGCCGCGTCCTCAGGTTCGGCTGGGTGATGACTGGATTGATGATGGTGTTCAGAACGGATTGGCCGCGCTTGAGCAGTTATTGAAGGAAAAGGGCGATCAGATCGCGGCGCTTATCCTTGAGCCCATCGTGCAGGGCGCCGGTGGTATGTATTTCTATCACCCCGATTGGCTGCGTGGGGCGAAATCACTGTGCGACGCGCATGATGTTCTGATCATCTTCGATGAGATCGCCACTGGCTTTGGTCGAACAGGGCGCCTGTTCGCCATTGATCATGCGGGGATCACGCCGGATATCATCTGTTTGGGTAAGGCGCTGACTGGCGGCCACATCTCCTTTGCCGCGACGGTCACCAGCAGGAAAGTGGCCTACGGCATTGGCGACAGCGAGGCAGGTGTGTTCATGCACGGCCCGACCTATATGGCGAACCCGTTGGCCTGCGCCGCGGGCATCGCAAGCCTTGGCCTGCTAGAAAATGGCGATTGGCAAGTACGTGTTGCTGAGATCGAGGCTCAAATGACCACTGAGCTTGCGCCAGCCCGGGATTTGCCCGGCGTTGCAGATGTTCGGGTGCTCGGCGCGATTGGCGTGATTGAGATGAACGATACCGTTGATCCCCGCATCGCCCATCAGCGTGCACCGGAAACCGGTGTCTGGCTTCGACCCTTTGCGCGCAATATCTATTGCATGCCGCCCTACATTATCTCTCCGGATGACCTGAGCCGTGTCACGACAGCGATGATCGACCTCGCAAGGGGGGATGCATGAGACGACACTGGCTGGCGCGCGAAGGCGGGTCTGAACTGACCCTTGTGTTTGGCGGGTGGGCCCTTGGGCCTGCGCCGTTCGCCTTGCTCAGCGGGTCAGGGGACGTGCTGGTCGTAGATGACTTTCGCGACCTTGCGGATGAGTTGTCTGAAACCAGCAGCTACGATCAGGTGCGACTGCTGGCCTATTCTTTTGGCGTTGCATCCGCTGCACATTGGCTGGCGTCTGTGCCCCTGAAACCTTCGCAACTGGTGGCGGTGAACGGGACGCTGTTTCCGGCTGATGTCGAACGGGGCATTTCCCCTGAAACTGTTGAGGCAACGGCTGACGGATTGACCAGCGCCAGCTTTGCCCGGTTTTGCCGTCGTGCTGGTTTGAACGGTACGCCCCCGGCATTGGATATTGCTGCCGCTCAGGATGAACTTAGGGTAATCGACCAACGTGGTAAGGCACCTGACACACAATTCGACCGTATCTGGATCGCCAAGCGAGACAGGATTATCCCCACCAAATCGCAGGAAACGGCGTGGCACGCGCAGGCAGAACGGGTTCGGTTGATTGATGCCTCTCATCAGCCTTTTCTTGCTGGCCAAAGCTGGAAGGAGTGGTTCGCATGAATGCCATGACCTCCGCGCGCGTGCAGCGCAGCTTTAGCCGCAGTTTCCAGAGCTATCATGATTCAGCAGGTCAGCAGGCTCGGATCGCGCAGCAACTGGCGCAACGCCTGTCCGATCTGGGTGCACCCAATTCATACAGCTCTGTTTTCGAGATCGGGTGCGGGACCGGGCATCTTACCGAAGCGCTGCATCAGCGTTTCAGTCTGGAAAACGTCATCCTGAACGACTTGATGCCCGAAGCCAGCGAAACAGCCCATCTATGGGGTGCTGAGTTTCGATCCGGGGACATTCGCAATGTAGCCTGGCCGGTGCAGCAGGATTTGATTGTATCGACATCGACGATTCAATGGCTGGATACACCGCAGGATGTGGTGGCCAACGCTGCCCGGTCTCTCGCACCCGGGGGTTGGCTGGCGATTTCAGGATTTGGGCAGGATCAGTATGCTGAGCTTGTGCATCTTGGCTCGGGCTCGAGGGCTCCGGGTCTGTGTGGACCCGATGTTCTGGCTCAGGCTTTAAAGGCTGCCGGAGACGAGATGGAAATCGTGGACCTTTGGCAAGAACGTCGCAAGTTGTGGTTCGACACCCCTCAGCATGTACTCCGCCATTTGCGGAAAACGGGTGTGAATGGCCGCGCGGCCCAAGTTTGGACGCGTTCCACGCTGGCCGCGTTCTGTGAGGACTACAATCGAGCGTTCGCCACGCCGCAGGGCGTATCGCTGACCTATCACCCGGTCTGGGTGATCGCGCGCAAAAGACCCTAGGGGCCAACAGGTCGCATCCGTTCCCTCTACACCTGCATCAGATCTGATGTTACGCATATGTCCCGGGGAGGAACGATTTGGACATAAGCGAACAGCGTATCAAGGCGATGACGACCGCCGGCTTGAACCTGATCGGTCAGGCGCTGTCGATCTATGACAGTCAGTTGCGGCTGGTTGTCAGCAACCTTCGCTTTCAGGAAATGTTCGATTTGCCCGACAAGCTCGTGCAGCCCGGGGCGTCGTTTCACGACACGATTCACTTTCTGGCCAGTCGCGGAGAATACGGTGACGATCAGAATGTCGATGAGATGGTCGATGTCCGTGTTGAACAGGCGTTGGCGTTCGAGCCGCATTATATGGAACGCGTCCGTCCGAACGGGCAGGTGATTTCGATCGAAGGTGCGCCATTGCCAGCTGGTGGATGGGTTGCGGTTTATACTGATATCACCGGTACAAAACGGGCTGAAGAATTGCTGCGCGCCCGATCCGAAGAACTGTCCGGTCAGCTTTTGAGCCATGCAGAAGAGTTGTCGGCAACAAACCGGAAATTGGCCGCCACAATCACGGCGCTGGAAGAAGCCAAGCGGCAGCTGACCGAGATCGAAGCGCGGACGCGCATGACGACCGAGATGATGCCGGCACATATTGCCCATCTGGATGCCAGTGGTCGCTATGATTATTCCAATCGCCGCCTGAGTTCCGTGATGCCGGGCCGACCGTCCGAGATTCTGGGTCTACACATTTCCGAAGCTCTTGGTGCCGCGGCCTTCGACAGGGTGGAACCGCATCTGGAACGGGCCTATTCCGGCCAGCCTTCGGTTTTCGAGTTCACCGAGGATCAGGATTCTCGCCGTATCCGGGTCTCGTTCACCCCCGATGAACAGGGTGGTGTATACGTGATGTCGGTCGATATTACTGAAGAGACGCAAGCCCGCGTCGCGCTGCAACAGACACGCAGGCGCGCCATGGCCGCCCAGATGACCAGCGGGCTGGCTCATGACTTTTCGAACCTTTTGACCATCATTCTTGGGATGCAGGCCAAGCTGGACCGGATGAACCTGCCCGATGATGCGGCCGAGCTCGTTTCGGCCACCCAACAAACCGCCCGGCGCGGGGGGCAACTGTTGAACCGGATCGCTGATATGACGGGCAACAGAACGCCCCATCCGCAAGCAACAGACATGAAGGCGCTGTTGGAGGATTTGCGGATTCTGGCAACCCCCTCTCTGCCGCGCGGTGTGGGGCTTTCGGTGGTAAATACACTTCCGGATGGGGCATTGATGCTGGATCCGGGGATGGTGCAGGATGCGTTGTTGAATCTGGTGCTGAACGCTCGCGACGCCTGCGGACCATCCGGTCAGATCACCATCAGCGCCCATGCAATTGGCAACATCTGGATCGAAATCACCGTCTCAGACACCGGCCCGGGATTTTCGTCCGAGGCATTGAAGAAGGCGCTGAACCCATTCTTCACAACCAAGGGCAGTGATGGCTCGGGGCTGGGACTGCCGATGGTCTATGACACGGTCAAGCTGGCAGGCGGAGATCTGAACTTGCGCAATACCCCGTCGGGTGCGTCCGTTGTGTTGCGTTTGCCCTACCGACCGGCACCTCCGGTACGCGAAGGATTGGTGCTGCTGGTTGAGGATAACGATGAACTGCGCAGCCAGTTCCGCGATATGCTTATCGAACTGAGCTGCTCGGTGATCGAGGCAACTTCGGTCGATGAAGCGCTGGCCCTGACCAAGGATATCGGTGATATCGGGCTTGTGCTGTCGGATATCCGCCTGGAGGGTGCGGGGACGGGTATCGATCTTGTCGAGAAACTGAACCATTCCGTACCCTGTATCCTGATGACCTCGCTGCCCCATGACGACCCGTTGTATCGGCGCGCGCTTGGCCTTGCGCCGGTGCTGCAAAAGCCGTTTACCGGTATGCAATTGTCTGCCCTGATCCGAACCGAGGCTGCCTGATGACCCAACCGCTGGTGACCATCCTTGACGATGAGCCTGAGATACGCCGGATTCTGACTGATGCACTGGAAGAGGCTGGCTTTCGTACACAGAGCTTTGCCCGCGCGCGCGAATTCGAAGCCTCACTCAAGCGCGTGACACCGGATGTCTGTTTGGTTGATCTGTCTTTGCCGGATACGGATGGTTTGGCACTGGTTCACCGTCTGGCGCTGGAGCAGGGCGCGGCAGTGATCATCATTTCAGGGCGTGCACAGGTTCAGGACCGGGTGACCGGTCTGGAGCTTGGAGCGGATGATTACATCACCAAACCCTTTGATCCGGCCGAGGTGGTGGCGCGTATCCGCGCGCGGTTACGTTCACCAAAAACACAGGCGCAAAGCTCGGAAACAGCAGGATTTAACGGCTGGACGGCCCATTTTGATCGCTATGTGCTGGAAGATGAGAGCGGCGCCGAAACCACGTTCAGCCACGCTGAAGGTGAGGTGTTGCGATTGTTCCTCGAAAGCCCGAAACGTCTGATCAGCCGGGCCCAGATGCAGGAAATGCTGGGCGGTGCCGCAGGGGAAAGCTTTGATCGGGCAATGGATGTACGTATTTCCCGATTGCGGACCAAACTGGGTGAAGATCCCAAAAACCCTCAGTTAATCAAGACGATATATGGGGCTGGTTACATATTTTTGGGAGAAGTTGTGTGGCGCTAGAAGCGACGGATTACTTAACTGCTGAGGGCCAGAGCGTGTGTTAATGGTCATGTATCCTCCTATTCTTTGCAGGCCCTCTGGAATCTTGCGCCCGTCCCGCATAACTAGGCGCAACCCGTCTTTTGCGTTGAGTCCAATTCGTTGTGGAACTTTCGGCGTGTGACAGACATGGCCGTGACAGGTTAATAATGATGAGATTTTGGAGAACGGAATGATCAGGAAAGCCTGGACGAAATGGCGATCCGGCTATATCGGCCGTTTGGTAGGTGACAGTATCCGTGGTCAAGGGTGGCTGTACGGTATCGCGATGGTTGCGATGGCCGTTGTTGCTGGTACAACTGCGGGCACCGCCTGGATGATGGAAAACATCGTCGATGCCATGACCAACCCAGATATGCGGTCTCAGGTACATCTGATCGCGTTGGGTGTGGTTGCGCTGTTTTTCACCAAAGCGGTCGCTTCATACATACAGTCTGTTTTTCTGGCGCGTGCGGGTAACCGTATCATCGCGGTGCAGCAAGAGAACGTATATCGAAAGCTGCTTCGGCGCGGTGTTGACTTCTATTCCAAGGTTGAGTCCTCGGAACTCCTGATGCGCGTGACCTATGGCGCACAGGCCGCGCGGCAGCTGGTTGATGTGATCGTGACCAGTTTCGTACGCGACGCCCTTACCCTGGTGGGTCTCGTTTTCGTCATGGTCTATCAGCAACCTGTTCTCTCGGTGCTGTTCTTCGTCGTGGGCCCGATTGCGTTGCTGAGCGTGCGTTACTTGCTGAAAAGCGTACGAAAAATCATGCAGTCCAACCTCAAGTCACTGGCTGAGATCATCCGTGTGCTTCAGGAAACTTCGGGTGGGATCAAGGTCATCAAAGTGTTCGCGCTGGAAGGTCACATGACCGAGCGCATGGATGAGGCGATCCTTGCGGTAGAAAAGCGTTCCAACGACATTGCCAAGTTGCAGTCTATTGCCAGCCCCCTGATGGAGTTTCTGGCCGGGCTTGCCGTGGCCGGGGTTCTTGTGGTCAGTACGATGGGAATCGCAGGGTCGGAACCACCGACAGCAGGTCAGCTGATGTCATTCATCACAGCGCTTTTGATGGCCTACGAGCCGGCAAAGCGTCTGTCGCGCATGCGTGTTGTCATCGAAACCGCGCTGGTGCCGATTGGGATGATGTTCGAACTTCTGGACGAAGAAGATCCGATGCGTGAAAGCACGGAGCCGAAACAGCTGCGCTCGGGCCCGGGTGAAATCCGGATGCACAACGTGACATTTGGTTATCAGGGATCGTTGCCTGTCATCAAAGATATGAATTTAACCTTCGAGGCAGGTAAAACCACTGCTCTTGTGGGGCAATCAGGCGGCGGTAAATCCACGATCTTTGGGTTGATCATGCGGTTTTATGATCCTGATGAAGGGTCTGTTGAAATCGATGGTCAGGATTTGCTTGATGTAAGCTTTGCATCGCTGCGGCGGAAAATATCCTATGTGGGTCAGGATACTTTCCTGTTTTCGACCAACGTGATGGAAAACCTGCGTTTTGCGCGCCCTGATGCGACTGACGAAGAGGTGAAGGCCGCGGCGCGTGCGGCACATGCGCATGATTTCATCAGTGAATTGCCGGAAGGTTACGACACAGAGGTTGGCGAGAATGGCGCATTCCTGTCCGGCGGTCAGAAGCAACGTCTGGCGATTGCGCGCGCTATTCTGCGGAATGCAGAAATTCTGCTGCTTGATGAGGCGACAAGCGCGTTGGATGCCGAATCCGAGTCTCTGGTCAAAGAGGCGCTGGATAAGCTGACCGAGAATGTCACCACGATCGTGATTGCGCACCGCCTGTCAACGATCCTGGAAGCGGACCGAATTATGGTTGTGCAGGATGGTGAAGTTATCGAACAGGGCAACCTTGAGGAGCTGATGGAAGAGAATGGCAGTTTCCGAAGCCTGTTCGATCAGCAATTCAAGACACCTGCTGCCTGACCGGAATTAGGCGGTTTCTGGGGTCAATTCGTCCTGCAGCGGCAGCATCAAAGCTGCCGCTTCTACATGTCTGATAACAGTCATTCTCTATTAGATGTGTTGGTCTCACACTTGCGTTGGCGCAGATAGTTCCAAGACCCGGTTCGGCACTGCGTTGGTCTACTCGGCTACAAATCCGTAAAACCCTGCAGATGTTCTGTAGAAGATATCTTCCCACTGAGTATCGGGAACGAGGGCAGTGTATCTGGATATGAGCTCTGCGTAGGTCGAGGACAGGCTGTCGACCGGAAAGTTTGAGCCGAACATGCAGCGCTCAGGATCGAACTGTGACAGGCAGGTTTCAACAATGGGTCTGACATTGTCCGCTGACCAGTCGTGATCAAACATACCAAGCCCTGAAAGTTTGCAAAAAACCTGAGGCATCGAAGACAGGTTTTCCAGCGCTATGGCCCACGCATCCAGGCCATCTTCCGATCGATCATGTGGGGAACCGGCGTGGCACAAAGCGATTTTTGTTCGGGGCGCGCGCTCCAATATCCGGGCAGTCTGTTCCATCAGTTCCGGCAATAGCTGCAGATCGAATGACAGGCCCCGCTCACCCAACTCTCTGAGACCGGCCAGAAACTTTGGGTTCTCCAGCAGATCATTCGTACCTGATTTCGCGTCCTCACCTGGCGACCGACCGATGATCTGCCGTACGCCGCGTAATGATGGAAGTGATTGCAGGCGGTCCAGCTGGTCAGGCAGATCATCCGAGGTCAGGTCGCAATAAGCGACCTGCGCCAGAGGCCAATCCGGGTGCTGATCGGCCACAGATTGGACCCACTTGGCCTCGGCCCATGGGTCCGCAGCGCCAACCTGAATGTGAACTGATGCCTTGAAATCGTATGCTTCGGCATCCTTTCGGAACTGGGGAAGAAGATAGTCTCGCTGGATCGGAGTTGGGTCACCAAAAAACCGGGGCGTGCCGGATTCCATCAGCCACGGATAGTGGACTGCGTTCAGGTCCCACAGATGATGATGCGCATCGATCCTCATGGCGTCTCAATCCCGGTAGTCCGTTCAAGGATATCGACACCCTGCTGTTTCCAGAAATGCAGCAAATCTATGAAGATCCAGTTTTCGGCCAGCTTGTCGCCGCCCCTGCGATAGATGTCAATCACGCGAAACTCACCTGCCTTTCCGGTCGCTGGCATGCCCATGAAGCCGCCAGTTGGGGCTGCAGTGAAATTCGGCCAGCCGAAAAAACCGCCATAGTGCCCTTCGGCCATACGGCAGATGTGATTGGTTTTTGACCTATCCTTAAAAGCCGCACGGAAGGGGCCTGAATGTTGCTTGGCATAACGTTCGATCGTGTAGGTCGCGCCGATGCCTTCGGGACCCCACCAGATCATGTCGTCATGCCATGTGCGAGCCAACTCATCTGTCAGCGAAAGCCCGCTGTCCCATTGCCCAAGGTCTGCAATCATGGCGTTGATCGCGGCGAGGGTGCGCTGACCTTCTTCCTTAGGCGCATCCCTTTCCAAGATCCCGTCATTAGTCAGTGGTCCCGGCTGAACAAGATGAGCTGCTGTTTGCGGGGGGAAAGGATTCTGACCCGCCTGCACCATGAGATGGGGAATGTCGAAGAACATTGCCGTCTCGGTGATTTTTCCCTCAGACACTTTGTTGAATTCGCAATAGCGTAAAAAGGCCATTTTGCCGGTGGGCCGTATGCCCAGCCAGGGCTTGTCGAACAGACCCATCAGATGTCCCATCGAGACAACCCAGATAGCACCCTTGTCATCCAGAGAGTTTTCTCCGGCAAAGAATATGTCTTGCCGTCGTTGCAAGCGTGTCAGGCTGCGTTTCAGAGGTCGCCAAAACGCGTCCACCACGTGCGCGCCGCCAGTGATTTCATTGAATGGGTGGAAGCCATGCCACCGTAAATCCTGCGCGCAGAATCGCTCAAATATTGAGGGTAAATCTGCGCTATCTGCTTTGTCTAGCTCGTCATGAAACGAAGAGACGAGTTTTTTCTCGTTTTGGAAGCTCACTGTATTACCGTTTCTTTGCAGTACGTTACGCTTGTTGTATCGGAGCAATGAATCACTGCTTTGAACCAGTTTTGCATACGTATGCAAAAAAGTCTTGCCAGAATTGATGAGTGCCGATTACAGTTTTTGCAAACGTATGCAAAACGAATCCGTAGCAGGGGGCACCATGGCGGAAATTCAACTGCGTAATGTCGGTAAGCGTTGGGGTTCCTTTGTTGGGGTCCACAACTTCGATCTGACAATCGCCGACCGCGAGTTTCTGGTGCTGCTGGGGCCGTCTGGCTGTGGCAAGACCACAACTATGCGCATGATTGCCGGGCTCGAGGATGTCACCGAAGGCGATATCCTGATCGATGGCAAAGTAGTGAACGATCTGGAACCCAAGGATCGGGACGTGGCGATGGTCTTTCAGAGCTATGCTTTGTACCCGAACATGAACGTCTACGAGAACATCCGCTTTCCATTGAAGGTTCGCGGCATTGATCCGTCAACGCATGATGAAAAGGTTCGCCGCGCCAGCGCGATGGTCGAGCTGGATGATTTTCTGCATCGCAAGCCGGCTGAATTGTCGGGCGGTCAGCGGCAGCGTGTTGCGCTGGCACGCGCCATTGTGCGCGAGCCGAACGTGTTCCTGATGGATGAGCCTCTGTCGAACCTGGATGCCAAGCTGCGGGTTTCAACCCGAGCGCAGATTAAGAACCTGAGCCATGAACTGGCAGTCACCACCATCTACGTGACCCACGACCAGATTGAGGCCATGACACTGGCTGACCGTGTCGTGGTGATGAAACAGGGTGTGGTCCAGCAGGTTGGAAGCCCGACTGAAATCTATGACCGGCCCGCGAATACATTTGTAGCCAGCTTCATCGGCTCACCAGCGATGAACCTGATGGACGGCGAAGTTGCGGGCGGAGTGTTCCGTGCTGAACACGTCGAAATTCCGGTAGACGCGCCAGACGGTCCCATGACTCTGGGATTCAGGGCCGAAGACGCATGCCTTGCTGAAGGAAACGGCCAGATCACCGCACCGATTTATACGTTGGAGTTGTTGGGCGACGCGACCATGATTTCGGTTCGGGTTGGCGGTGCGCTCGTTTCCGTAAAGGCGGACAAAACATTCCGTGCCGAGATTGGCGAAACCGTTTCGTTCTCGGTGCCAAACGAAATCTGTCATCTCTTCGAAGCTGGAAGCGGTGCGCGGATCGGGGAGCAACCCCACAAACAGCCCATTCGGGCATAACACCGGTCCGGACGTCGACGACGGACCGATCCTGACAGGGAGAAACGCATGAAACTCAAGACGATCCTCATGGCAGGTGCCATGTCCATTGCTGCAAGTGGCGCTTGGGCTGCTTGTTCATTTGAAAATGACGTGCCGCTGAAATCGCTCTCGGCGGGTTTTGAAGCGTGGAAGGCCGTCACCGATGCGATGGCCGAATGCGGAAACTTCAGTGCTTCGCTGGATCAGGAATTCCGCGAAAAGCAGCCCGAAGCTTTTGCTGCAGATCCTGCGCTGTATCAGATTGGCGGCGTATCGAACGCCACTCTCGTACCACTGCTAAACGCTGGCACGATCCGTCCGCTGGATGATCTGGTCGAGAAGTATGGTCAGGATTTGCTGCCCAACCAGTTGATCAAAGTGGATGGTAAGACCATGGCGATCGCGATGATGGTGAATGCACAGCACCTGATGTATCGCGATGACGTGCTTGCCGAACTGGGTATCGAAGAACCCAAGACCTATGGTGACGTTCTGGATGCTGCCGCCAAGATCAAAGAAGCGGGAGTGATGGATTATCCGATCGGTGGAACGTTCAAGACCGGTTGGAATCTCGGCCAGGAATTCGTCAACATGTATCTTGGCGAGGGTGGCTCGTTCTTTGGCGATGGCAATATGCCTGCCATTAACAACGAGCAGGGCGTAGCTGCGCTGGAAACGCTGAAGGCCATGACCGAGTACATGGATCCTGAGTATCTGGTTTCAGACTCAACCTACGTTCAGCAACAGTTCCAGCAGGGCAAGATCGCCATGGCGAACCTCTGGGCCAGCCGGGCGGCTGCGATGAACGATGAGGCCGAAAGCCAGGTTGTTGGCAAGGTCACTATGGCTGCGGCCCCAATGGGTTCGGCAGTACCTGCGACCACCATCTGGTGGGACGGTATCGTTCTGGCTTCGAACATGAGCGATGAAGAGGCCGACGCCGCCTTCCGCGTCGCCCTTGAGGGCATGGACAGCGATATGGTCAGCGCAAACAATGACGTCGCTGTTTGGCTGAGCCCTGCCTATTCAGCAGGTGACCTGGCGGCTGGTGCTGCAGCTTCGGCTGAAGGCGGTGCCAAGGCGTATCCGGCCTCTGGTCCGATGGGTATCATGCACACCGCGCTGGGTAACGGTCTGGCAGACTATCTGACCGGCGCCAAGGATGCACAGACAACACTGGCTGATATCGAGGCAGACTACGTCACTGCCGCGAAAGAAGCAGGTCTGATCAGCAACTGATCCTCCCCTGGGAGGGCTCCGGCCCTCCCGTCCCCTCCCTTCGAGAATCATGAGAAAGGCAGAGCCATGAATTTCCGGACATTTGCCGCCTTTGTTGGCCCCTCTGTCTTTATGATGCTTCTCTTCATTGCGTTTCCTCTGGTCAGCGTGTTCAAGCAGAGCTTTTACATCACTCAGCCGATCTATGAGACGGTCGAAAAAGAAACCTGCACCCCGGGTTTCCTGACGCAAACCTGTGTGACCGAGCTGGTGTCTCAGCCAAAGCTTGACGAGCATGGCGAGGTCATTACCCAAACCCAATATGTTGGCTTGCAAAGCTATCGTAACGTATTGGAGCCTGAACGCGCGTGGCGGGCCATAAGCGACGGCAGTTGGCATGTATTGTCCACGATCAACTTCTGGAAGGCGCTTCGGTTTACCCTGACCTTCACGCTGATCACCCTGCCATTGGTAGTAGGTTGCGGGCTAGGGATTGCAATTCTGATCAACAACGCGGCGCGGTCTATTCGCGGGCCAGTGATCTTTGTATCGTTGCTGCCCTTTATCATTACGCCAGTGATCGGTGTGCTGTCGATCAATTGGCTGTTCAGAGGTGACGGCATCCTCACTGCGATGATGGAATGGTGGCTGAACCGAGACATAGCCCTGTTTGCCCAAGCCTGGACCATTGAAGTTCTGATGATGCTTTACCGCGTTTGGCACGTGGCACCGTTCGCCGCCATTGTCTTCTATGCCGGTCTGCAAACGGTCAATCAGGACAGCCTCGAAAGTGCCGTGATTGACGGGGCAACCCGCTGGCAGCGCCTGAAGTACATTGTCATTCCACACCTGATGCCGCTGATCATATTCGTATCGATGATCCACTTGATGGACGCCTACCGGGTGTTCGAAGAAATCGTGGGCTTCTCAAGTCAGGGCTACGTCATCTCGCTGCAGTGGCTGACCTTCGATTACCTAACGCCGGATCAGGCGGGCAACCGATCGATCAGCCGGGCCTCGGCCAACTCAATGCTGACCATGATCGGTGTCGTGATCCTGCTCATTCTTCCGCTGCGTCGAACCTGGCGCGATCACAAAGGAGGTCACTGATATGTCCTCACGCGCGCTTCGCCAACCGTTCAGCCTGCGTCTGACCTCGAATATCTTTCTGGCGCTTTGGTGTCTGATCGCAGCCTTCCCGATCTTCTGGATCGTGGTGATGAGCTTCAAGTCGCCGGTCGATGCCTTCGACAGCAACGCTCTGAATGTGATCTTCGGCCCTGCCACGCTGGGTGTTGGAAAGGGATTGTCACTGCTCGACATTGTTCTGGGCATTGCTGTGATCTGGGGCACAATCTTCGCTGCCACCAAGACACTGCCTTCGATGATAAAGTCCTACACCAAGCCCGGTCAGGAATGGTTTGGCTGGTTGATTGGTGTGCTGGCGCTGTTAGTCGGCTTTTTGCTGGTCTTCTTTGTCATCTTGCCTGCTGTCCTGAACGTGTTGAATCCACTCTTTGGACCTCTCGGACGAGATGTGCTTGGCCTAACCACGGAACATTATAAGACCGTCTGGATCGATCGCGGTTTTTCGAACAATTTCAAGAATTCGCTGATCGTGACGACCGGTGTGGTTACCGTGTCGCTGACGGTTGGAACACTGGCCGGATATGGTTTGGCGCGTTCCGGATCGACATTGGCGTTCTGGATCCTGCTCGTCGCCCTGGTGTTTCGGGCATTGCCGCATTCGGTTCTGGTGGCAGGCTATCTGCCCGTATTCATCAATTCGGCCGAATGGCTCAGCCCTATCTTGGGTGAAAACGCCCCGACCTTGTATGGTAAGCCTTTCGCGGTGATTGCTGTTCTGGTTGCGATCAACCAACCTTTCACGATCTGGATGTTGCGCTCGTTCTTCCAGAACATCCCGGCCGAGCTGGATGAGGCCGCCCGAGTGGATGGATGCAGCCACTTTCAGGCCTTCCGCCGTGTCATCATGCCGGTGATGTGGCCAGGCGTGATCACTACGGGGCTGTTCAGCTTCCTGTTGGCCTATAACGACTTTCTGGTCACCGCACTGCTGCTGGATGCGCAGAACCAGACCATGGTTCCGGCCATCGTTGGCATGTTCAATCGCGAGACGACAACAACAGATCAGGTCGTTGCTGTGGCCGCTGCCGTGTCGATCACCGCGCCGTTGATCTTCCTCGTGCTGATTTTCCAGCGCCAGATTGTCAGCGGTCTGACGGCCGGGGCGGTGAAAGGCTGATGAGCAAGAACGCCCGGCATAACGCCATGTCGCGCCACCCGGCGCTGAACAGGATGCCGAGGGACTTTCTGAGCATTGGGGTCGCATATCCCAATCCCTCCCCTCAGCAACCTGAAAGGATAGAAAGATGAAAGGTTCCCGTCCCGAACAAGCGGTTCTGACCCGCGACACGGACATGAGCAAAACCGACGACACACGCCGCGTCATCGAAACAATGGTTGATGGTCTGAACGACCACCGCATCGACGATATAGGAGAGTTCTTCACCCAAGGATTCCGATGGATGGGCAATCAGGGCTGTGGCACCAAGACTGGCCTGCAAGAGTTTCAGGACAATTGGCAGCGCCCGTTCCAGGCTGCGTTCTCGGATAAGGTCTGCATCGACGAAGCGCGCCTGTACATGGGTGAATGGGCTGCAGCTTTTGGACGTCAGGAAGCGACCCATTCGGGTGAGTTTCTTGGGATTCCTGCCACCGGTAAACGGGTCGAAATCCGCTACATGGATTTCTGGAAAGTTGTCGATGGCAAGATCGTCGACAACTGGGTCAATGTCGATTTCGCCCATGTTGCGGCACAGCTGGGCGTTGATGTGTTCAACGGTGAAGGTTGGGAAGCATTTGACCGGGGGGAAAAACTTCCACCCCGGCCCGAAAACTGAGGATTGAGAACATGGCAATCGAGTATCTTAAACGCGGCAAATCCGATGCTGACCGGGCACAAGACGATGCCAAGACCCGCGCCGTGGTTGAGGCGACGCTGAAAGACATTGAAACTCGTGGTGATGCAGCGGTGCGTGAGCTGAGTGAGAAGTTCGACAGCTACTCACCTGCTTCGTTCCGCCTGAGCCAACAGGAAATTGATGACCTGATCGGGCAATTGTCCGATCGTGAGCTGGCCGATATCAAATTCGCGCAGGAACAGGTGCGCAACTTTGCCCAGGCGCAGCGCGACTCGATGCTGGATATCGAGGTCGAGACTCTGCCAGGTGTCATTCTGGGGCATAAGAATATCCCTGTGCAATCCGTGGGTTGCTACGTTCCCGGAGGTAAGTTCCCGATGGTGGCGTCGGCGCATATGTCAGTGGCTACAGCCTCGGTCGCCGGTGTTCCGCGCATCATCGCCTGCACGCCTCCGTTCAACGGTAAGCCAAATCCAGCTGTGATTGCAGCAATGCACCTTGGTGGCGCGCATGAGATCTATGTCATGGGCGGCATTCAGGCGATTGGCGCGATGGCACTGGGTACCGAGACGATCGATCCCGTTCACATGCTGGTTGGTCCCGGCAACGCGTTCGTGGCCGAGGCCAAGCGTCAGCTGTTCGGACGTGTTGGTATCGACTTGTTCGCAGGTCCAACCGAAACGATGGTCATCGCTGATGAAACTGCGGCTGATGCAGAACTCTGCGCCACGGATCTGCTTGGTCAGGCCGAGCATGGGTACAACAGCCCCTGTGTGCTGCTGACCAATTCGCGCAAACTCGCCGAAGACACGCTGGCCGAAGTTGACCGTCTACTGGGTATCCTTCCAACAGCAGACACCGCCAAAGTGTCGTGGGATGAATACGGCGAAGTGATTGTCTGCGACACCTATGACGAGATGCTGCAGGTTGCCGATGACATTGCCTCGGAACATGTGCAGGTGATGACTGACCGCGACGACTGGTTCCTTGAAAACATGACCTGCTATGGGGCGTTATTCCTTGGGCCGCGCACCAATGTTTCGAACGGGGACAAGGTGATTGGTACCAACCACACGCTGCCAACCAAGAAGGCCGGGCGATACACTGGCGGTCTTTGGGTTGGTAAGTACCTGAAGACACATAGCTACCAAAAAGTTCTCACTGATGAGGCGGCAACGCTGATCGGCGAGTATGGCTCACGCCTGTGCATGCTTGAAGGGTTCGTTGGTCACGCTGAACAGTGCAACGTTCGTGTACGTCGATATGGTGGAATTAATGTTCCCTACGGTGCGCCAGCGCCTTACCGGGACGCTGCCGAATGAGTGACAAACACACACATCACAAGGCCCTGATCGAACCGCTCAGGGCCGCGATGTATGATTTCAACGAGGCTGGCGTACGTCGGGTCCTCGCGGATATCACGTCGCCGAATGCCGTGTTCCGTCTGTGTCATCCCTTTGGGGACAGCATCGGCAGTGATGATTTCTATGACACCGGCTATAAGGACTTGCTGGCCGCCTGGCCCGATCTTGAGCGTCGGGATTACATCGTCATGGCCGGGCCGGATGAGTTCGGCGCAGATTGGGTCGGATGCGGTGGGTATTACACCGGTGTTTTCACCGGCCCCTGGCTCGACATCCCTCCAACGGGTCATCAGGTCACGATGCGGTTTCATGAATTCTACCGCTTTGAAAACGGCAAGATTGTCGAGATGCAGGCGCTGTGGGACATTCCCGAAGTCATGATGCAGGCGAATGCCTGGCCGATGGCGCCAAGTCTGGGCCGTGAATGGCACATCCCCGGGCCTGCCACTCAGGACGGTTTTGTCCCCGGTCCTTATGATGCAGCTAAGGGAAAACAGACCTGCCAGCACATCATCGACATGCTTGATCATCTGAAAAAGCACCCATCCGAAGGTGGACCTGAAGTGATGGAGATGGAGCGGTTCTGGCACCCGCGCATGAACTGGTACGGTCCATCAGGAATTGGCACCGGGCGCGGTATAGCGGGTTTCCGCAATTGGCATCAGATCCCGTTTCTCAACGGTATGCCGGACCGCGGAAAATATGTAGACGACATTACCTACCATTTCTTTGGTGACGGGGAATATGCCGCCGTGACCGGCTGGCCCAACATGCTTCAAACCGTCACAGATGACGGTTGGATGGGTATCGCGCCATCAGGTAAGAAGATCACCATGCGCAGCCTGGATTTCTGGCGTTTGGAAGGCGGTAAGATCCGGGAAAACTGGGTGCTCGTTGATTTGCTGGACGCGTACCGTCAGCTTGGCGTTGACGTCTTTGCCCGTCTGCGTGAATTCAATAAAGCCCGAAATATGGGTCGTATTGAAATACCGGATGGAATGAGCTGATGACTGAACTGCCGCGCACCCCTTCATTTTCTCTGAGTGGAAAAACCGCCCTTGTGACCGGAGCCTCCTCGGGTATCGGACAGGGGTGCGCGGTAGCGCTGGCCGAGGCGGGTGCACATGTTGTTTGCGCGGCCAGAGGGGCGGATCGGTTGAATGAGACAGTTACCGCTCTGAAAGAGCAGGGATGGTCTGCCGAAGCGCTTGTGATGGATCAGGGTGATCTGGACGCCCTGAAACAGCTTTTCGATACCCGTCCCTTCGATATCGTGGTGAATTCAGCGGGCGTGGCGCGCCACAGCCCGGCTATCGAGACAACACCCGATGACTTTGATGTTGTCACCAACGTCAATTTGCGTTCGGCCTACTTCTTGTCGGCCAATGCTGCCCGCGCTTTGATCAAGGCAGGAAAGCCAGGTTCGATCATCCACATCTCCAGCCAGATGGGGCATGTTGGCGGGGTCGACCGGGCGCTTTATTGCGCGACCAAGCATGGGCTGGAGGGCATGGTCAAATCCATGGCCATCGAATGGGGCAAACAGGGCATTCGGATCAATACGGTCTGTCCGACTTTCATCCGAACGCCGTTGACCCAGTCCACATTCGACAATCCTGAACGTGCCGCGTGGATCATGGAGAAGATCAAACTGGATCGCGTGGGCGAAGTCGAAGACATCATGGGCGCGGTACGCTACCTCGCATCGGACGCCTCGGCGCTGGTTACCGGCACCTCAATGTTGATTGACGGAGGTTGGACGGCAGACTGATGGCTGAGAAAGTAACATCCCTCCAGGTTGCCCAATTGGCCGGCGTTAGCCAGTCTGCCGTTAGCCGTGTTTTCACGCCCGGTGCCTCTGTCAGCAAAAAGACCGAAGAAAAAGTGCGCAAGGCTGCATCTGAACTCGGATATCGCCCCAACGTACTGGCACGCGCGATGGTGTCCGGCAAAAGCAGGATCATCGGTTTGGTGGTCGCCTATCTGGATAATTACTTCTACCCCGAGGCGCTTGAGAAACTGTCTAATGCCTTGCAGGAACAGGGCTATCACGTCCTGATTTTCATGGCCTCCAGAACCGCTGGAAACATTGACGACGTGATGGAGGAAATCCTTGATTATCAAGTCGATGGCGTCGTTTTGGCATCCGTTGCGATGTCTTCAGACATTGCCACCCGCTGCCAGCAGGCAGGTGTGCCCGTGGTTTTGTTCAACCGCAGTCAGGACCTCGACGGGATCACGTCTGTTACTTCTGACAACTATGCCGGTGGTCGCAAAGTTGCGGAATTTCTGATCGCCGCCGGGCACAGTCGTATCGCCTACATTGCCGGTTGGCAGGGTGCCTCAACCCAGCGGGACCGCGAGGCCGGCTTCCGCGCTGCGCTCACCGATGCGGGCCAGAAATTGTATGCGCACGAAATCGGAGATTTTCACACCGAGAAAGCGCGTTTAGCTGCACGTCGGATGTTTGACGTCGAGCCGCAAAAACGACCCGATGCAGTATTCGTCGCCAATGACCATATGGCGCTGGCCGCAATGGATGTCATCCGTTTCGAGCTGGGAATGCGCGTGCCCGAAGACGTGTCTGTCGTTGGTTACGATGACGTCCCTCAGGCCGGATGGCTTGCCTACAACCTTACGACCATTCGTCAGCGGGCCAATTTGATGGTTTCCGAGACCGTTGATGCCCTGCTGGATCATATCGAAAACCCGACAGCTGCGGCGGCACGCAAAGTCGCCATTGATGGGCCGCTGATCGTGCGCACATCGGCACGTCTGCCTAAAGGCTGGACACCTCAAAGGATGAATTCATGAAAGGCTTTGATCCCAAGTTTCGGGATTTCCCCGACTATATCATCGGTATCACCAAAGAGATCTGGGAAGATCGGGGTATCGCGACACTGCATGAGTATTACAGCGAAGACATTGTGGTACGCTCACCCGGTTCGGTGGTGTTGGGCAATCAGAATGTTATTGGCGCAACCATGGCGACGCTGGCCGAGTTTCCGGATCGGCAGTTGCTGGGCGAGGATGTGATCTGGTCTGGCACACCGGAAGAAGGGATGCTGAGTTCGCATCGCATCATCTCGACGGCTACGCATTTGGCCGAGGGTGTATATGGTAAACCGACCGACACCAAGCTGCGCTATCGGATTCTGGCCGACTGCCATGCCATCGACAATCAGATCAATGACGAGTGGCTGATCCGCGACCAAGGTGCCATCGTGCGCCAAATGGGCTGGGAT
>NZ_SMMF01000959.1:0-49919 GCF_009711355.1 Roseibium sp. RKSG952 | reverse complement strand
CTGACTCCCGAAATTGATCAACCCGGACCGTACAAAGGCCGTGGCAACGACAACGAATGGGGGCAGCGCTATGCCGATATTCTGACTCGGATCATGAACGCCGACATGGGCGCGATTGAGGCGGAATATGACCGGGCCGTCCAGTCAGAATATGTTGGCGGCGTGACCGGACATGGCTGGGATGCAGTCGACCGTTTCTGGATGGGTTTGCGGGCAAGCTTTCCGAATGCTGAGTTCAAGATCGAGCACCAGATCGGGCGTAGCGATCCGGATATGCCCCCTCGTTCGGCGATCCGCTGGAGCTTGTGGGGCAAGCATGACGGGTGGGGCGTGTTTGGTGCGCCAACGGGTGCGCAGGTTTATGTTTTGGGGATCAGTCACGCCGAGTTTGGTGCGCTGATTGGCGGTCAGCCGCAGCTGCGCCGCGAATATACTTTGTTCGATGAAACGTCGGTCTGGAAACAGATCCTTTTGCAAGGCAGCGAGGACTGAGTGGTTCACCCGGTCACATATCGCATACTTGTGGATGGTCTGCATGAGACCGGGGCCAGCCGACGGTTCCACATGTTCCGTCAAAGCCTGCGCGCACGCCGATTGAACCTGCGTCCACCGGGAGAGTGAGGGCCTGTGCTGCACGAGCACAAGAACCTCCTTTCCCGAAAACGAAAAATCGGAACAAACGTCATGACCAAGTCAACCATTTCTTCCCGCATTGTTCGCTACGGTGAACTTCAGCCCTGTAAAACTGCCTTCATCGATGCCCACACACCAGGTAGCGATCAGAAAGAGAACTTTACGATTGTCGGCGGCGGCGTCTCGGAATCCCCTGACCAGCACGTGCACATCACTGACAAAATCGGCTTCAACATTGGCGCTGCGGGACAGCCGCCGAAATGCCGGAACTCGCTGCACAGCCACACGACGGCAGAGGTGTTCTTTGTCGCCAAGGGCCGTTGGCGGTTTTTCTGGGGGCGCTACGGTACGGCAGGCGAGTTCATTGCCGAAGAAGGCGATATCTTCAACATCCCGACTGGTATTTTCCGTGGTTTCGAAAACGTCGGTCAGGATTACGGAATGATCATGTCGATCCTGGGCGGGGATGATGCCGGTGGCGGCGTGACCTGGGCTCCGCAAGTCATTGAAGATGCCCAAGCGCATGGCTTGATGCTGGGCGACAACGGCGTTCTCTACGACTCTAAAAAGGGTCAGGAACTACCCCATAATGTGCGCCCAATGCCGTTGCTTTCTGAGGAGGAGTTGAAAAACTACCCTGAGGTTCCGGTCGAAGATGTCGTTGGAAAATACGTCGCGCGGTATTGGGATTTGATGGCGTTATCGGCCAACAAACCCGCACAGGTGATTGGTAAAAACGGCCTGATCAAGGACAAACCTGGTTTCGAAGTCGACTTCCTAGGACGTGGATCCAGTGTGGCAGACCCGGTGGTTGCAGATAAACCGGTTGTTCTGATGCCGGCCAGTGGTCATTGGCGTGTCTCGATTGATGGACATGTCGTCACTTTGTCGACCGGAGACACAGCTTTGGTTCTGCCCGGCGAATCCTATAGCGTCCAACCATCAATGACCGGACAGGCGGGCCTGTACCGGATCACTGCAACCGATGACCCGGCAGGAGCAACCTGGACAGGATGAACGCAAACCCCGATGACACCCATGCCGTCTACGAGCGGCAGGCTACCGAGTATGACAAACGTCGTTCAAAGGCCTTATTCGAAGCGCGCTGGTTGGCGCGCTTCACGGCCAGCCTGAAACCCGGCGATCATGTACTGGATCTGGGGTGTGGCGCCGGTGATCCAATTGCACGCTGGTTCATGGCCGAAGGCTTTGACGTTACAGGCGTCGATTTTTCCGAGGCGATGTTGTCCATCGCGCGGGAACGCTGGCCAGAGGGTGATTGGCGATACGCCGATATGCGTGATTTCGAACTGGATCAGAAATTCGACGGCATCATTGCATGGAACAGCTTTTTCCATCTCACGGCGGACGAGCAGAAGACCTGTATCGCACGCATGTCGCATCATTTGCGGCCCGGTGGGATGCTCATGCTGACTGTCGGCCCAAGCGAGGGCGAGGCAAGCGGCACGGTAGGGGCGGAGATCGTTTATCACGCTTCGCTGTCCCCCGCCGGTTATGCCTCGTGTCTGGAGGAAAACGGGCTGCTGCTAACCGGCTTTCTCGCCGAAGACCCGGAAACCCAAAGTCATACCATTCTGATGGCCCGAAAAATCTGAGGAGGCTCTGATGACCGTCAAAACCACACATGTTGGGTCTCTGCCCCGCACACAGGAAGTGGTGGATTTTATCTTCGCCCGCGAAAACGAAAAGCCCTACGATGCCAGCGCGTTTGACAGCTGCATGGCAAAAGCCGTTTCTGAGACTGTGCGCAAACAAGTTGAGGCTGGTGTCGATATCGTCAGCGATGGCGAGACCTCAAAGATCTCTTATGCCACCTATGTAAAGGATCGCTATACGGGCTTTTCCGGCGACAGTCCGCGAAATGCCCCTGCGGACCTGAAGATGTTCCCTAGCTTCCTGCAGCGGCTTGCCGATGATGGTGGCACACCGCAATACGCACGCCCGATGTGTACCGGTGAGGTGCGGTCCAAGGGGCAGGGTGAGCTGGGGAAGGATATCGCCAATCTCAAAGCAGCGATGGCGCAGCACGGTGCGGAGCGCGGATTCATGAATGCTGCATCGCCGGGGGTGATCTCACTGTTCCTTCAGAACGATTTCTACCCTACGCGCGAGGCCTATCTGAGCGCGCTGGCCGATGCCATGAAAGAAGAATACGAGACCATCGTTGGCGCCGGTCTGGATCTTCAGCTGGATTGCCCGGATCTGGCGTTGTCACGCCATATGCTGTTCACCGACCTCTCCGATGATGAGTTCGTCAAGATTGCCGACATGCATGTTGCAGCGCTGAACCATGCGCTTGAGAACGTTCCGCAGGATCGCGTTCGCGTTCATATTTGCTGGGGGAACTACGAAGGCCCGCATTGCTGTGACATCGCTATGGACAAGGTGTTCAATACCCTGATGTCGACCAAGGCGCGCTATGTTCTGTTTGAAACCTCAAACCCGCGCCATGCCCATGAATGGACTGTCTTTCGGGATCGCAAGACTGAAATCCCGGACGATAAAGTCCTGGTTCCGGGTGTGGTCGATACGACGACAAACTTTGTGGAACACCCAGAACTCGTTGCGCAGCGCATTGAACGCTTTACTGACATTGTGGGTGCTGAGCGGGTGATTGCGGGCAGCGACTGCGGCTTTGGTACGTTCGCAGGTTTCGGCGCAGTTGATCCGGAAATCGCCTATGCCAAACTGACTTCCTTGTCCGAAGGCGCAAAGCTGGCTGCGCGATGACGCCACTGGTTCTTTTGCCGGGAATGATGTGTGATGCGCGCCTGTTCGGGCCGCAGATCAATGCGTTGTCCGGCTCAAGACCGTTGATGACGTTTCCACTGTCGGGGCAAGAGAGCATAGAGCTCGTTGCTTCAGACATACTAGAAAACGCACCGCCTGTATTTGCCTTGTCTGGTTTGTCGATGGGCGGAATCGTTGCGATGGAAATCTTACGGAAGGCACCTGACCGGGTTGAGCGGTTAGCGTTGCTGGACACGAACCCGCTTGCTGAAACTGATGAGGTAAAGGCACGACGTGGCCCTCAGATGGAAGCTGTTCGCGATGGCAGGCTTCGGCAGGTGATGCGGGATGAGATGAAGCCGAATTACCTTGCCGATGGCCCGAGACAGGGTGCCATTTTGGATCTTTGTATGGAAATGGCGATGGGCCTTGGGCCCGAGGTTTTTCTGCGTCAGTCCAGCGCTCTCATGAACCGTGCGGATCAAACGGAAACACTGTTGAATTATCAAGGGACCGCATTGGTCCTGTGTGGCCGAGAAGACGGGTTGTGCCCCGTTGAACGCCATGAATTGATGCATGATCTGCTGCCCAACAGCACGCTCGAAATCATCGAAGATGCAGGGCATTTGCCCACTCTGGAAAAACCCGACGAAACAACGGCGGCCCTGATCCGCTGGCTGGAGGATTCATGACACCGTCCCTTTTGACATTGCTGCGCAAAGTTGATACCCCAACAGTCTGCAACGCCATCGAAGTTGCACAGGGCAAACGCGGTTTTGATAGTTTCACACGCGGAACGATGCTGTGTTCGGCCCCGTCTGAACCCGCTATTGTCGGCTACGCCCGTACTGCAAAAATCGCTGCCGTAAATCCGCCATCCGAGCCGCCAGAAATCATCAAAGAACGTCGGATGGCCTACTATAAATACATGGCCGAGGCGCCCGCTCCGTCAGTCGCGGTGATTGAGGATCTGGATTATCCCGATTGCATCGGCGCGTATTGGGGCGAAATCAACACTACGGTCCACAAAGGGTTTGGCATGTCGGGCGCGCTGACGAACGGGGTTATGCGCGACCTTGGAGACCTTCCTGACGGATTTTCCGTTGTCGCGGGGTCGGTTGGGCCAAGCCACGGTTTTGTTCATGTTCGCGAGATCGACACGCCCGTTTCCGTATTTGGTCTTAGGGTCAACCCCGGTGATCTAATCCATGCGGATCGGCACGGGGCGCTGGTCATCCCACCCGATTTGATCGAGCAGCTCGAAGCAGCAATTCAAAAACTCTTCGCGACTGAGCGCATAGTTCTAGATGCGGCCACACAGCCGGGTTTCGATTTCGACAAGTTTCGCCAAGCTTGGGAAGAATTCGAGCGGGCGCGGGTTTGACATGAGCCATCAGCTGTAGCAGCCCACAGACCGACACACGGGCCAATACCCTGGCCCGTCGGATGGCGATAGCGCAGCTTTATCACGCCACTGATGGAACAATTGAACCTGTCCGCCGATGCGAACCCATCGGCGGGCAGGAGTGACCGGCACTTACGTTGTGTAATGGGGTGCTTCGACATCAAGGCGTCTGCGAATGGCCAGCCATTCCAATTCGCCTTCATAGCCATACCAATCACTGTTGTTCATGTCCGTCAGGTGACGCTGGATCTCATGTTCAGGGATCTCCCGAATAGTGGCGCCACCGGCTGCGGATTTCTGAACCTCAAGCTGCACGGCGCAGGCCTGATCGAGATAGAAGGACCGAAAGAATGTTTCGCCGGCGGTCGCTCCGAATACAAATGCGCCATGCCATGCCTCGACAATAGCCTTTTTGCCGATCCCGGCCTTGAGCAACCCGGTGAGAAAGTCGTCAGTGCACTCGAACTCGTAGTCGGTGTATCCAAGCACGTCGCCGCCACCGATCATCAGATAGGCTTGGCTTAGTGGCTGCAGACCCTCTTTCTGAGCAGACACTCCCATTATCGCCTTTGTATGGATATGCATGATGCAGTTCATGTCAGGGTTGGCTTCAAAAAAGAGCTTGCCGATTTCCGTGGCCGATGGGTTCGGTTCACCGTTTTCCGGATTGTGGTTGGTGCGATCAAACCCAACTTTGATCAGATTAGATGCAGTGACCTCTTCGTGCATCCAGCCGTAGTGATGGGTTAAAAGAGCATCTTCACCGGGCACCCGAACGGCGTGCCATTGGTTCGTAAGATCCGTCAGACGATACTTTACCAGCGCGTTGTAGATGGCAGCGAGCTCGCAGCGAGCCTCCCATTCTGCATCACTACAGTTTGCTGGGCGCTGGCCGCTTGGCTTCGGGGTCATGATATTCATTGCGATTCCTCCAATCTGCTACCACCGTAAAAATCCAGAGCGGTAATATTTGTCTTGATTTGCCCCAAATTATGCGCCGAATACCCATGTATGAAAAAAGTCAGCTTTGTCCTTTTCCCGGAATTCCAGATGCTTGCCTATGTTCTGGCGACCGAGACCTTGCGGATCGCGAATAAATGCGCGGGCCGAAGCGAGATTGTCTGGCAAACCCGCACCGCAACCAACACACCGGTGCAGGCTTCAAACGGGGCAATGATAGCGCCGGATAAACTCGATTGGTCGGGTGCCCCCGATGCCGACCTTGTGGTTCTTTGTGCCGGGTACAGTCCGCTGGATTATCTGACCTCGCGCGTGCGCGCGTATATTGCCCGCGCCGCAGCTGAGGCACGCGTGCTGGGCGGGCTTGATACCGGGGCGATCATTCTGGCTGAGCTTGGATTGTTAAACGGCAGTCAGGCCGTCTTGCATCATGAGGCCGAAGCGGTCTTTCGCGAGCATTGGCCCGAAATCATCATCGCGGATAAGATTTTCTGTCTGGATAAACAGAGGCTCACGGCGGCAGGGGGCACAGCGACCGGTGATGCCATGCTTGCCTGGATCGCCCGTGATATTGATCAGGAACTTGCAGAGGCAACGGCAAACGGGATGATCCATGGTGGACCCCGGAGTAGTGAAACCCCCCAGCGCCATATTCGAACAGCGGATCCAGCGCTTTTGCAGATGCATCAATTGATGGTGGACAATATCTCAGACCCACTCACCGTTCAGGATATCTGCACCAAACTGGGTCTGTCACAAAAACAGTTACGACGGCGTTGCTGTGCTGCCTACCAGATGACGCCATCGGAGTACTATCGCCGCAGGCGGTTGGAAGCGGCCCACCAACTGCTGGTTAATTCACAACTACCAGTGACCCAGATCGCACTTTCTTGTGGGTTTGAAACGATTTCGAGCTTCTCGCGGGCTATGCATCAGCATTTTGGGAGTCCGCCAAAACAAATCAGAAAGCGGTATTTGGGTTCGGGCTAAACGATCACGTGCTTCAATGCCCACAATGATAATCAGGGACGTTGTTTATAACACGAATTCACACCAAAGCGGCAAATGGTCCGATACCCGGTGAGAGATCGAATTCCTGCTGAAATCGGTATCGGTGTAGACGAAGGGAAGAAAATCAAAATTTCCACCGGACCGCAGTTCAATATCAATCAGCGCGCCGGAACCGGTGGTAAACCAGGCAATCTGATCGTAGTAGTTATCATCACTTGGATCGCCGGGATCATCAAACACTGTTCGTGGCAGATTGCGCAATTGATCCGGAATGCGCAGGCCGGTCGATGTGAAGGCGTCAAATAACGGGCTGCCCTCGCGATCGATGTTGAAGTCGCCCAGACAGATGAGGTTGTGATGAAACCTGTTTGATCGTCTGGCCCAGTCTCTGAAGATGTCAGCGATTTCAGCCAGTTCCGGAATCCTGTCTGCGGCTACATCTCCGAAGAGAATGTGAAGCGTGACAAGAATGAAGGTGGTGTCCGACCTACGAAAGCTGACCGCGTACGGAGTCCTGACAAACTGTTCTCGCAGGGCATCTGCCCCCACTCTTTCCAGCCGATCCGGGGGCACAACCAACTCTGCTGCCAATCCGGATGGCCTGATGCGGGTTCGGTCGAAAATGAAGGCCAGACGTTCGTTGTTTCCGGCTTGCCCAGCGGTCACATCCGTCATCAGGAAATCCCAGTCATCCCCCAGAAATCGCATCGTATCGCGCAGTGCACGGAGGTTACCTTTGAGTTCCTGCACGGCGATTACATCGAAACGCGAGAGGATCTCGATGATCGCGCGCAATCCGCGCAGGTCACGCTTGGGTGAATCGTCTGAGGACGCGGTCCACTTACGCGTCAGTGACGAGAAAGAGCGGATGTTCCATGTCGCGATGAGCAGGTTATCAGCTTGTTTGGCTGGGATTTCTGTATCCAGGCTTGTCGCAAGAGTGTTCAGATCATCTTGAATTGGGGCAGGGGGATTGTCGGTAATGACAGGCAAAATACATCTCCGGTATCGCGTTGATCTTTGAAACAAGTTTATCGGATCTCATAATGTTTGCTCGAAATGCGCAGTGTTTTGAGCTGTCACATAGTGCCAGATCGACAGGGCTCGGACCAAGCATATCTTTCGAAGATCTGCAGACTTATATGTGCCAACCGCAAATACATCGTCCGAGGTCAGTTTTCTTGTTCGTGGTTGCGGTTCTCTTCACGGAGTGATCCCGCCGGTTTGAAATGTGGTTATAATTACAAGCTTTTAATTGACGATTGAGCCGTCTAAGCTCAGGTCTCCGGCGCCCTCCGCCATAACTGGAGCTGCTATGCGTGTCAGCGTAGGCATCGCTGTAACAATGCTTGTTGCGCTGTCGATCGGTGTGTCGACATTTGTTGTGCACTCGTTGTGGTGGACAACCGCCCGGGAAAACAGCCGGATGCTTGCGGCCGAGATCAACAGTCAGATCGCAAATACAGTGCGGATTGAAGTTGGTCTGACTCTCAGATCCGCAGAAGCGGCATGGGCCGCAGTGCGAACCATTTTCGTTCAGAACGTCATCACCACCCGACAGGCTGACAAACGTGAGTTTGTCTTCCTGTCTCAACTGCAGGCCCAACCTAACATCTCATGGATCATGTTCGGCTGGCCGGATGGGAATTTTTTTGCGGCACATCGTTTGGGCGATGGTGGGCTTGAGATGATGGAAATTGACGATGAAATCCGCGACGGGATGCTGCGCCGGGATCGATACATCTTCATCCCAGGCGACATTCAGTTTGAAGAGCGAGATTTCTCGGCAACGAATTTCGACCCACGAGAACACGCTTGGTACGCGAACTTCATCGGGCGTGACGCCACGGATTGGATAGAAGCCCGCGACTTGCCCGATAGTCAAAAGACGGTCTACGCCTATGCAGGTCCGGTCGATGTGAACCGCAGGCGACAGGGTGTGTTGGCTGTCGTTATCGAAACCGACCGGTTGTCGCGATTTTTGGGAACGTTACGGCCGGGTGAGTTCGGCGCCGCATTCATCCTTGATGCAGACGGAAATGTGATTGCAGCACCCGACCCAAATGCAGATGAAGTTACGCCCGCTCGTATGGGTGAAGGAGATCTCTACGAAATCGCGAAAATGTCCGGTGAGCAGCTGCTAGGCGGATCCGACATGCCTCCGGTTGCCAATTCGACGACAAGGATTGTCAATGATGGGGTTCCTTACGCGGTCGCTTTGACACCACTTGGTTTCTATGGGTGGCGAGTCGCTACGGTCATTCCGGAATCCGCCTTCCTGTCCGGGATCGATGCAGCGCTGTTGAACCTGATTTATATATTGATTGGCGTTGTGGTCGTGGCGACTGCACTTGCGATCTGGCTTATGCGGACGGTTGTCGCAACGCCGCTTGCACATATCGTTGAAGATCTCAGCAAGGTCGAACGCTTTGACATCGAACAGATTGCACGCCGCCCTTCCAAGCTAAAAGAGCTTTCAAACCTGTCGGCGGCGACTGTGAATATGGCCGCTGGCCTGTCGGCGTTTCGAAAATACGTACCCACCGACCTTGTTCGAAGTCTGGTTGCCGAGGGTGTCGAAACCCAACCCGGTGGAGAGATGAAGCGGATTTCGGTGCTGTTTTGTGACGTTGCCGGATTCACTGGCTTGTCCGAGCGGATGGGGCCCAAGATCGTTCAATTAATGGAGCCGTTTTTTAGTGCGACCTCATCGGCCATCGCGCGTCATGACGGGACGATCGACAAGTTCATGGGTGATGCGGTGATGGCATTCTGGGGTGCACCGCGCCCCGATCCAAAACACGCCGAAAACGCCTGCCGGGCCGCACTTGACCTCGTGGCGACCGTCGCTGCGACGGGTATCAAAGATGACGTCGGATCGCCCTTGCGCATTCGTTTGGGCCTGAACACGGGTGAGGCGCTGGTCGGCAATATCGGATCGGAGGAACGGCTGAATTACACAGCCATTGGTGACGTAGTGAACGTCGCCAGCCGTTTGGAAGGGGCCAACAAAGTATATGGTACCGCAATACTGATTGGCCCGGAAACACGGCGTGCTGCCGGTGATACGGTGGTTGTGAGAGAACTGGATACGCTGGCGGTTTTCGGCCGCGCCGAGGGCCTTATTATATTCGAATTGATCGCGATGGCGGACAGTGCCGATGAATCTTTTGGGTGGATCGCGACCTATGAGGAAGGTCTGAACTACTATCGGAACCGTCGTTTTGACAGAGCGATCGAAGCATTTGAGGCTGCCGACAAGAAACGTGGTGGAGATCCTGCTTCTGCTGTCATGAAAGAGCGTGCCCAAGCCTTTCAAACCGAGCCGCCGCCTAGTGACTGGGTGGGCGTTGCGATTGCGGACAAGAAGTAAGGGGGCTTACACAACAGGGTCAAAACAAAGCGAAGCGCTGGATTGGGTCCTGCTCTATGCTTCTCTCTGCGAAAAAAAACACCACACCATTGAGCCGTATGACCCGTCTTTAGCGATCTAGCGTCTGGGATTTTGCCCGAAGGGCTTCTAGTCGTCGGGCAATTGCTGCGTTGGGTCTGCAGGGAGCTATCCGGTAGTAAGGTCAGGCAGCTGCCCCTCTGGAATGCAGTCCTCTGGCAAGTACAGTGTAAATACTTGGCTCATATTCAGCCCGACTGAGGGTCACGCGTCCGGTAGACATATATCTGCCGGGTGGGCGTGGTGCTAAACTGCGCACTACCGCCCCGCGCTATCGGGGCGATACAGTTCCGGAAACCCAAAACTCGTTTCGTCTGGATCTGATCCGTTCGGCAAGAAAGTCGACAAATAGTCGGACGCGTGCCGTGTTTCGAAGGTCGCGATGCAGTAAGAGCCAGATGCTTCGATAGGGCATAGGTTTTTGGAACGGCGCGCGGATTAGGTCGGGGTGACGGTCGCCAAGGTTGCACGCAAGGTAGGCCATCCCCAAACCTGATGCCGCCAAAGTGATCAACGGAACCAACTCCGAAACCCGGTGTTTTAACGTGGCCTTTGGGTAGTAGCTGTCTTTCACCCATTTTGCCGTGGTTGCCTGTTCGGGTTCGTGCCAGCCGATCAGGTGCAATCCTTCGCCACCATTGTCGCAGATCCGTTCGGAGTATTCGCGCGTGCAATAGGCTGCCTGAGACATCTGGACCAGTTTCCGCCCGACCACATCATCTGTCACTTCGTCAGCTACACGCAAGGAAACGTCGGCTTCCCGACGCATGAGATCGCGAACATCGTTTGTGAAATTCATGTTGAGGATGATGTCCGGGTATAGATCGGCAAATGCTGTAAAGTCATCCATCAACGAAGTCATTGCCAGCCCGTGGGGCAGGGTGACGTAGACTGTGCCGGACGGTTGCGCATCCCTGCCCACAATGACCCGCGATGCAGCGGTCATTTCTGCCTCAACGCGTTCGGCATGAGGCAGCAGGTCTTCGCCAAGCTGTGTCAGGGCGAGGCCAGACCTTGTGCGGTCGAATAACCGACTGCCCACGCGCTCCTCCATGACTGAAAGCCTACGCGTCAGCGTGGTGTGGTTCACCTGAATACTGTCTGCCCCACCCCGAAGGGTTCCGGTTCGTGCAACCGCAAGAAAGTACTTCAGATCGTCCCAGTTTAGGGAATGGCTTTCCTTTATCGACATGAGACATGTGTTTCATTTTTGAAGCGCGGTGTCCAGAAATACCCATCTACAGATCAAATAATGGGCGCCTTACCTTGGCTTCACCAATCTTGACTCAAAGGAGCCCAACCCATGAACCAGATCCAATCTGTATTGATCACTGGCGCAAATGCCGGACTGGGCCGCGAGGCTGCCCGACAACTCGCCCTACAGAAAGGTATTGCCAAAATCTATTTGGCTTGCCGCAACCGGAGCAAAGCGGAGGCCGCCAAAAAGGCACTGGAGCATGAGACCGAGCGTAAAATCTTTGAAATCGTTCTGATGGATGTGACAGATCCCGCTTCGGTTCGTAAAGCGGTCGCTGAGCTCTCTACCCCGATTGATGCTGTCATTCTCAATGCCGGTGGCACCGGCGGGCAGCGTCCCAACGGTCTCACCAGGGATGGCGTAACCAATATCTTCGCGACCAATGTTCTGGGCCATGTCGTACTGGTGGACGAATTGATGGAGCGCCAGTTGGTAACGTCCACAATACTCTACGCAGGTTCCGAGGCAGCCCGGGGTATTCCCAAAATGGGTATGCACCGCCCTGATCTGTCCGAAGGTACCGTGGACGAGTTCAGATCAATCGCCGATGGCAGCAAGTTTGGCCCCGAGGGCGATCCGATGCAGACCTATGGTTATGCCAAGTTGACGGCGACACTTTGGATGGGGGCGATGGCTCGTCGGCACCCGCATGTTCGCTTTGTCACCATGAGCCCGGGTGGCACCACAGGTACTGCGGGCTTTGACGATCTGCCTCTGATGAAACGTATCTTCTTCAAACATGTGGGTGGAGTGCTGATGCCTCTGTTCGGGATGATGCACAGCGTTGAAACCGGGGCAAAACGGTATCTCGACGGATTGCTCAACCCGGAATTCAAGACCGGTCATTTCTACGCCAGCCAGGCAGGGTATCCCACAGGGCCGGTCGTCGATCAGGCCAGCATCGATGGCGCTCTGTCAGACATCAACACCCAAGACAATGCCGATCTGGCGCTGCGCCAGTTTGTCTAATTCAAAGGAGATATGAAATGGAAACTACACTTAGCATACTCGTCGTTCTTGCAACTCTCATGTTGGCTGGCCTCGGCCTCACCTCGATGTTTGCACCCCGTCGAATGGTCGCGAACTTTGCCATCGAACCGGTGGGAACAGCAGGGCTCAGCACAATTCGCTCGGTAGTTGGGGGGCTATTTCTGGCGTCAGTAGCTTTGTTGGTTATTGGCCTGACGACCGGGCAGACCCAGGGCTATTTGGCGGTCGCAATCCTGATGGGTGTCGTAGCCATAGGGCGTATTGTCGGCATTCTCGCTGACGGGTTCGACAAGGCTGTTCTGCCGCCGCTGGTTGCAGAGCTGGTAATTATGGCGGTTTTGATCACGGCCCATAGCCAACTGTCCGTTTAGGCGGTCGGAGATCATTCGGGCGGCGGCTAGGGTGAAATCGCCGCTGCCCTTTCAGTTTTTGGGTCAAGCAAAACGGCAGATGGCATGGATAGCTTGCGCTGCGGAAGCTCGCACGCTGCACACCAGACATATGCCCCGTTCTCGATCTCGCCACGTCAGGCTTTGCGTTGAAATGCTGCGTCACGGAAGGCTTGGATTTGGGTGTATTCACATTGTGAACAGAAGCGACTAAATTAAGCTATTGTCATCAGACCGACCCAAATCTCTACCGGTTTTTTGGCGATCCTTGACAGCTCAGCACAGCTGTTACGATTTTAGAGTAGTACGTTTGAACGAAACGGAGGCTTTGGCCACCAACAAACCTAAATTTCATTTGCGTGATACAATCGGCATTAACCGCTCCGTTTTCCAGCGCATCAATCAGAGACGCCAACAGCTAATGCATTTTAACGATATCGATTTTGTGATTATTGGCGCCGCGAAGTCGGCAACCACATGGCTTCAGAAACAGTTGCAGACGGATCCGGCCGTCTACATGCCCGACCCAGAGCTTCACTATTTTTCCAGAGAGTACAGTAAGGGACAGGACTGGTATTTTTCGCAGTTCGACGAACAACTGCTCGATAGGGTCGTTGGCGAGAAATCCAACTCCTACCTTTATGAACCCGAAGCTGCGGCCCGTCTTCACCGAGACCTGCCGCAGGTGAAATTGATCGCGCAACTGCGCAATCCGGTTGAACGAGCCTATTCCAGCTACTGCATGCGGTTCCGGCGCGGCGAGGTTGGGAAGGATATAGAATCTTACCTCGATCCCACGTTAGGTGAGAACCTCAAGTACCTGATCTCGGGAAAGTTCGCGTCGCACCTGCAGACCTTTGTCGACCTCTATGGCCGAGATAAGCTTCTTATATTGTTTTTCGAAGGCGTCTCGCTCGAGCCGGAGGCTCAGATGGCTCAGGTCCGATCCCACCTTGGCCTGCCGCCACGTCCGTTTTCGTCAATCGGGCGAGAGAAGGTAAAGGACAAGACATCACTGATGGTCTCTCCCCGATTGCGCAAGCATCTTGCGTGGGTAAAACCCATTGTTCGCCCCTTACGGGGGACGTCCGGGTTCGAGACCGTCCGGGGATTGGTTACCCAGCAGACCCGGTATCCGAAGCTGACAGACGAGTTGCGAAATCGTCTTTATGATTACTACCACCCCTCGATCGAGGCCCTGGAAAAGATGAGCGGCCAGTCGCTCAGCCACTGGTATGGGCCGTTGGATCGGGCCAGCTGATGAGACACTCACTTTATTCAGGTCTTCAGGCCCGGGTCCACGATCTGTGCGGGGCACATGTAGTAACTGGATACCTTACAGAAAGCGACACCTGCGACAGTTCTGAAAGACAAGGAGGAAAAGTGAAAGCCTAACGTCTTTCACTTATTGATATGAAGAAGTTTATTATCACCGGAATTCAGATGAGAAACAAAGGCTCACAAGCCATGTTTCTATCTTTGTGCTATGGCTTGAAGTCTATTTACAAGGACTGCGAGGTTATTGGTTTTGCTAATAAATATGACTCGCCCGAGCAGTATTCGTTCAAGTTGTTACCCTATGACTACTACACGCGTTTGATATTCAAATATCATTTGTACAAGGTGCCACTGTTGGAACCGCTGCTAACCCGTTTTGCCGGTTTCTGGAGAAAAACTGACAAATGGAACGGCAAGGTTCCGGAAATGGTAAAAGCGTTGAAAGACGCGGATGCCATTCTCGATGCAAGCGGCTATACGCTTGGTTCTGGCTGGCCCAAGGGCGGCGGCGAGTTGTTAATGCAAACGATAAAAATCGCGAAACGTTACAATAAACCAGTCGTCCTGATGCCCCAGAGCTTTGGTCCGTTTGACTGGCCGGACGGTAATAATGAGGAATTCCTTAAGAGAGTGAAAAAGGAGTTAACTTACGCCACCAAAATCTATGCCCGCGAAAAAGAAGGGTATGAGTGCTTAAAATCTCTGGACCTGGACAATGTCGAGCTGTCAACGGATATGGTTATCCGGGAGAAGGTTTTTCCAACAGCCAGCGATATCTATGCTTCGCACGAGAATGACGAGATAGACTATCCAGCCCCCAATTCTGTCGGCTTCATTATCAATGAAAACGTATTCAGGATTGGTGATTCCAGTTCGGTGTTTGATCTATATGCAAAGATACTGGATAGGTTGGTCGACAATGGCGAAAATGTGTACATCCTGAACACGTCTACCGCCGATATTCACCTTGTCGAAAAGGTTCTGAACAAAACCCGGAACAGAGACAAGGTAAGCTTGATTACCAAAGAATACGCGAGCCCGGAACTGATCGACATCATCGGAAGGTTCAAATACGTGATCGCGTCGCGCTATCACTCGGTGGTCTTCGCTTATCGGAGTGGCGTTCCTGCAATTATTCTCGGATGGGCCAGCAAATACACTGACCTTGCGGAGCACTTCTTGCAGCAAGATTACGTATTTGACATCAGAAACCCGGGTGTTGATCAGATTATCGAAAAAATCGACAACATGGGTGAGAAACATGAACAGGAATCACGCCGCATAGCTGGCCAGCTAGAAAAGCTGCAGGCCACTTCGGTTGTGCAAGATGCCATGGATGCTTTGAAGGGTTGAGCTTCCTTGAACCGTCGTCCCGCAAGGGTCACTCTTCCCTAAAACCCGCTGCTTTGAAGCGGGTGTTGGCTGCTCCAGTTTTGCAGCGTTTCGAGTGATGGAGGGTATCTGGTTCATCGAAGCCAGTTTGTTGTGGAGATGAACCAAGAAGTCCGGAACACCTATTGATGCCGCTGATTAATTGATCAGGGGCATCGATAGGAAGACCCGCTAGTAGTCTCAGTTGAAAAGGCGATTAGGATTGCCCGGCTCGGCTTGCGCACCTGATCGACAAAAGCGGGATGACGATCGGGGCTCAGAAGCTTCTCTGCAAACACTCGTGTAAACTGTTTGTCGCTTTCGGTGCTAATCGGATGCGCTTTTCAAAGAAGCCATCAGGTTGTGGAACTTTTCCCCTTGTACGGCGACATGCGCGCGCAATGCATTTGCCGTATCCTCAGGGTGACCACTGTCGAGCGCGCGTACAATGTCTTCATGCTCAGACATCGATTGCGTCATGCGGCCCCGAAATCGAAGCTGCTGCCGCCGGAAGGGTTTGAGGCGTCTGTGTAGCTTGGACGCCTCTTGCTCCAGAAATGAATTGCCGGACTGGTTATATATGATTCGATGAAACCGTTCGTTCTCGAGGTAGTATGTGTCCGGGTCTCCGGCATCGACCGCCATCTGACATCTTGTATTGGCGTCGGTGAGGTCTTTCAAAGCTTCATCGGAAATGCGCAGCGCTGCTAGTCGGCCGCAAACGGCTTCGAGCTCGGCCATGACTTCGAACATCTCCATCAACTCTACCGGGCCCGGCTGCCGGACAAAAGCACCCCTGCGCGGTATGAGGTCAACCAGACCCGATAGGGCAAGCCTCTGAAATGCTTCTCGAAGTGGCGTTCTTGAAACGCCAAATTGCTCTGCCAGTTTAACTTCGTCCAGCCGGTCTCCGTCCGCAAATGTTCCGTCAAAGATCAGCTCTTCCAGATCCTGAGCGATAGTATCGGCAAGTCTTTGGTCCATAGTGTCCTGTTTTACTCGTGATCGATTGGGAGCTCAAGAATTCAAATCTTGTATACAAAAATATTGACTTAAAAAACAAAAGGACTTTATGCTTCTGTTCATCCCCGGCAGGCCCGGGTTTGAAAACGGGAGGAGATAATGAAAACCATGTTCAAAACAGCCGTCGCTGCTTTGGCGCTCGCGTCCGCTGGCACTATGGGTGCTGCGGAAGAGCTACGACTGTCACATCAGTGGTCGAACAAGGACATCCGTCACCAAGTCGCTCAGATCGTTGCAGATGAGGTTGCCGCGGCGGATGTTGATCTGGAAATCAAGATTTTCGGCTCGAAATCGTTGTTCAAACCACGGGAGCAATACAAACCGCTTAGCCGTGGGCAGTTGGACATGACTGTTCTGCCGCTGAGCTATGCCGGAGGTCAGCAACCAGCCTACAACCTCACCCTGATGCCGGGTCTGGTGAAGAACCACGATCACGCAGCGCGTTTGGCCGACTCACCCTTTATGGAAGCGTTGGAAGAGAAGATGGCCGAGGACGACGTGATGGTTCTGGTCCATGGCTATCTGGCAGGTGGATTTGCCGGCAAAGACAAATGCATTACGAAACCTGAAGATGTCGCAGGCCTTCAAACACGCGCGGCAGGTAAATCCTTTGAGCAGATGCTGGCCGGCGCCGACGCCTCGATCGCCTCGATGGCGTCGTCGGAAATCTATAACGCCATGCAGACCGGCGTTCTGCAGGCTGCCAATACATCGTCCTCGTCTTTTGTCAGCTATCGTATTTACGAACAGGTCAGCTGCTATACCCCCGCCGGTGATGTGGCGCTGTGGTTCATGTATCAGCCGCTCCTGATGAACAAATCCACTTTCGAAGGCTTGAACGAAGATCAGCAGGCTGCGCTGCTGGCAGCCTCGGAAAAGGCACAGGCATACTATCTGGAAGAGGCCAAGAAACAGGACGCAAACTCAGCCAAGGTCTTCGCAGAAGCAGGCGTTGAGATTGCCGAGATGAGCCCTGAGGATTTTGAAGCCTGGCGCGCGCTGGCTCAGGAAACATCCTACAAAGCTTTTGTGGAAGAAGTAACTGATGGGCAGGAGCTTCTGAACAAGGCTCTGGCGGTCGAGTGACACCACTCAAGCCGGGCGGGGCAGAACCCGCCCGGCACCCGATTACTTGTCTGATTTTCAGACCTCCCTGCATCTCAATCACAGGAGGCGCACATGGCTGGCCATAGCTCTGCCGTTGCTTCTCACACCGGGAACAATCCCTTCCTTCGCTTTGTCGCGGCGCTTTCAACTCTGGCGGGCTGGTGCTCAGCAGCAATGATCGTCGCCGCCGTCGCAATCACCTGTCAGATGATTGTTGTGCGCTTTGTGCTGAATGGTTCGACCATCTGGCAAACCGAGGCCGTCATTTATCTCGTCATCGCTGCCACGCTGGTGGGTCTGCCTTATGTGCAGCGCTTGCGCGGGCACGTGAATGTGGACCTGATCCCGATCTCACTGGCCCCGCGTCCCCGTTTTTTCATGGCGATCCTGACCTTGGTACTATCCATCGCCATTGTCTCGGTCATGCTGTTCTACGGCTACGAATACTGGCACTTCGCGTGGGAGCGTGGCTGGAAATCCGACACTGTCTGGGGTGTTCGCCTGTGGATTCCCTACTTGTCCATCCCGGTCGGCTTCGGGCTGCTGCTGTTGCAGCTGATCGCCGACCTCGTCGCCGTTCTGCTTGGCATCGATAAACCTTTTGGTCTGGAGTAAAGCCGATGGATCCCCTTCTGCTCGGCGCTATTGTCGCCATCGCAACCATCCTAGTTCTATTCTCGGGCGTGTCCGTGGCCATCGGTCTGCTGATCGTTTCTGCCGGGTTCCTGATCATCTTTGACGGCCCCCGGTCGCTGGAACTGATGCCCGAGATCCTATTCGGCAAGCTGGATAACTTCGCACTGCTCTCGATCCCGATGTTCATCATCATGGGGGCGTCCATCGCCTCAACAAGGGCAGGGGCCGACTTGTACGAAGCCCTCGAACGCTGGCTGACCCGTGTCCCCGGCGGACTGGTCGTGTCGAACCTTGGTGCATGCGCTTTGTTCGCCGCCATGTCCGGTTCATCGCCCGCCACCTGTGCTGCCATCGGTAAGATGGGCATCCCCGAAATGCGCAAGCGTGGCTATCCTGACGGTGTGGCCGCCGGTTCAATCGCCGCAGGTGGCACACTGGGCATCCTGATCCCGCCGTCGGTCACGATGATCGTCTATGGTATCGCCACCGAGACCTCGATTGGCCGCCTGTTTCTGGCGGGCGTAATCCCCGGGCTGATGCTGGTGGGTCTGTTCATGGCCTGGTCGCTGTATTCGACCTGGAAATCCGGCGATGCGACCCGCCTGGGTTCCGGTAGCTACACCTGGAGTGAACGCTTCGAGATCCTGCCGCGCGTCCTGCCTTTCCTCGGCATTATTCTTGGTGTGCTCTATGCCATGTATGGCGGTATCGCCACGCCGTCGGAGACTGCCGCCGTTGGCGCGCTGCTTTGCCTGATGATTGCGATGATCATCTACAAGCTTTGGAATCCCAAGGATATCTGGGTCGTGCTGCGCGATAGCACCAAGGAAAGCGTGATGATCCTGTTCATCATCGCCGCCGCTGGGGTTTTTTCTTATATGCTCAGCTCGCTGTTCATCACGCAGGCGATTGCGGAGTGGATCGGCACACTGGACGTGAACCGCTGGGTTCTGATGGGTGCGGTCAACGTGTTCCTGCTGATCGCCGGGTTCTTCCTGCCACCTGTGGCCGTGATCCTGATGGCGGCCCCGATCCTGCTGCCGATCATCACCACCGCTGGATTTGACCCGATCTGGTTCGCGGTCGTGCTGACGATCAACATGGAGATCGGCCTGATCTCACCCCCCGTCGGCCTGAACCTTTATGTGATCAACGGCATTGCGCCGGATATCTCACTGAAAACCATCCTGACTGGATCACTGCCTTTCGTGGCCTGTATGGTGGTCGCGATAGTCCTGCTGTGCTTGTTCCCGAGCCTCGCCACGTGGCTGCCTGATCTGGTGATGGGGGCAGCGGTATGACTCTGCTGGCCGATCTTCTTTCAACCGTATTTGAGCGGCGGTATCGTCGCTCGGGCGCGGCAGCACTTGACGGCCGCCCGCTGTCCGAACTGGCCGCCGCGCTGGTTGGGTCGGCGGGGGAAACATCTGGGTTGGCGTTGGCCGAAGAGATACTCAACCGGTTCGACACGCTGGGGGATGACGAAAAACTGGAGTTCTTCCGGTATCTCGCCACAGCGATGAATATCGATCCCGAGGCGGTGCGTTCGTCACTGGACGAATACGAGCGCGACCCATCGAAAGCAACCTATCGCAGCTTTGCAGCTGCGGTGGAACCGGCCCGGCAAGAGCTGATCCGTCGACTGAACCGGGTGCCCGGTGCGACCGGAGCGTTGGTGCAGATGCGTGCCGATCTGCTGCGGCTGGGCGGCAAGGAACCCGAATTGCAGGCGCTGGATTTGGATTTTCGGCACCTGTTTGCCAGCTGGTTCAACCGGGGCTTTCTGGTCCTGCGTCCGATCAATTGGGAAAGCCCGGCACATATCTTGGAAAAAATCATCGCTTATGAGGCGGTGCACGCCATCGACAGCTGGGATGACCTGCGCCGTAGGCTGGAACCCACCGACAGGCGCTGTTTCGCCTTCTTCCACCCCTCGATGCCTGATGAGCCGCTAATTTTTGTCGAAGTCGCTCTGAACAGCGGCATTCCCGGATCGGTTCAGGCGCTTCTTGCCGAGGATCGCGATCCGATGCCTGCAGAGCAGGCTGACACAGCCGTGTTCTACTCGATCTCGAATTGTCAGGCGGGTCTGGCCAGCATCTCGTTCGGCAACTCTCTCATCAAGCAGGTGGCGTCGGATCTGGCGACAGAGCTGTCAGAGTTGAAGACTTTTGTCACCCTGTCACCGATTCCGGGATTGACCCGGTGGCTGTCTCAGGAAGGTCTCGATTGGGACATCGAACAACCCGATCAAATGAAGGCGCTGGCCGCACACTACCTGTTGAACGCCAAAGGCCGGGGAGATCTGCCTTTCGACCCAGTGGCTCGGTTCCATTTGGGTAATGGCGCGCTGGTCCATGCTGTTCATGCCGATGCCGATACTTCTGACAAGGGGCGCGCCCAGTCTGGCGGCATTATGGTCAACTACCTCTATGACCTGGCCCGCGTAGCCCAGAACCACGAAGATTTTGCCAACACACGCTCGATCATCGCTTCGTCCGAGGTCAAGTCGTTTGCGGCATCAATCTCTCTTCATACGACACAAGAAAGGTAAACCTTATGGCCAATCCTCTCTATGACGGTTTGTTTGGCATTCATGCTGGTAGAGACACACCTTTTTTGCACCTGCTTGACGGGTCAACTATCACGCATCAGGACTTTCTGGGTACGGCTGCGCAGATAGCGCACGTGGCAACCCAATTAGGTCTGAAGCCCGGCGACCGGGTCGCGGCGCAGATCGAGAAATCACCCGAAGCGCTGGCGCTCTATGCGGCCTGTGCGCAAGCCGGTCTGGTGTTCCTGCCGCTCAACACTGCCTACACGGTGGATGAGCTGACCTATTTCATTGAAAACAGTGGTGCTTCTCTGATCGTATGCGACAGCAGAAACGAAACGAAGCTTGCCCCGGTCGGCGCGCAATTGGGCGCAAAGGTCGAAACGCTGAACGCCGATGGCTCGGGTTCACTGATGGACCAGGCTGCAGCAATGCCAGCCAGCTTTGAAACCGTTGATCGAGACGGTAAAGACTTGGCGGCGTTTCTTTATACTTCGGGCACTACGGGCCGGTCCAAAGGTGCGATGCTGACCCAGAACAACCTGTTGTCGAATGCACAAACGTTGGTCACAGAATGGCGTTTCACTTCCGATGACGTGTTGCTGCACGCGCTTCCGATCTTTCATACTCACGGGCTGTTTGTGGCGACCAATGTCACACTGGCGGCTGGCAGCAGCATCGTATTCTTGCCCAAATTTGATCTTGATGAGATCATCGGGCGGATGCCGCAAGCCACTACAATGATGGGTGTGCCGACCTTCTACACCCGCTTGTTGGATGATGACCGATTCACAAGGGAACTGGCTGCGGATATGCGTCTGTTTGTTTCCGGTTCCGCGCCGCTGCTGGCGGAAACACACGTGCAGTTTGAGGATCGTACCGGCCATCGCATCCTCGAACGCTATGGTATGACCGAGACCAACATGAATACCTCGAACCCTTACGAAGGTGAGCGCCGTGCAGGTACGGTGGGTTTCCCGCTGCCGGGGGTCGAACTGAAAATCTGCGACACTGATGGCAATGGCCTTCCACAGGGTGAGATCGGTGAGATCGAGGTGCGTGGGCCAAACGTATTCAAGGGCTATTGGCAAATGCCCGAAAAAACCGCTGCTGAACTGCGTGAAAACGGGTTCTTCATCACAGGTGATCTGGGCCGGATCGACGAGGACGGCTATGTTCATATCGTTGGCCGCAACAAGGACCTGATCATCTCTGGTGGCTACAACATCTATCCCAAGGAAATTGAGCTTGTGCTGGATAACCAGCCAGGAGTGCTGGAAAGTGCGGTAGTCGGTGTGCCCCACCCGGACTTCGGTGAAACGGTTCTTGGTGTGGTTGTAGCTGAGCCGGGTGAGGCCCCCAACCTTGAAGAAATGCAGGCTGCAGTGTGCAACAGCCTCGCGCGATTCAAGCACCCCCGCCAGTTGATCCTGATGGATGAGCTGCCACGTAACACCATGGGCAAGGTTCAAAAGAACATCCTGCGTGATCAATACAAAGACATGTTCGTGGAAGCGTAAGAAAACACCCCCAGCCCGACAGCTCTCTTCTCGACAATACTGCGGGCTATAATTCAACGGCCTGAAGGTCCGAAGTCTATGTCTTCGAGCCGTTGATTGCTCTCTCGGCAGGGGCTTGCAGCGAAATGTATATGAACATCCTTGTTGCGGTTTCTCTGGATGGAGACCGTGTCACTGCATGCTCGGTGCAAGTTGCATGGGCGTTTTAAACCGGCGATGGTCACACCACATTCTGAGATGTCGTCGAACATCTGCCTCAATACAGGAATTACTTGCTGACAAACTGCCGGTGTTCGTATTTAGGCAAACAACTATCATCAGTCCGAGAAATATGAGTGCTGCTGCAACCGGGCGCTCGATTAACTCCCGTCAACCATCTCCCGAAGCGGAAATCGACCGAAGAAAAGCAGCGCTTGCTTCGTCAGAGGGGAAGAACAACTCGATCTTCAGGTCGTCAAGCGTCACATCTGTGACCGTGCTGAATTGTGCGATGGTGCCAAACATAGAAACCCGCTGATTTCCAAAGCGATAGACCGCAGGAACCGTTGGCCCAATGGCCCTGTCCCTGTGAGTTTTCGCGTATGGTGCAAGCGCCCTTGCGGCCGCATCCAACTCAGGCAACCCGCCGGCATTCGCGCTTTCCGAGCGCAGTCGCAGCATCGTATGATGGGCGACCTCAGGCCAATTCTCTACAAGCTCCGCCATAACCGGATCCGTCACAAGCGACAGCAGGTTTTGCCCGGTTTCGATCCCAAGTGGTGCAAAAAGCACTTTGGCGGATCTGTTCAACCTGACGATCCTCCAGACCCGATCCAGCACCATCCCTGGATACGGTTCATGCCGTTTTAGCGTCCATTCAACCGCATCGCGGATTGGGGCCATGGCGTCGTCATCAAGGGGGGTCGCGGCAAACCGAGCGGCAAATCCTTCCGCTCGCATCATCTGGTTTCTGGCATCGACAGGAATATCCATGACGTCCGACAGATGTAGGATCATATCCGGGCTGGGTCGGGACCGGCCGGTTTCGAGAAACGAAATATGGCGCGCACTCACATCGGCTTCGGTCGCCAGATCAAGTTGGCTCATTCGCCGACGTTTCCGCCATTCTTTCAGTAAACTGGGATACGGAGTCATCGGTCGAGTTTAGCAACCGTGTGAACAGAAATCACTTACCTCTGACGTAATTGATTTCTAACCAGCACCAGCCGCATGAAAGACATCATCTGAAGGAGGATGTCATGACCCCGCAACAAACCGCCATGCGCCTGTCCGGCACAGTTCTGATTGTCACCGGAGTTCTGTTTGCACTGACCGCACTACCAGCTTTGCACGTAATTGCTCATATCTTTCTGACAGTGGCGTATTGGCCGATCCATTCTGTTCCATCTGACATAGTGGTCCCATCGCCATTGTTGCTTGCGATTGTCGGCGGCCTGACCGCCGGGTTGGGAGCGATGCAATGGGCCTTGGGAACCTATGTCGCGCCCGTGTCGTCTACTGTGGCGGCCAAAGTGGCAAAGATCACCGCGTGGGTTTGGTTTTGTACAGACAGCGCTGGCTCTGTGTTGGTGGGGGCGCCGGTTAATGTTGCGCTGAATCTCTCATTCCTGCTTTTAATCCTGCTGACTAGCCGACCTCAAAGTGACGGTAGCAGTTATTAGCCAGACGCCTTTGCTCGTGTCGATCGTGTCACTGGCAGGAGGGCTGTATCGACGCATGTTTGGGCCGCGTTTTGTGGGTCAAAGCACAAATGGAAAAGGATGCCGCATCAATCCCAGTGGAAGAACAGAGCCCATCACTGCCGCTGAACTTGAAACCTGACCAACTTGAGTCTCGTCTAGATCACTAATCAATAGCTCATGTTGCTCGACGAACCCCGACCCTGGCGTTAGGTTGCTCGAGCAGGTTGGCGAAACGATCAACCACTTATGAGCGGATTGGGCGGAGGCGAATAAGTATAGTGTCTGAGCAAAAATTTCTAACATCGCAATTAAGGCAATTCTTCCGAAAAACACTTGGCCGTAAGCGCAATACTCAAAGGCAATCTGATGAAGGCGAAAATTTCGTCGCCAACGCAGCCTCGGATATGTTGTCACAAATTCAGTATGAAGCGGATTTGCGCGCGGCCCGTGGCAACGAGCCACTATCTGTTCGTCTGGTACCTCAAGTACCAGTGCGGGACGTTGATGCAGCGGCAGGTTGGATCGGCGGGGGGGCATGTTTGCCCATTGGGACGAGCTGGCCCATACTGGATTCCCCAACGCAGCTTTTGGCACAAATCAATTGTGGCAAGTTGCCAGAAGATCTTTGGCAAGGGCTTGGTCCACGCGAAGGTTGGCTTGCGATCTTTCTTGATCCCGTGAGCTTTAAGTTAACGGCACTTCACTTCGATCAAGCCGGTCCTTTTGTTCCCTCACCTGAAGTCGATCAAGAGTGTTACATTCTGGGAATTGACCACTCTCGACGGGCCCCAAATCGCACTTGGCGTTTTACACGTTGGCCGGTGGATATCGTGCCTGTTCGACTGGGGCAGGATGATCCGCATTTATACGGTCGGTGTAAAATCACCAACGAACGCTACAAAGAACGCCATGATATCGTTGAAAAGCACCGGTTGCCATTCGATTGGCCATCGACTCAGACGATGATCGATAAGGCGCTCTCTTTTGTAGAATCGATGATCGCCACTGGCGACCTGCCAGATCATTTGAAGCCCGAAAGTATCGGAGCAATGAAAAGGCGTGTTGAGCAGGCAAAAAAGAACGGCGATCCAATTGATGAAATTGCAAAGATGACTTTCGACTACGAAAATCAATTCGCCTTAATTGAATCATTTAAGTTTCGGTCTGAGAATGGACCCAAAGTTGTCAAAAAGCTAAAGGCGATAAAGTCTGAAGTGGACAAGATGGCGTTAAGCGGCGATTTTTCACAGGAAAAAATTTCGCAGTTTACGACTGAGCTGAGTCAACTGAATTGGATGTATGTAAAGACACCGCCGTGGACAATTTCTCACGTTGAACGCATGAAAGAAGGTGTGAAGGTATTTGAGTTGCCTCTCACGACACATGACCCAAAAGCGTCACCCAACTGGATTTATTCGTTTGAAAGTGAATTGTTAGACGCTGCGAAAGCCCCTTATTTGCAGCAGGACGAGCAATTGTCCGATGCACTCATTTCAGACTGCGAAGAGGTTTGGGCTGCCCAAGCCCGTCATGAAATGGGGGGTATGGGCCATACGCCATGGGGTTATGTTCACCAGTTCAACAGCCGACAGGAAGTAACCCTGCTCGAATTGCCTTCGAGCGATCTGATTGGTTGGATGTTCGGAGACGTTAATAATCTGGTGATCACAATCAAGAAGCGTGACTTGAAAAGAGGGGATTTCTCGAACTTGAGCGTGCAAGTAACAAACTAGCTTATTTGGGTTTCAAAACTCGCGCCAATGCTTTCGCTCTTGTTGGTTAGGATTTCCAGAATGAATCACTTTCGGCGGGTAGGGCTTCAACCATCCAAATGCGTGTGATCTGGCCTTTGCTGACCGACATAAGAAAGGCCGCAAAATTGTGAAGTGTCCGGCCTTTGCGTTTCGCTCGAATTTCAACCATCGCCATCACCTGATCGGAAGAAACAGGCGCGATTTGCGTCGCCTTGATACTTGGGCGAACTGTTGCGATATCCATTGCGTCTATGGATCTCATGTATCCGTCTCGCCCATGGACTTGTTTGGTGCTGCCATCGGGTTGGGTTATTTCAGCTACGAGATCTTTGGCCAAACATGCGACGATGCGATCACGATCCGCAACATCGAAGGCTTTAACAAAGTGTGCGGCGACAGCGGAAGGATCATCGAGACTTTTTGCCATTAGCTTTTCTCGCACTTGCTATTTTGTTTGGTTGAATCGTCAGCCGCAGCTCAGAATAAGTCAACACAGGCCAAGGCCACTGTTCTCTGTTGCATGCTAGGGTAGTCCCGCCAAACCCAAATCGATCGGTAGTCGTACTCAGCGTATTCTCCCGAAGCGGCAGGCCGCAATAGGCGTATACCGGAGTAAACAGTGTGACTCACAAACAGCTGTGATGCGGATGAAGTGAACTATCGCTGCCTTAGCACGAGTTTCTGCTGCGAAGTGGTTCAGATGATCGCGTTATCGATCAATCGGTAGAATTCTTCTTTGGCATGAATTTCCTGCCATGGCTTATGTCCACAACGTTCAAGTTCGACGAACTTTGCCCATGGAAGCGCCGTCAACAATGGAATCTGAACGCCTTCCGATGGTCTTGGATCATAATCGCCATGGATTGCGAGGACAGGGCACTGAATGGTCGCGATGGCCTCTAGCAGTGAGCCGTTAGTGCGCATCTCATCCGCTTCGCGCCAGACCGCTGCGTGAATTTCGCCATCGAAAACAACGGTTGGAGGGGACGATGAATCACGCGCATAGGTATCTGCCAGATCACTGAGTTCGATAAACCTTGCAACGTCTTTGATATTACCTTCCGAAGCGCCAAGCATGTTCAGTTCCGACCGCTGCTTATTCGTCAAACGGGAGTTTTTCGTCGTTCGAATAGCAGAGGCAAAACGCGCTTCAAACGGTCCGCTGCCCAGAAGGATGAGATTGTGCACCAAAGTTCTATAGCGTGCAGAAAACAAGCATCCGAGCCATGCGCCCCAGGACCATCCGATAAGTGTCACAGGTGGCGAACAATGTGCTTCGATCTGGGCTGTGAGTTCGTCCACCTGTCCATCAGCCGAGTGACGGGTCTTAAAAGGTTCCAAGACAGAATGGCCTCTTTTGCCCAACTCCCGTGCAAGGGGTTCGATCTCGCCCGCGCCCCCTGGTCCTCCGTGAAGCACGACGACCCGAGAGGTTTTGCCTCCATACTGACGAACGTCCTGTCCAATACCAGTCATCCAGCAAACGTCACCACCCAAGCGCGGTATTGTCAAATCGAAGCCAAGCGTGACGTGCTGAACACAAAGCCGACATTCATTCTTAACCTTAACGCAGCACCGGTCACTCGAGCTCATAACCGTCGTTCTCGGCAGCAGGCATAGGCAACCAGGACGAGCCCAGATACTCCATGGACAACATTTTAGTTTATTGCTCGTAACGCAAATTGCGAACGACACTCACCAGACTCTGGGCATCACCGACCGGTTTTATGCCGGTTACAAGTCTTCCGATGGTAGCTCTGAGCCGTAGTGTTCTACACAAGTCCGAACCCACTCCGCAAAGCTGTTCTACAATACAGTCTTAGTAACACCGCTTTCTTGACTCAGGGCTAAGCCTTCGACACGACTAACAGGAACACACCCGGATCACACAATACAGTAACCAACTAAATTGAAAAAAGACTTCTTGTACTACGCAACAGGCGGATGGTTGTTTTTAACTTTCATGGCGGGAGTTTACTACCTGTTTCAGGCATTGCTGCCTTCTGCAGACGTCGCAAGCGTTCCACGGCCTGCTGTCTACACTTTGGACGTGGGGAACTTTGAACCCGGCCAGTCTGCAATGTTCAGGCTTGACGAAGTTCCAGTGATTATCTGGCGGCGAAATTTCGAGCAGAAAGTTCAGGCGCTTGAGCTCCTTGGTTTTGAGTTCAACAGCAATGCGAGCCTTTTCGAGGAAGTTCGGGCTAACGAAGAGATAGAAATCGAACCCGACCGCGTTTTGAGGTTTGAGTGGTTTGTCGTGAGTCCAATCAACACTGGCGGATACGGCTGCATCGTACGGCCAGATGCAGGAGACTTGGGTGGTTTCTACGACCCATGCCAAAATGTTCATTTTGATCTTTGGGGTAGGGTCGGAAAAGGACCAACTGAAGTGGACCTTCAGGTTTTGCCATGGAGCATTTCTGACGATAGTAGCGCAATAACTGTCGATGTAAGCAATGCGCCACGGCTTGAATGGTAGCGCCGCAAACCGGCTATAGTGCAAGGGCAGCTCTGAGGCCATTGCCGCCGTCGATCAGACATCAGTCATTCGCGTGTGCAGTAGGTCGCGAACCGCAGATTCCGGTCATTCAGGACCAGGTACACATGGCAAGTGAGCCTACAAACCCACCGTTCTTTGCGGCCGCCAAACGACCGCTCTCATTTGCAACGGCCGGGTTGCGTTAGCTTCTGGAGAGTTAATGTAATGCTGGGTCGGCGACAGGTACTTCGTACCTCAAAGTGATCTTCTTTTCGGGCAGACCAACTACGATAACAAAATCCCACCAGCTTTCTTGCTCATCATCGTTCCAAGAAGTGGCAGGGGTATTTTCGGGGATGTCGACAGAGATTCTTATCTGGCCGCCACTCATCTCTTCCGTCTGACCTGTTAGTTTTTGATCCACGACTTTCTCAAAAGCGACTCCATCACTTTCTTCTCGGCGTACGACTTTCAGGTGCTCCAACCACGCTTCGACTTGGTCAGTCCGCCGAACACCAACCACTTTAATCACTGCCGAGAACTTTGAACCTATCCATGCAGGTCGGGTCTCGGAAATCAGGTTGACGTACCGCTCTAGCCTCCATGTTCTCCAGGCAAAATAGGTGCTGAGCGCGAAGTAGAGCGCACCTACAATCGGAATAAGGTTGAGCAGTACCCAATAGTTTCCTTCGGGTAGTCCTGCTTGCAAGGAAACAATGCCGGAGAGGGCAAACACTCCCAAAATAAGAGTGAACGCCAGACTTCCCCAGAATTCCGGTTTGCTTCGAGACGTCATGTTGTCTGTCCGCCACCTCTTGCTTCTCATCCAGGGCTCATCTGGAAATTTACCTTCGGATGCGCGGCGAAATCTGTCTTCGCGGTGATCCAAGAAACATAACCACAGGATTCCGGCGAAGATTGTAAGAAACAACAATCCGAAGGGGAAAACCCACCAAGAGAATTGTTGATACGCGATTGCAGCGACCATGATTGCTATCATGGTTACCACCCCAATTACGATAACCCCATTGGTCGTAACACGCATTGGACGGTCTCCGAAAACCCAAGCTCGTGGGACTAGTACGCTCGCCCGGCACGTTATTTTGACTTTGAGACGAAGATAAGGCGCAAGCTGGCAAAGCAAGCATTCGTCCATCTCGCCTTACTCGTCGAAGTGGGCTTGCTGCCGCCATTCTCTAGGGTGAGCCTTTACAAGTTCTTTGAGACCATCACCGCCGTCGGCCAAACATCGGCATTTCGTTTGTGCAGCGCGTCGCAAACCGGAGATTCAGGATTAGTTGGCCAATCGTGAATGGGCGTAACAAAGCTACTTTTCGCGGCGCTGGCACTCAGGTTTGATTCAGAACACTCAGTGCTCCTGTGGGGCGCCAGTCATCGCAGTGTTAAACGACTAACCCAAAGATCCAACCTGCCGCCATTGAACCGGTTACCGCAAGGGAGAGGTAGAGCAAAAACGGCTTTAACTTCAGCACTGGAAAGATTGCCATCGCACCCCAGATACTCACGACGCCACCGGATACCAGAAACGCCATGGCTGCACCGGATGACATGCCATGGTCCATGAGGGAGCGGGTCAGCGGCAAAGCAGCGTATCCATCCAGATAGGCAGGCGCGCCAACAAACACCGCCAGCGGAATGGCCCACCACACATCGCCACCCACGTAAGAAGAAAGAGCTTGGGGCTCCAGCAGGCTTTGCAGAACAAATTCGGCGGCGAAGGCGGGGATCAGGCAAATCAGGACAAGACGTGAAATGGCGATGAACTCGGTTCGAAAGTGAGTGCGATGTTTAGGTGACCGCCAGACAGCCCATTCGATTTCATCTGCCTGGCAAACCCGCCCGAGGCTTCCGACCAAGGCATTGTCGCGTAGTGCTGACTGGGCCCAAGACCGGTTGATGAGCAGAGCGGTTACGCCTCCACCAAACAAACCCATCGCCATCGCGGCGAGGGTCTTGCCGATGGCAAAGCTCATCCCCAAGGTTGCGGCGGTTGTAGCCAGCATGGCCGGATCGGTGACTGGCGACGACAGCCAGAATGCCATGACCGGTGCAAGCGGCACACCTGCAGCCAGCAATCCGGCCATCAAGGGCAGAACGGTGACACCGCAGACCGGAGTGACCGCTCCGATCAAGGAGGCTGCAACAATTGTTTTGAACAGGTTTCCGTTGAACACCTCGGCGATACGACTGCCGGCACCGCTGGCGCTGACCCAGGCCGCTATCAGAATGCCGGGTATAACAAGAGGCGAAACCTGAAGCAGGCTGATTGCTACAAACTCAAATGTTTCGAGGGCTTTTGTGGGAAAGGCGATAGAGATTGCACCCACGGAGACTAACGCCGCAACAATCAGGATTTTCGCTGTAGAGTTTCTGGAGTTAAGGGCGCAGTCGTTCGCCATGGCACTTCCTTTCAAGGGCTGCATCATAGGTAGCAACTTGAAAGAAATCTGAAAAACGAATAGTTTTAAACGCAGATATAAGAAATTACGAAATCTTACGATGCCGCATCTGGATAGCGATCTGCTCAGGACCTTTCTTGCTGTCACGGATACCGGCAGCATTCTGGCGGGTGCGGAGAGAATTCACCGCACTCAGTCTGCCGCCAGTATGCAAATCCGAAAGCTGGAGGAGCTTCTGGGCCAAGACGTATTTGTGCGTCACGGGCGAGGCGTGCGCCTGACAACTGCCGGTGAAAAGCTTGAACCCGTTGCCAGAAAGGTCGTCGGAGACCTCAATGACATCTTTGCGGAATTGACCGGAAAGGAACTGACCGGGGTACTTCGAATTGGTATCCCCGACGATCATAGTTCTGAATTGTTGTCTGAAATCATCGCAGATTTCGCCCGAGAAAATCCCAAAGTTGAACTCAACGTGCAGCGCTCACTAAGTACAGGGTATTCGGTTGCTCTGGCGTCGGGGCAAATGGATATCGCGGTTCATGAGGTTGCAGAGCTGGGTCCCAACATGGAGTCGTTGAAAGATGAGCACATTGTCTGGGCAACGTCACGGGCACATGCCGTTCACGAAGCAGACCCATTGCCTGTTGCCTTGTTTGACCGCGACTGCTGGTGGCGCGACGTGGCGGTGAATGCGCTAATTGAAAGCGGCCGCAACTACCGGGTTGTCTATTCCAGTGAAAGCGCCACCGGCGTAGCCGCAGCCGTTCGGGCAGGTGTGGCTATTGGTGTTTTGAATGCGGACATGCTGACGGCCGACATGGTGCAACTGACCACTGAGAACGGATTTCCCAAGCTGCCTGCATCCAAGCTGGTGATTGAATATGGTCAGAACATCGATTCCGAGATTTGCGGAGCGATGGCGGATGCAATTCGAAGAGCGTTCGGGGTCGCGAGTTGATCCGGGCATAATGCAGCAAATTGAACCGTGCAGAATTGTCAGCCGAAATGGCTTTGGTGCGAGCGGACTTGGAGTTTCCAATTTAGGAGTTACTTGACCACAATACAAAAATGCGGCCCAAGCAGGTTAGGAAGTATTTATATGTTTAGGTTATGTGGAACACCTGCTTGGATATGAATCCGCGCCTTGGAAGCTCGAGCCTAGCACCGCGAGGAATTTGATCTCCGGTCAGAGGGTTAGGTCGGAGCCCAAAACCCCAGTGACCAAACTTCAGTCCTTTGCATGTGCGGCACTTCGCCAATCGCGCATTCTGGACGTCCAGCACCGAGTAGAAAATCAAGGTGATCGCAACAAAGCGATCACCTTGCATTGGGCCAAATTCCGTTCCCAATACCAGATCGGTTTCGATAAGACCGTCTTTTTTACTGAGTCAGTGTATCAAGACTTGGTCGAATTCGTCGTCAGGATCTGCGACCGGATCAAGGACAAGCACAAGTCGCGTTTCTCCGGACCCTTCAATAGGTGGCGAGCGATGCAAAAGGCCTGACCTCGGTTGTTCAGGCCAGCGTGTTCCTCGCAATATTATTGGTGCAGCAGTGGGAACTGTGAAGACGCGACCTGGATCATCTCCGTCGGTGGAGATGCCATATTGAGTACCCGTGCCGCGATACGTGCAGACGAGGCGGGCAGTGACCGCATCTATGTGAAACCTACGACAGGCATTCGTGGTCACGACATCTAAGCGCAGGCGCAGCCATTCTGCGCTCATCAAACCTGCGAAGATCTCCGACAGCGCGGTGACGTCATCAATCAAGCGGTCGCATTCTTGGGCTTTTGGAGTTCCGGAGAGTTCACATATTTCAGCAACCGCCTGCCGAATAGATCGCGGGCGCAGGACCAATCGCGCTTTTGGCAGGTTTTCAGGCGGTATTCTGTCGATCCACGATTGAAAGCTGTGCACGGGGTTCCTGCGCCAGACCACAGCAGCACAACCGGGGTGATGGATTGCTGACAAACCCTCAGGCGTTTCCGCGACACCGACGCCGATTGCGGCATCTTCGATGATCTCACGAGCATAGTTCATGCTGCGGCCTCGGCGCGTCGCCACAGGGGGAACGGATCGGGCAGGTTTGGTAAGTTCTCGGGTCGGTCTGCAACCTGCGTGGGCAGCAAGGCTGCGTCTAACCGGGCCTTTAGAGTTGGCCAATCTATGCCGCTTCCGATGAACACGATTTCCTGCCGCCGGTCGCCCCATGGCTCTTGCCAGTGTGCCTCCATGTAAGCGCGGGCGCTTTCGTGATCCGGGCGCCGGTCTTCCGGAACAGTTGCCCACCACGTTCCAAGCGGTTTGACTGAAGACAAAGAGCCGGCGAGTGAAAACTCGGCAACCCAATCCGGACGGGTGGCAATCCAGAAATGACCCTTGGCGCGGATTACTCCGGGCAGTTCCCCGTTCAGAACAGTCAGAATTTTTTCAGGTACGAACGGCTGCCGTGCGCGGTAGACGAAACTTGTTACTCCATATTCTTCAGTCTCGGGAACATGGTCCGCAAACCCATAAAGCTCTTTGGCCCACATTGGGTGTTCATGCGCTTTCTCGAAATCGAAAAGGCCGGTATCCAGAATTGCATCTGCGGGTACATCAGAGTGGTCGGTCTCAACGATCTGAGCATCAGCATTCAGACTCCGGATGATCTTGCGTGCTGCATCCACACGATCAGGCCCGGCATCAGTGATTTTGTTCAGAATCACAACGTCCGCAAACTCGATCTGGTCTGTAAGCAGATGAACCAGAGTGCGCTCGTCTTCTTCGCCAAGCACCTCACCACGGTCACTCAGGAAGTCGTGGCTGGAAAAATCTCTTAGCAGATTCACAGCGTCAACAACGGTGACCATGGTGTCTAATCGCGAAACATCCGAGAGGCTATTTCCATCGGCGTCCCGAAAATCGAAGGTAGCAGCGACGGGTAGTGGTTCGGAAATTCCGGTTGATTCAATTAGCAAATAGTCAAACCGATTCTCGGTTGCCAATCTCCTGACCTCATCCAGAAGATCGTCGCGAAGCGTACAACAGATGCAACCGTTGGACATCTCCACCAGCGTTTCGTCCGTGCGGGATAGCTCTGTATCGGCGCGCACAAGGTCGGCGTCGATGTTGACCTCGGACATGTCGTTAACAATTACAGCGACCCGTCGCCCGTCACGATTGTTCAGCACGCGGTTCAGAAGAGTTGTCTTACCAGCACCGAGGAAGCCGGAGAGGACGGTGACAGGAAGGCGGGTGTCTAGCATGAAGTGTATTCCTCATCTGGATGGATCGGACGGATCGTCGGGCAGGCGGGATCTGACTTCCTACAATCCGCACACATGTTTGTTATGTTATTGTATAACAATCAGCAAGAGGCGTTTTATTTGGAAATTGAGTTGCGCCCAAATCCTGGAAGGTCTTCGAGCAGCCTATGGGCTCTAAACTCCCACCAGATCAGAAGAAAATACAGCGTGGAAAGCTGACGAAGTTAGGCTCACTGCCACCATCCCCTGCCAGGCGCTTCAATTGGTCGAACGAGCCCTTACCCGTTATCCGAAAAGGTAACAGTTTATGCATGTGAGGCATGATGCCAACCCGGCGGAATCCAAGGATTGCTTGCGTATCCCGATCTTTGCCGGATGAAAACTGTTTACTGCCTTTGCTGCATGCCAAACGACAGTTCGGTAAGCAACAGCGCGAAGGCAGGAACCTGTACTATCTGGGTTGATCGAAGATACAGCCGTATCTCAGTCCAGTCGTCCTCGTTGCAGCATTGGTGTTACGCCAAATGCCGCCCTGTATACGCGGGAAAAATGGCCTGCACTTTCAAAGCCGCAAGCAAAAGCGACATCCGTTACTGATGCCTCAGTCTGTATGAGAAGGTGGCGCGCGCGTTCCAATCGCATCTCCATAAAGTACTTTTTCGGCGATGCGTTGAGGTATTTCCCGAATAAACGTTCAAGTTGCCTGGTCGAAATCCCAAGTTGCTCGGCGATGACGGATGGCGAAACCGGGTTTTCGATGCGATCGTGCATGATCTGGATCGCCTTTGCCAAATGCGTATTCCGCATTCCGTTGCGCGACTGAAGAGAAACGCGTTGTTCGGCTGTTGCATTCCGGACCGCGTTGTAAACCATCTGATCCGCCACGGCGACAGACAGGTCATAGCCGTGGTCACGCTCGATCAGATGCAACATCAGATCTGCAGTAGCCGTGCCGCCCGAAGCTGTGACGTGTTTTTCATCAGCCACAAAGACGCTGCGGACCAGGTTCACCTCCTGAAACGCCTCCATAAAGGCATCATGGTATTCCCAATGGATCGCGGCTTGCATGCCATCCAGAAACCCGGCCTCGGCAAGCACCCAAGCGCCCGAACACAATGCGCCGATCGCTGTTCCCTTGGCACGCTCGCGCCGCAGACTGCTCAGCAAAGAACGCGACACGTGATTGCGCATGTGTATACCTGAAAGCACAAAAATCTGATCGCATTTGGGAAGTAGATCGAACCCTGAATGCACCAAAGTGACAGATCCGTTTGAACAAACGGCCTTTTCCCCTTGCTCCGAAGCAAAGGTCCATTTGTACAACTCGTGCCCGCTGACAAGGTTGGCAATGCGCAATGGTTCGACCGCACAGGAAAACGCCAGATGCGAGAATTCCTCGACCAGCATGAAGTTGTAGTGCTGCGTCTGAGCTTGGATCATGATTACGTCACCCTCAGAAAGAAACTGCGCGAGCTTCAGCCCGCGCAGATCCCAGTTTGGCTGATAGACTTGATTATTGAGCAGCAGCCTGCGCCGCTTCAAGCCAGCTGTTGTAAGTTTCGCGGTTAGCCTCGATCCAGGCTTCGACGTGACGGTCGATATCGTCCGAGCCGTCTTCACCATCAGACACCATCTTGTTCTGCGCTGAGATGTCGTTGATGTCGATCTTGGCTACCTCGAACAACTTGGCTGCCGCGGGGTTGGCGTTCAGAAAGTCATCTGTGGCGACAACACGAATACTGTCTACTGCAAAACCCAGATCTTTACCGTCGAAGGTTGTTTCTGCAGTGGCCCCATCCGGAAGAGAGGAATAGGGAACAGCCAGCCATTCCACATCTTCGCCCGGAACCAGCGCACCTGACACCCAGTACGGTGTCCATGTATAGTACAGAACGTTTTCGCCTGCAGCGTTGCGAGCGATCGTGTCTGCGATGATGGCGTTGTAAGCGCCTTGATTGTGGGCAATGGTGTCGCGCAGTCCGAACTCATCCAACTGATGTTCGATCACACGCTCACAACCCCAACCCGGCACGCAACCCGCCAGATCAGCTTTGCCGTCGCCATCGGCGTCGAAAAGCTTGGCCTTTTCCGGGTTTTTCAGGTCGCCAAGATTCTGAACGCCCGCATCATAAGCCGACTTGTTGACAAGATAGCCCTGTAGCGCGCCGTCAATCAGCGTACCAACTTTTTCCAGAACGTCATCGCCACCGGATTCCTGATAAAACGTGTCGTGCAGCTTGTTCCAGTGCACGGCCGTGAAGTCACCGTCCCCGGTACCCAGGGCCAGGTGGATCGTCTGGTATTCAACTTCCTGCGGATCAGCGATCTCGTAACCCAGGTCCTCGAGTGCGGCAAACAAGATGCGATGTTGGAAGATTTCTTCGACCGATGGCGCCATCACAGGGCGAACGGTCACGCCTTCGCCCGGCTTGTTAGACGCAAATGCAACGCTGGTCAGCATTGTGGTCGCTGCAAAGGCCGCGATCGCTTTTGTTTTGAGCATAGAATTTCCCTCCCTAGGGTTTTGTTGAATTGTGAAGTTCAGGTTTTGTTAAAGACGCGCATCACCGCGCCCACTGGTCCGGTTTGCCACCAGTGGCGATGGCCGCGTTCGCGACCGGACTGCCCCATGCCTTGCGTAATTCTGTCGAGTACGATGGCCAGGATCACGATGCCCAAGCCGCCAACCAGCGCCTTGCCTGCATCCAGACGACCCATGGCACGCAAAACCTCGTTGCCCAGCCCTTTGACGGAAATCATCGATGCAATCACGACCATGGACAGCGACAACATGATGGTTTGGTTGACGCCAGCCAGAATGGTCGGTGTCGCCAACGGCAGTTCGACCTTGAACAGAATCTGACGGGGGTTCGCACCAAAAGCACGGGCAGCTTCAACCACGGATGCATTCACGCCGCGAATACCCAGCGAGGTCAGGCGGATCAGAGGCGGCAGTGCGAAGATTATGGTGACGATGACACCCGAAACGTTGCCAATACCTATCAGCATGACGACGGGCACGAGATAGACGAAGGCAGGGATGGTTTGCATCGTGTCCAGAACAGGACGGATCGCGGTTTCGAACCGGTCGTTCTTGCCCGCCAGAATTCCAAGTGGCAAGCCGATGATGAAACACAGGATAACGGCCGAGATAACAATCGCCAGCGTCGTCATCGCCAGTCCCCAGGCATTCGGCGACAGAAAGCCCAGCACCGTCATGCTGATAGCTACCAGAATGGCGACCTGACGGCCTGCGGCCTGCCACGCTATCAGCACCAATAGGACCAGCATGATCAGCGGCGGAACCGCATTCAGACCGTTGTCTATGCCAACTATCAGGTCATTGAAGAAGTTCTTGATCGGTTGGATGATGCCCCGATTGGAAATCGCCCATTGCTTTACACCGTCAGCCGATTCCGCCAGCCCAAGATCGACCGAGGAAAACGGGTCTAGAATATTGAATTCCGTATCTGCCATAACGTTTGATCCTCAGTGCTTTAGGGTACTGGCGTCTTCGACGTCGCCCTGAATGCCGCGCAGCAGGGCGTTCTTGGTCACGATCCCGATGGCCTTGCCATCCGCCTTGACCACAACCGGGTGTTGGGTGGAGATCGACAGGTTCACCAGATCGTCCAGCGAATGATCCGGATGCGCTTCGGGCCAGTCGCTTGCATCGATCGGACCGCTATGGCGTTCGAAGGCCTCGACGGGTTCCATGATTTTGCCGGCCGAAATCAACTCAAGTTTGGAAATGCCCGCGACGAAATCAGCTACATACTCGTCGACCGGATTGGTCACGATATCCTCGGGTGTGCCAACCTGCACCAGTGCTCCGTCTTTCATGATCGCGATCCGGTCACCGATGCGAATGGCCTCGTCCAAATCATGCGTGATAAACAGCGTGGTTTTCTTCATCTCGGCGGACAGGGACATGAATTTGTCTTGTAGTTGCCGGCGGATCAGAGGATCGAGGGCCGAAAAGGGTTCGTCCATCAAGAGAATTGCTGGGTCGGCGGCAATTGCCCGGGCCAAACCAACACGCTGCTGCATGCCGCCAGACAGTTCGTCCGGGTATTTCTGATCCCAGCCATTCAGATCTACTGCGTCAATGGCGCGCAAAGCGTTTTCGCGACGTTCGCGCACATCATGCCCTCGCACTTCCTGACTGAACGAAACATTGTCCAGAACCGTCCGGTGGGGCATCAGCGCCATGTTCTGGAACACCATGCCAATTTTCTCGGCACGCAGTTCACGCAGGTCACGGGCAGACAGGGTGTTCACGTCCTGACCTTCGATAAAAAGTTGACCCGAAGTTGGCTCGATCAGCCGGTTCACATGGCGAATCAGAGTGGACTTACCGGATCCCGAAAGCCCCATGATGCAGAAGATTTCACCGCGATTGACGGTGAAAGTCGCGTCCTGAACGCCCACGACACAGTTGAACTGATCCCGAACCTCAAGCTTTCCAAGTCCCTGCGCCTGAACGGCTTTCATCGCCTCATCGGCGTGTTTCCCGAATATCTTCCACAGATTTCGGCAATCGATCACGGGTTCTTCCACGCTGCTGTCCACCGGCGCTGTCCTCCTCCAGTTTTTTTGTATGCTGCATAAATTACTATTGTGTACAAGTTGTATTTTTGAAAGATACACGGTGAGCGCCAATTGTGTTTGCCGCACGATTCGTCATTCTGGCATCCCGGCAACGCAACATGAGGACATGCGATGAAAGACGAGGCGAAGAAGCGGAAGGATGAGCTGAGAGAGCACCTGAAGGTGTCGATCCTGACTCTACGTTTGCGCCCAGGTGCTGATCTGGATGAGGCACAGTTGTCTGACGCCTTTGGCCTGTCCCGGACGCCATTGCGCGAAGTTTTCCGGCAGCTTGCGGGTGAGGGTTATCTGGATCTGCGCACGAACCGCAGCGCCCGCGTATCTGAAATGTCCTATACGACGCTGCGCGACTTCTTTCTCGCCGCTCCTATGATCTATGGAGCTGTCTTGCGTCTCGCAGCACAGAACGCGACGCCCGTCCAAATCGAAGAGCTTAAAACGTCCCAAGAAGCGTTCAAGGCTGCATTGCGTAGCGGGTCGGGCGAAGAGCGAGCACTGGCCAACAACCGCTTTCATGAGATCACCGGCGAAATGTCGGGGAATATCTATTTGCTACCCTCGTATAACCGACTGCTGATTGATCATTCCCGGATCGGTATGACCTTTTATCGCCCGCAAACTGCGGAGATGTCGGAAAATCTGTCCGAAGCCAGCCAGCAGCACGACGCCATCATAGCTGCAATCGAAGCGCGTGATGAAACAGCAGCAGCTCAGCTGGCCGAAGACCACTGGAACCTCTCTCGCGACCAGATCGAACTGTTTGTAATGCCCGAGGCCTTGGACGTTCCGATGGGCGCGTTGCCTCGATCGAAACCAGCATGAGGACTGAATGAACCCGATATTCAGATTTGAGGGGATCTATACCCCTGTCGTCACGCCATATAACAGTGACGGAACCGTCAATTGGGATGCGTTAAATGACGTGATCGACTATTTGATCGAAAACGGCGTGCACGGCCTGATATCGGGGGGATCGACCGGCGAAAACTATGCGCAAACCGTAGAGGAACGCCTGGAACTCGCTCGTTTCACACATGAACGTTTGAAGGGACGTCTGCCGCTGGTTGTCGGAACCGGTTCCATGCTGACATCGGATTCAATCACGTTGGCTAAGGGTGCTCGGGAACTGGGAGCGGATGCGATCCTGCTTGCAAGCCCTGCTTATTCAGTGCCGACAGACCGGGAAAACGCACTGAATGCACTGGCCATCGACAAGGCCGCCGATCTTCCGGTGATGCTGTACAATTATCCGCATCGTACCGGGACAATGATGGGCGAGGAGTTCCTTGACCGCGTGGGTCGTAGTCGCAACTTCTGTGGCATTAAAGAAAGTTCAGGCGATATCAATCGGGTGCACCTGCTGGCCCGCGACTATCCCCATATCCAGCTTGGCTGCGGCATGGATGATCAAGCGTTGGAGTTCTTCGCATGGGGCGCACCATTTTGGGTGTGTGGAGGATCGAATTTCCTGCCTGCCGAGCATGTTGCGCTGTATCAGGCCTGCGTTATCGAAGGCAATTTCGCCAAGGGTCGTCGGATCATGTCCGCAATGATGCCGCTGATGCGGGTGCTCGAACAGGGTGGCAAGTTCATTCAAACCATCAAACATGGCGTGACCATGAACGGTATCGAAGCGGGCGCGATGCGGCCTCCGCTGAAAGGCCTCAACAAAGATGACAAGCGCGCGCTGGAACAGGTGACACGTGTGCTGAAAAAGACAATCGCAGATATCGTGGCGGAGGGTTAAGGCATGGAATTGCTGACACAGGACGAATACAAATCCATCGCTGCCGGCCTGACCTTGCCCACGGGCGCTTTCATTGATGGTGCGTACCGCCCGGCGATCTCTGGCGAGACTTTTGAGACTGTTAACCCGGCGACTGGCGAAAAACTGGCTGACATCGCGGCATGCGGCGCGGCGGATATAGACTTCGCCGTAGAAAAGGCGCGTGAGGCGTTTGACGAAGGCCGATGGTCGAAGCTCCACCCATCCGATCGCAAAGACGTGCTGATCCGGCTGTGCAAGCTGATAACCCGTAACGCTCGCGAACTGGCGGTGATGGAGAGCATCGACAGTGGCAAGACGATCTATGACTGCGAAACCGTGGATGTGCCCGAAACCATCCACTGCCTGAAATGGCATGCCGAGGCGATCGACAAGATCTATGATCAGGTCTCGCCCGCCAGTGACGATCACATTGCCATGGTGGTGCGAGAACCGATTGGCGTTGTGGGTTTGGTATTGCCCTGGAACTTCCCGTTGCTGATGCTTGCATGGAAGATTGGGCCTGCTCTGGCGGCGGGGTGTTCGGTGGTGGTGAAACCGGCAGCCGAGACCTCTCTGACTGCTCTGCGCCTGGCCGAGTTGGCGATGGAAGCTGGATTGCCACGTGGCATTCTGAACATCGTTCCGGGTGGTGGTGCGGACGTCGGCGAACCTATCGGGCGGCATATGGATATCGACATGGTATCCTTCACCGGCTCAACCATCACCGGCAAACGTTTCCTGACCTATTCTGCCGAAAGCAACGCCAAAGAAGTGGTGCTGGAGATGGGTGGAAAGAACCCAGCCATCGTGATGGACGACGCCGAGAATCTCGACCGTGTGGCCGCGCACGTGGTGAATGGCGCGTTCTGGAATATGGGCGAGAACTGCTCGGCCTCGTCGCGCCTGATCGTGCATAAGGATGTGAAGGCTGAACTGCTGGAGCGCATCGCACACCACGCCAAACAATGGAACATCGGAGATCCGCTGGACCCGGAAACCCGCATGGGCGCGCTGGTAAGTGATAGCCACTACAACAAGGTTTGCGGCTATCTGGATCAGGCCGAGAGTGTGTTAATCGGCGGCAAGGCTGATAACGGATTTGTCGAAGCTACCGTGGTCGAAGTACCCGGCAACGATGCTCCCCTGGCGCGGGAAGAGATTTTTGGTCCCGTGTTGTCGGTGATCGAAGTCTCGGGGTTCGATGAGGCCATCAAGATTGCCAATGACACCGAGTATGGGCTTTGCGCCTCTATCTTCACTGCAAACGCCAAACGCGCCATTCGTGGCGCGCGCGCGATCCGGGCAGGAACCGTAACCGTCAACAGCTTTGGTGAGGGCGACATCACCACGCCTTTTGGCGGTTACAAGCAATCTGGGTTTGGTGGGCGCGACAACTCGGTGCACGCCCACGACCAGTACACTCAGCTGAAGACCATCTGGATTGATCTGGCCGATGATGCGGATGAGGCTGTGGATTGAGTAACTATTCCGCGCGACAACAACCTGTCCATCGTGGGGCGGCTGCCTGGAATGCCATTTTGGGCAGCCAGCCACCGGCACAAGAGTTAGATACCCACATAACCGCCGATTTCGCCGTAGTTGGTGGAGGGTTCGCAGGTCTGACAGCAGCCCGTCGTCTGCTGCAATTGCAGCCAGACGCCAGGGTTGTCGTATTGGAAGCAGGGCGCATGGCTGAGGGTGCGGCTGGCCGCAACTCAGGCTTCATGATCGACCTGCCTCATGATCTGTCCTCGTCGGATTACTCGGGTTCGGGGGACGACAAGGCGGTGATTGCGCTGAACCGACAAGCCATCGCATTTGCCCGCAGTGCAGTCGAGGAATACCAGATCGACCCGAACTATTTTGATCCGGTTGGCAAGGTGAACGGCGCCGCCAGTGCGGCCGGCCAGACACATAATGAAAGTTACGCCAAGCATCTGACAGAACTGGGTGAAACCAGCGAGATGCTGGACGCACAGCAGATGTATGAACTGACCGGATCACGCCACTACGTTTCCGGACTTTACACGCCAGGTACCGTGATGCTGCAACCTGCGGGTTACGTTCGCGGGTTGAGTGCCGGCCTGTCCGGGGATGGCGTGAAGGTCTGCGAAAACTCGGCCGTTATCGGGTTCGAAAAACAGGGTGATGCATGGCTTGTCAAAACGCATCGTGGCTCGGTCAGCGCAGGAGCAGTCTTGTTGACCGTCAATGGTCATCTGGAAAGCTTCGGTATCGAACGGGGAAGATTGATGCAGCTCTTCCTGTATGCCGTTATGACGCCAGAGTTGGACGAAGGTGATCAGTCGCGTCTCGGTGGGCAATCGCGCTGGGGCGTGACCCCATCAGATCCGATGGGCACCACCATGCGTCGGATCGATACCGGACAGGGTGGCAATCGCATCATCACCCGCACCTGCGCTACCTTGCGCCCCGACATGAAGGTTTCCAAGACCGATCTAACCCGGGCGACGAAAGTCATGCAGCGCAAATTCGACAAGAGGTTCCCACAGCTTGCGGGAATACAGATGGAATACAAATGGGCTGGCCATCTTTGCCTCAGTCTAAATGGTGTTTCAGTTGCGCGCGAGATCGAGAGGGGCGTTTTTTCCGGCTGTGTGCAGAATGGGCTGGGAACAGCGCGCGGTACTCTGACAGGGATTGCAGCGGCAGAGATGGCCTGCGGGCACAGCTCGGACATCACTCGGTTTTTTGCTGGCGCAGACAAACCAAGGCGCCTACCGCCACAGCCTTTCCGAGAAATCGGGGCTAACATGGTTCTGCGTTGGAAAGAATGGCGCGCCGGTGACGAATAGCAGCGGCGCAACCAAAGCCAATCAGGGCAGGCTTAGCTTGGCCATGCGACCGCCGTCGACAGTATAAACCTGACCAGTGATGAAGCCGGATTCTTCTGCGGCCAAAAAGGCCACGAGCGCAGCGACCTCATCCGGCGTTCCGGTTCGGCCGACGGGATGGATATTCCCGATATTTCGGCGAAACGCCTCGGGATCCGGCATGGAGTTGATGAAGCTCATGTTGAGTTCAGTGTCGATCCACCCCGGAGCAATCGCGTTGCAGCGTATACCTTCGGCCCCGTGATCCACAGCCACGGCGCGGGTCAGACCGTGCAATCCGGCCTTTGATGCGCAATAAGCCGCGTGGCCGGGATTGCTTCCCAGACCTTCGATCGAGCCAACGTTGACGATGCTGCCGCGAGTTTTGCGCAAATATGGCAGCGCTGCTTTAATCATCAGGAACGGCGCAGTCAGGTTGACCATCAGGTTGTTCTGCCAGTCCTCAACCGACATATCCTCGACAGTGGATTCCTGCATCATACCGGCGTTGTTCACCAGTACGTCGAGCTTACCTGCTGCCTCAATGACCTGAGAGACTACGGCGCCGGGGCTGTCGGGATTGCCAAGGTCCGCCTCGATCCCTTCGAAGTCTACCTCCGGTCCGCGCTGTGCGGTGAATACGCGGGCACCCTCCTGCCGCAACCGCTTGGCAATCGCTTGTCCAATTCCGCTGCGCCCGCCGGTGACCAGCGCGATTTTTCCAGCAAACCGGTTCATGATACCGGCTTCCCACCATTAACCTCGACCAGCGAACCACAGATGTATCGCGAAGCATCGGACACGAGAAACATAACCACGTCCGCAATATCGTCGGGTTCGGCAATCCGGCCCAAAGGAACCGTCTGCCCGAGTTCTGCCACCGCTGTATCCGGATCGAAGCCACGTTTGGCAAAACCGGTGCGCAGCATCGGCGTGTTCACCTCGTTCGGGCAAACCGCATTGACGCGAATGCCCTGATGCGCGTGATCCATCCCCATACATTGCGTCAGCGATGCGATAGCGGCCTTGGTCATGCAATAAAGCGCGTGATTGCTACCCGGCCTCAATCCCCAGCACGAGCCGGTGTTAACAATCGCCCCGCCGCCGTTTTGTGCCATGATCGGAATTGCCGCCCTGCAAATACGGAACGGAGCCTCGACATTCACCCCCAAAGATAATGACCAGTCCGCATCCGAAGTATCCGTAACTGGTCCGCGCGTGATCACCCCTGCGTTGTTGACCACGATATCTAACCCGCCCAGCAAAGCAGCGGCGGCCTTAGGCAACTCGTCCGAGTATGCTGGATCCAACAGATCACCGGGCAAATGCGCTTCGGCCTCGACATCCGCAACCGAACGATCCGCAGCGGCGACGTGAACGCCTGCAGACCTTAGCTGGCTGACGATGGAGATGCCCAAGCCACCAGCCGCACCCGTCACCAGGGCTTTCTTGCCCTCAAGGTCCAATTTACTTCCGGTCATGCGAACGACTCCACAGGTGCGCCAAAGTTGCTTTCATCGGGCTGGATGCCTAGCCCGCTTCCCGTTGGAACCGAGATATGCCCGTCATTGATTTGGATGCCTTTTTGGGTGTCGTAGTGACCTTCGATGTAAGGCTGAGCAAGCCAAACCCCCTCTAACAGATCGGAACGGACTGTCGCGCCTATATGGGTGCAGGCCGCGGCAATGATGTCGCCCCCCCAACTGTCATCACAGGTGTGGGGAAGATTCCGTGCTTCACAAAGATCGCGGAAGGCGCGCATCGGTTGCAGGCCACCGATACGGGTAATCTTCATGCCGAATCCGTCGACCAGACCAGTGCCAGCAGCCGTGACCGCAGCATTCAGGTTAACCCCACTCTCATCCATGTAAATGGCGTGACCTACTTGAGGGCGGATCATCTGGATATCCTCAATCGTATTGCAAGGCTGTTCCATCACAAATGGGATGTCAGGGCATTCGCGGCTGACCCTCAGTGCGTCGCGGGTGGTCCAGCCCCTGTTGCCATCGACTGCCAGACGTATACCTTTACCCCGTACTACCTCCCAGACTTTGCGGATGGTTTCGATATCCAGGTCAACCGGGCGACCGCCAACCTTGATTTGCAAGCGGGGGAAACCTTCGGCGACCTTTTCAGCTGCCAGTCTTGCGATGTCGACCGGTTCACCAACACCAGTTGCATAATAGGATGGTATTTTGTCCGTCGTGGCCCCACCCAACAATGTCGCGACACTGATACCCAAATGTTTGCCCAATGCATCATGCACAGCGATATCAATCGCCGCCTTGGCATAGTTGTGACCGTTCAACAATTTATCCATCTGACGGTGCACAGGCAGCGGCAGAATCTCGGTGCCGATTAATCCCGGACCCATCTCTGCAAGCGCCGCACGTGCGCCACCCGCGTGTGATTCAGCGTAGGTGGGGCCAACGGGACAGGTTTCACCCCAACCAATCAATCCGGTATCCGTTACCAGTTTGACCAAGGTCGTATTCAGCGACCACACTTGGGCATTTGCCATCGTGTAAGGGCCGTCTTTTACCGGCAATTCGTGGCTGTAGATATGTAGCTCGGCAATCTTCATGGCTGGATCTTTCAAAGCAATTGAGGAAACCGCCCCCGTGTCCGCGAGCGGTAGAAACCGTGTCCTTCAATAGGTCTGGTTCAACTCGTCCGCTGCGGGGATCTCGCGCTCTCTGCGCGCTATGTAGTCGAGTAGAGCCTCGTTCTTTGCTTCGTCCAATTTGGGTTCTTCATACTCAGCGAGCAGTTTGCGCGCACGTTTCAAAGCCCGCTCGGTAATCTCGACTTCGCCTTCAGCAGCCCACTGTTCGATTGAGTTATTGTCGAACAGTTCTGGCATAAAGAACGCATCCTGAAAGTTCTGTTGTGTGTGAGGGTGACCCAGATAATGTCCGCCAGGCCCTACATCCGGGACCGCTGATACAGCCTCATCAAAGTCATGCCATTTGGGACCTTCGGCCATGCGATAAGCCATTGCACATTGTTCAGCATCTACGATGAATTTTGCGACCGAGCAGTGCATTCCAGCCTCGTTCCAGCCTGCGCTATGCCAGATGTAGTTGGCACCAGAATGAATGACGGCTTGAAGCGTAGTGGCAGACTCGTACCCAGCCTGCGCATCGAACGTCTTGGCACCACCAAGTGTGTTCGAGGTCCGCCAAGGAACCTCATAGTGCCGGGCCATTTGGCCGATCATGAAGTTCATCAGGCTGATCTCGGGTGTGCCCGCCATCGGAGCACCCGATTTCATCGAAACTGTCGACAGATAATGACCATAGATAGCGGGTGCGCCTTTGCGAATAACCTGCGTATAGGCCAGTGCAGACAGTGCCTCGGCATTCAACTGCGCCACCGTTGCGGGCACTGATGCGGGCGTGTTGGCACCACCCAGCACAAAGGGCGAGCAAAGAACCGGTTGATTGCGCCGACAGAACGCGCGCATCGCACCCAGCATGGTTTCATCCCAAACCAGAGGCGAGTTACCGTTGCAATTGCCGGTGGTAACCGGATGGGTATCCAAAAACTCCTCACCGAACAGGATGGCGCACATTTCCATCACGTCTTCGGCGTTCTTGGGAGAGGTCGTCATGCCCATGAACGTTTTGTCAGAATACTTCATTGACGAATAGGTAATCCGCAGATGCCGCTGACTGATCGGATGGTCGTACGGCTCGACAATATGATGGGCCGAACTGTGCAGCGCTGGCATCATGTGTGCCAACTTGTGAAACATCGCAAGGTCATCCAGCGTCGGATTGCGGCGCACGTCCTCCAGATCTCGTAGGAAAGGAGCCCCCGTCATCGGGACAAAGATCGAATGGTTGCCACCCAGGCGGACATTTTTGTGAGGGTCGCGCGCGTGGTAGGTAAAGTCAGACGGGATGGTGGAAATCAGTTCGCGTACGAGATGGCGATCCAGATAAACAAGTTCGCCCTCTACCTTTGCACCGGCTTTCTTCCAGTCCTCCAGTGCGATTGGGTCACGAAACTGAACTCCTACGTTTTCCAGGATGTCCATTGACGCGTTATCAATGCGTTCAACCTGGTCGGCATCCATGACTTCGCAATTCGGGATGTTGCGCTTCAGGCCGGGAAGCATATCAAATTTTGGTGCTGTCCGCTGTGCCCGACGGGCTGAACGCCCTCCGGCGCGGGCTCTTGTGGCTGTGGCAGAGGTAGTCATGTTGGTGATCTCCTTTGCCGCTATTTTTTTCGAGTGATCGTTTCTCCACATGCAGGAATGCGAAATGATTTTGCAGAATCCGACGCGACACGTTTGTCGCCACATTTTTGATGTGCAGCCAACTCAGGCGACCGGCACAACCTTTAGGTCGGGCGCGGGCATAATTGCATGTCAATGTCAGCGCCCACCCGCGTTTGGTGCAGGTTGCACTATTCGGTAGGTGTGGGCCCGAAGCAGTAGATTTTACAGAAACTCTGTGTCCATTCGCCGAATTTGTTGTGCCTGGCACCACGGATGGCGATAACGCGTAAATTCGTGTGGGCGAACCAAGGTCGACAGTCCAAGAACGCTATTCACAGGGTGCTATGATCCAAAAAAGAGAGACCTTGATTGAGCTCACCTGTAACCGATGTCTTTGCACTTAAGCTGAAGCTATTTGCCTATTCAGGCTCAGCTAGTGGCAAAAATGCGACATAGTGAACTGGCAAATTCCTGCCGGGGAATTGACGGGTCTCTTTTTATAATCCGATAAATCGCCGTAAAACACCCTAACCACTCAAACCGGCAACTAAGTCTCTTGCAGATCAGCATTAGCAAAACCAACACGATTTGGCCGCGCCTGACCGGCGCCACCCGCGCTGCGATTGCGCTGGGATTTATTGTTCTCGTCTCTGCCTGCGCAAAGAACCCTAACGACGTGGATCTCGATCCGGAACGCCAAGCAATGGCGCTGCAAGAGGTTTCAAAAAAACGGGCACGTGGGCAAAGAGTTTGGTGTGTGCCCTACGCACGAAATCTCAGTGGCATCGAAATTCGCGGCAACGCCAAGGACTGGTGGGGCAAGGCGCACAATATCTTTCAGCGAGGCAATGAACCGGTTGTCGGTGCAGTGATGTCATTCCGGGCAACCCGCGGTATGCCTTTGGGCCATGTGGCGGTCGTATCCAGTATTGTCACTGACCGGGAAGTCATCGTGAATCATGCCAATTGGCACCGCAACAAGGTGTCTTTGAAGATGGGCGTCAAGGATATATCCAAAAACAATGATTGGACGTTGGTCCGGGTCGAAAGCCAGCCAGGTCAATATGGCAGTCTTTACCCGGTAAACGGGTTCATCTACCCGAAAGCTGTTGAGTAGCCCAAATCAACTTCTTATTGCAGCCACCGCGAACCCCAGGAATGCGTCATGGGAGGCTCGGTGAGGAAGCTATCGAGAGCTGTTCTGGATGGGAATTCGAGGATGGCGATCAACGTACAGTCTTTTATATCACCTTCGAGGGTCTCAGTGTTTCCGCTGCGTGAAAGATAGCGGCAGCCGTGCTTCTCAACCAGATTTTGGACGTTGGCCGCAATTTCCGGAACCCAGCTATCATCTGTAACTTTGATTTCCGCGATCAAGTAGACGCTCATTTTCGATTTCTTGCACAAGGGGCAACCGGGATGGTTCGCTCAAGTTAAGGAAGGGTGTCAACTCAGCCGAATCTCATCCAGTCACAGAACTGGATCGTACAGTATGTTCAGTGCTAGCTTGTTCTCTACGCTATTGCCCAGACTCAACCCACTCATGCACGGTGAAGCGCCCTGCCATGAGTCAGGCCATTCACTTTCTCGAGAATAGCGTCTGCGTCAATGCAGTGGTGGCGATATAGATCGCCGATCGTTCCGGTCTGACCAAAATGCTCGACACCCATTGGGATAGTCTGATGTCCAAGCACTGCCCCGAGCCAGGATAGAGTTGCAGGATGACCATCGATAACGGTGACGAGCTTGCAGTGTGGCGGAAGGTCGGACATCAGGGTTTCGATGTGAGAGCGTGCCGCTTGGTTGCCGCGAGAACGCGCTCGTTGCGCGGCGGTCCATCCGGCATTCAGGCGATCTGCGGATGTCACGGCCAATACACCTACGTCGCGACGGCCTTCACCAATCATACCGGCGGCCGTGATTGCCTCCGGCGCGACTGCTCCTTGATAGGCGATCACAACTTCGCAATTGGGCCCGGGTTTTCGCAACCAATAAGCCCCATCGATGGCGCCTTGGCGGAACTCATCGTCGACACGCTTTCCAGGCTGTTCAATCGGGTTGGTCGTCAGGCGCAGGTAGACAGACCCTCCGGTTTCATCGCGCAGCCATGTGCGCTCGTCGGGCTGTCCTTCACCATCGCGCTGCAGGTAGTCGAAGGCCCATTCCATAATCACCGCCAGCTCGTCGGCAAAGGCGGGTTCAAAAGCGGCCAACCCGTCTTGGCTCATCCCGATGAGCGGTGTGCCAACGGACTGGTGTGCTCCACCTTCTGGTGCGAGTGTGACGCCGGAGGGTGTGCCAACCAGCATGAAACGCGCGTCCTGATAACAGGCGTAATTCAGTGCATCGAGGCCGCGGCTGACAAATGGATCATAGACGGTGCCAATTGGGATCAGCCGCTTACCGAACAGGGAATGCGACAGACCCGCCGCTCCAAGAAGCAACATGAGATTCATTTCGGCGATACCAAGCTCGATATGCTGCCCTTCCGGCGTGAATTCCCATTTCGCCGTCGAAGGAATCCGGTGTTCTATGAAGGCATCGGCTTGCTCG
>NZ_SMMF01000629.1:0-2711 GCF_009711355.1 Roseibium sp. RKSG952 | reverse complement strand
TGTTCCAAACTGGGGTACCGATCGGAACAGCTCCCTGATTCGCACTTGAAGAGCACGCTTCATAAACTATGCAACCAACTACCGTTTCAGTTGGGCCGTACTCATTAACAACTTGAAGGTCCGATGCCAGATCGGTCCATTTTTGCACATCTTCAAATAGTAACTCCTCACCACCAACTATTATTTTTCTAGGCTTATATGAGATATCAATACTGCATAATTCAGATAGTGCCCTCATTTGGGTTGGGGTTGTTTTTAATATTCCTTTATCATTGTTTTTTGTGATATAATTAATTGTACTACTTAAATCAGAACCTGAATATAACGGAACGCAACATGCTCCATTTACTAGAGGAAGCCAAATACTTGTAACTGTCGCATCAAATGAAATCGACGTAGTTATCGGTACATAATCTGCCTGTTTCATTTGATAATGATGTGATGCCCAAGCTAGATATGCATTCAATCCACTGTGGTCCACAGCCACCCCCTTGGGCTGGCCGGTGGAGCCCGAAGTATATATTATATAGGATAGATTAGTAATAGTAATTCGGGACAATAATTCTTCTTCTGTTAGGTCTGTGTTTTGTTCATTATCAATTAATAATTTATTTTTGTAATCATCGATTGCATATATATAATCAAAATTTTTTGGGTAATTAATCCTAATATCCTCTGCAGTCAGCAGTATATTTGCGTCTGAGTCCTCCATCATATACTGTAATCTACTGAATGGAGTGCTTGGGTCAATCGGCAGATATGCGCACCCAGCTTTAAGAACACCAAGTAATGTCGCCACCATTAAATACCCACTATTTAAACAAACGCCAACTACATCTTCGCTCCCCCTACCTTTACGAATTAAATAATGAGCAATTTGGTTAGATCTTTTATTTAACTCACCAAATGTTATTATCCCTTCATCACTTAATATAGCAGTAGATTCAGGGTTACGTGAAACTTGAAAATTGAATAAATCTACTACCGTTTTGTGGTGTGGGTAATCTATTTTTGTTTCATTGAACCCTTCAGTAATAATTTTTCGTTCGCAAATATCTATCAGTTCTAAATCGTATATTCTTGTATTTGGTTTTCTTGCGGCATGAGTAATCACATTAGAATACATTCTACAAAGGCGCTCCGCCGTCTCACGCTCGAATAGACGTGTCGAATAATGCAATCGTCCAACCAACCCCTCACTTGTTTCATAAAACTCAAAACCCAATTCGAACTTCACAGTTTTATTACTAGTTTCTATTAATGACGTGGAAATGTTCGGCAATGTAAACGAAGTTGAGCTTTCATGTGCGTTTTGCAGAACCAACGACGCTTGAATTATTGGAGCATGAGACAAACTGCGATCAGGCGATACCGCGTCTACAACAACCTCGAACGGTATGTCGGAATGGGAAAAGCTCTCGAGTACTATTTCTTTCGTTTCTTCAATTAAACGATTGAAGGTCCATCGCGGATCTATCTTCTGACGGAGCGCCACGGTGTTAACAAAGAAGCCGATCAGGGGTTCGATCTCGACATTTGTGCGTCCAGCAACTGCGGTACCCGTCACAATGTCACTCCCTGCACCAATCTTATTTAACAATGTGACAAATGCAGCGTTTAAGACCATGAAAAGCGTAGCAGTTTGATTCTTAGCTAAACCACGTAACTGCAACAATATTTCCGTCGGAATTTCAAAAGCTACTGAACTTCCTTCGTAACTCATAGTTTTTGGACGGCGATAATCAGTAGGCACATTAATTATTGAAGGAGCCCCTATTAATTGGCTTCTCCACCAATGTTTCCCACTCTCTAAAGATTCATTGGAAATTATTTCACGCTGCCAAATAGCGTAATCACCATACTGTATACTTAGCGGAACAGTGGTAGAGGTTTTATTATTAAGAAATTCATTGTATTTCTCACATAATTCATTAACTAATATCCCAATTGACCAGCCATCTAGAACAATATGATGCCCACTAAATAAAAATATATTCTTACTCGAGCTAAATGTAACCAATAAAGCGCGTATTACAATTCCTTCTTCCAAATTAAATTTTCTATCAAAAAAACTCTCAATTATTTTACTGCAATCAATGCCCTCATCTTTGATATTTATTATTTCAATTTTATTATAATTAGATTTGTCTACATATTGATATGGAACATTTTCTTCATTTATTAAGAAGCGGGTTCGCAGTATATCATGCTTTTTTATGATAGAAGACCACGAATACTGTAGTGCAGCAACATCTAAATCTCCATCTAAACGAATAGAATAATTTAATTTGTATGCGCGTTCTGAATCAGGATCCAATTGCGCAATAAACCACAACCGCTCTTGTTGGTAAGACAGCGGAATTTTTACATCTTCGCCCCGAGGTTTAATTGTTTTATGCTCACGCTCTTTTTCTAATAGAGCGGAAAACGGGTTTTCTTCTGAAGTGATATTTTTATTCATTTTCTTTTTTCCTTAGATATTTCTCGGATGCATTTAAGCCATATACTGAATCAAAGTAATGGGCGTATGTTGGATTTGCTCTTAGTAATAAGATAGCCTGCTCGGAAGGAACAGGAATATATAATATTTCGACATGTTCGGAAATTTCCTTCACCGTTTGTAGTTTGAAAACATCTTTTATATTCATTGTAATATTTAGGTGTAATTGTATTTGAGATAATAGTTTAACGGCGAGCAATGAATGGCCGCC
>NZ_SMMF01000889.1:0-33526 GCF_009711355.1 Roseibium sp. RKSG952 | reverse complement strand
CGCGTTGCCTGCGTAGATCGGACGCTCGAAGGTCGAACCGTCAACCACGCCGGAGGCATCCGAGATCACCATTGCGTCCAGCAGGGCTGCAACGCGGGGCATCACGTTCTTGGCATCGGTGGTCGCCGGTGCCACGATGTGCTCGTAGCCGTCGGCCAGACCCACGATCAGGGCTGCGGTCGATTCCGCCAGGCGGTGACCCAGCGATGCGTCTTCGGCAACCAGAACCTTGGAGACACCGTCGATCTTGGCGGCGGCCTCACCGGCAGCAGCGGCAGAACCGCCCGCGGCCAGAACGGTCACGTCACCCAGCGCCTTTGCGGCGGTGACAGCCTTGGCGGTGGCGTCCAGCGCCAGTTCGCCGTTGTTAACCTCTGCGAGAAGAAGAACAGCCATTACACAGCCCCCGCTTCTTTGAGTTTCTCGACCAGCTCATCAACCGAGCCCACGACGATACCAGCGGCACGTGCCGGCGGCTCTTCGGTCTTGACGATTTCCAGACGCGGCGTGACGTCGACGCCGTAATCGGCGGCGGTTTTCTCGTCCAGCGGCTTTTTCTTCGCCTTCATGATGTTGGGCAGCGACGCATAGCGCGGTTCGTTCAGGCGCAGGTCAACGGTCACGATGGTCGGCATCTTGACGCTGATGGTCTGCAGACCGCCATCCACCTCGCGAGTGATCTTGGCGCTGTCGCCTTCGATGTCCAGTTCCGAGGCAAAGGTGCCCTGGCTCCAGCCCAGCAGGGCCGACAGCATCTGGCCGGTGGCGTTCATGTCGTTGTCGATCGCCTGCTTGCCCGCCAGAACGATGCCCGGCTGCTCTTCCTCGACCACTTTGGCCAGGATCTTGGCAACGGCCAGCGGCTCGATGTCCTGGTGGACGTCATCAGCGGCCACAACCAGAATGGCGCGGTCGGCGCCCATGGCCAGCGCGGTGCGCAGGGTTTCCTGCGCCTGCTTTACGCCGATCGAAACTGCAACAACCTCATCAGCCTTGCCAGCTTCTTTCAGGCGGATCGCTTCTTCCACCGCAATCTCGTCGAACGGGTTCATCGACATTTTGACATTGGCGAGATCAACACCGCTACCGTCCGCTTTCACGCGAACCTTCACATTATAGTCAATCACGCGTTTGACAGGCACGAGTACCTTCATTTCTGCGCTTGCTCCTTTGGTTAACTTGGCACTGTCTGTGCCAGAGAGGGTCGCTTGGATACCTTTTCATACCAAGCTGTTAGCTGCGGGCGTTCGGGGCGCCAGTCCCCGATAGGCTTGCGAAAATCGAGATAGCCCAACGCGCAAGCCAGACCGATACATGCTGCATCAAACTGTGGCTCCAGTGCGTCTAGTACATGTGTCTCAAACCAGTCGAGAGAACGGTTGATCTTATCCGCCTGCCCATCGATCCAGGCTTTTGATACCTGATCCTCTGGGCGGATACGCCGCTCGTAGACGCAAAGCAGTGCCGCTTCTATGACGCCTTCGGCAAGGCTTTCGATGGTCAGCCGGTCAAATTCGGTATCATCCTTGGCGTAAAGCGAAGTGTTCGCTTTCAGGCTGTCGACAAAGCGCAGAATTGCGCGGCTGTCATAGACCACACGGCCATCGGGGCGTTGCAAGCATGGCAACTTACCCAGCGGGTTATGCGCGGCAAGCTCGGCGTTGGTGTCGATCGGAGAGGTTGTAACTTCGACCTCTGCAACAAGGTCTTCGACACCTTTTTCAAGTATCGCCACCCTGACTTTGCGCGCAAAGGGAGAGGCTGGGGAAAAGTACAATCGGTTCATGAAAAGGCTTCCTGATTGACCATGGTTGATGCTGACAGGATGCTATCCAGTTTTTCCGCAGGTACCAGCCCGCTTTCCACAGTTACGTCACGGATTGATTTGCCGGTCTCCAAAGCTTGTTTGGCAAGGCGCGCGGCAGCGTCATATCCGAGATATGGTGCCAGAGCAGTCGCCAGGATCAGACTGTTGTCGAGCAGTGCCGCACAGCGATCTGCATCCGCCTTGATCCCCAGTACGCATTTTTCCGTTAGGACATTTATGCTGTTGGTTAGAATCATAAGCGAATTTAGCAGGTTGTAGGTCACCACCGGCTCCATCGCGTTCAGTTGCAACTGCCCTGCCTCGGCTGCCATTGTGACGGTCAGATCATTGCCAATCACCTGATAACAGACCTGATTGACCACCTCCGGTATTACCGGGTTCACCTTTCCCGGCATAATCGAAGATCCTGCCTGTACTGCAGGGAGAATAATCTCGCCCAGGCCTGCGCGCGGACCAGAAGACAGTAGGCGCAAGTCGTTGCAGATTTTGGACAGTTTTACGGCCACCCGCTTCAGGATTCCCGAAAACGTGACGAAACCGCCCAGATCCGATGAGGCTTCGATAAGATCGCGGGCCTGCCTGAGATCGAAACCCGAAATCCTTGCCAGATGAGAGATTGCGCGTGCGTCATAACCCGCTTCGGAATTGACCTTGGTACCAATGGCCGTGCCACCCAGATTCACTTCTTCCAAAAGGCGCCCGATTTCGTTGATGCGATCTAAGTCTTCTCCGACAGTGACAGCAAAAGCTCTGAACTCGGCACCCAGCGTCATCGGCACGGCATCCTGCAATTGCGTGCGACCAACTTTAGCGATGTTCGCGAATGCCTGAGCGCGTTCTTCAAAGGCGGCCTGAAGACCCGACAGTGCCGAACAGAGCGGTCCCACCTGAAAGAGAACGGCCAATCGGACAGCGGTCGGATAGACATCGTTTGTCGACTGGCCGTGATTCACGTCGTCATTGGGATGTAGCTGAAAATAGGTTCCGGGCGGGTGGCCCAGTTTCTTGAGAGCAAGATTCGCAATAACCTCATTCGCGTTCATGTTGGTCGAGGTTCCGGCACCGCCCTGAATCATGTCCACGACAAAATGCTCGTGATGTTGTCCCTCGATGATTTCATCGCAAACATTGACGATGGCGCGGGCTTTGGCACTGGTTATCCCGCCCAGTTCCCCATTTGCTTGTGCCGCAGCGCTTTTGACCATCGCTAGCGAGATGACAAGATTTGGAAATTGCGACAGCGGGACGCCCGTTATTGGAAAATTTCGGCGGGCCCGCTCGGTCTGAATACCGAACAGGCAATTGAAGGGTAGGTCTATGTCGCCAATTGAGTCCGTTTCGGTTCGGTACTGGGGCATTGGTCCTGCCTCTGGTCAAAGATGACTTTCGGATGAGGCTTACTAGAGGGGCAGGGCGATCTAAAGTCGGTCTTTCCTTTGTACTGATTAGGACAGAACGAACCCAAACAGAGACCAGGAGCTATGGTTCACAAATAAATCATTGAATCGTGTTGGCTCGATGGCGCGATATTCTGAAAAACCGTGTGACAACAATTTGTTAGCTAAATGATTAGGCTAAACCTAATGTTTAGTGAGGAACTCAATAATTCAGAGGGCCTCTCCAGCGCGATATAACCGGTTGAAACTTCGCGATGCTGAGGGAGGCGCACTTGTCTAGCAAGGAACAAATCGCGATTGACGTGCGGGATGCGGTAAAACGCTATGGCGACTTCACAGCGCTCAAGACAATCTCTCTGTCAATCATGGACAACGAGTTTTTCACCCTTTTGGGGCCATCGGGCTGTGGCAAGACCACGTTGCTTAGGATGATCGCCGGGTTTGAGGATGTGACCGAAGGGGCGATCTTTCTGTTTGGTGACGAAATCGAAAACCTTCCACCGAACAAGCGCCCGGTGAATACAGTTTTCCAGAACTACGCCTTGTTCCCGCATATGACGATTCTGGACAACGTGGCCTTTGGTCTTGAGATGCGTGGAAGTTCGAAATCCGTTGCCAGGACACGTGCAGGGGAAATGCTGGAACTGGTTCAGCTAAGCCAGTTTTCAGCTCGTAAACCTAGCCAGTTGTCGGGTGGTCAGCAGCAACGTGTCGCATTGGCCCGCGCACTAGCGCCGAAACCCAAGGTTCTGTTGCTGGATGAGCCGTTGTCGGCGCTCGATCTCAAGTTGCGTAAGGCGATGCAGCTGGAACTCAAGCACTTGCAGCGCGAAACCGGGATCACCTTTATTTTTGTTACCCATGATCAGGAAGAAGCCCTGACCATGTCCGACCGTATCGCGGTCATGTCCGCTGGTGAGTTGCAGCAGTTGGGCGCGCCGACAGATATCTATGAACGTCCACGCAATATGTTCGTGGCCGATTTCATCGGTGAAACAAACCTTCTGGAGGTATCGGTTGACGGTATCGAGAATGGCCGCGCAACCTGCCATCTGGGTGGTGGGCACGAGTTGACTTGCGATCAGGTAGACGGTGTCGGTGTCGGCTCGAAGGTACACATGTCGATCCGACCCGAGCGTCTGTACATGTCTGATCAGCCGGTCGAAAGCGAAAGCCTGAAGGGGCGCGTCAAGGACAACATCTTTGTTGGCACGGACATCACCACGATCGTGGATTTGCAGGACGGCCCCGATTTCGTGGTCCGTACCTCGAACTCTGACCGTGGCAACAAACGCATCTTTGAACCGGGCACCGAAATGTTCGTCAACATGGAGCTGGGGGCTGCGCGCCTCTTGTTGGACTGATGGCAGCAGGTGCAGCAAGCGGTGGCAGCGCCACCACCGACACTTACAAAGAGGCCCGGACCTGGCTGTTGTTACCCGCCTGGGTCACTCTGAGCATTCTGGTTCTGGCTCCGGTCGTGATGATGCTGATCTATTCGTTCCTGACCAAAGAATTCAGGGGCGGTGTGATCTGGGAATTCAGCCTTGCGGCCTATGACCAGTTCTTCTTCGATCGTGGTCTGTTCGGAGACGAACCTCCCAAGATCGAATGGACCTATATCACCATCTTCTGGCGGTCTATCTGGCAGGCGGGTGCGGCAACGCTTCTGAGTCTTGTGATCGGATTTCCAACTGCGTATTTCATCGCCACACGATCGGAAAACATGCGCCCGATCTGGGTGTTCCTGATCACCATTCCCTACTGGGTGAACCTGCTGATCCGAACTGTTTCGATGAAGTTCCTGTTGCGGGATCAGGGGCCACTTAATGACTTCCTGATCAGTATTGGTTTGATCGATAGCCCGCTGCACATCGTCAACACGAATTTCGCCGTACAGCTTGGTCTGTTCTATTCCTATCTGCCCTTCATGGTTCTGCCTATCTATGCAGCGGTCGAGCGCTACAACTTTGCCTTGTCCGAAGCGGCTGCAGATCTTTATGCGTCGAAATGGACCACCCTGCGGCGTATCCTGCTGCCTGCCGTCAAACCGGGCGTCATCGCGGGCTGTATTCTGGTGTTCGTTCCTTCAATGGGCTCGTTCCTGGCACCTGACCTGTTGGGTGGCGCCAAGAACTTCATGATCGGATCGCTGATCGAAGAGCAGTTCAAAGGCAACGCGGGCAACTGGCCGTTCGGAGCCGCCGCTTCAATGATCCTGCTGACGATGGTTCTGATCCTGCTGATGCTATTCGCCCGGCAACAGGCCAAAGCTGAAAAGGCGGAGGGTTAAGCCATGACGAATTCAACTTTCGACATCAAATCCTATCGCGGTTTCAAAGCCATCACGCTGCTTTGCCTGATCGTTCTCTATGCGCCACTGGTCGTTGTAACGATCTACAGTTTCAACTCATCACAGTCTCTGACGAACTGGGAAGGGCTGTCTCTGCGCTGGTATGCGGATGTCTTCACCGGTCCTGAAAGCGACAAGTTCAAACAGGCTGCCAAAAATAGCTTCATCATCGCAATCGTGGCGGCCACGGTATCCACCACGATCGCAACATTGGCAGCGACCGGTATGGTCCGTGGTGGTAAGTTCAAGCTGCGCACTGTGTCATTTGGCCTGATCAGCCTGCCACTGATGGTTCCGGAAATCGTAACCGCCGTCGCTACGCTGATCTTCTTTAACTCGATCGGGTTTGATCGTGGGATCATGACGATCTTGTTGGCCCACATCGCCTTTTGCATCCCGTTTGCCTATCTGCCGATTTCGGCCCGGATGCAGGGGATCGAAGACAGTTACGAACAGGCGGCACAGGATTTGTACGCCACCAAACGGCAGGCGTTCACCAAGATCCTGCTGCCGCTGATGATGCCCGGCATCATATCGGGGTTCCTGCTCGCTTTCATTGTGAGTCTGGATGATTTCATCATCACCAACTTCGTGAAAGGTGCCGGTGTCGAAACCCTGCCCACGGCGATCTTTGGCTCGGTCAAACAGGGGATCAAACCCAATATCATGGCGATTTCGACCATGTTGCTGGGCGTGTCCATCATCATGGTCACGATCAGCTACTTCGTCAGCAAAACTGACAACACCAAATAAAACCAACAGATGGAGAGAACAATGAAATCCTTCATGAAAACCAGCGTCGCGGCATTTGCTCTGACAGTTGGTGCTAATGCCGCCGCAGCCGAAGGCGAACTGGTTCTGTATCACTGGTTCGAATACATGCCGCAGGAGGTGCTGGACAAGTTTACCGAGGAAACCGGTATCGAAGTGACAATGGACACGTTCGACTCGAACGAGTCGATGCTGGCGTCACTCAAGGCGGGTGGCATCGGAACCTATGACCTTTCGGTACCCGGAGACTACATGGTGTCGATCATGGCCAACGAAGGCATGCTGGACACGATCGAAGACGGTGAGTTGAAGAACAAAGGCAATATCGAGCCTGAATGGGCTGATCCCAGCTTTGATCCGGGCCGCAAACACTCGATCCCGTACCAGTGGGGCTCTACCAGCTTTGCCGTAAACCGTGACGTCTATTCCGGTGATATTCAGACCACCGATATCCTGTTCAATCCGCCCAAAGAGTTGCAGGGCCGTATCAACATGCTGGATGCACAGGGCGAGATTATGGTGATGGCTTCGCTGCACTTGGGCATTCCGCAATGCTCCAGTGATCGCGAACAACTCAAGGCGCTGAACGCGTTGTTGCAAGATGCCAAACAGCATTGGACCTCGTTCAACTCAGACACCGCAAAAGAAGTTCTGGTGTCGGGTGACGCGGCCGTAGGCCAGATCTATGATGGTTTCTCGGCCAAGGCCCGCGAAGAAGGCGCCAATGTCGAATATGCCTTCCCGACCCAGGGTTATGTTGCCTGGATGGACAACGTTGTTCTGCTGAAAGATGCCCCGAACCGCGAAAATGCCCTGAAATTCATGGACTTCCTGCTGGAGCCGGAAAACATCGCCGCCGTGACCAACTTTGCCCAGTACAATGCAGGTGTGAAGGGCGTGTCCGATTTTCTTGATCCAAATCTGGCGTCGCAACCCGAAAAGAACCCGCATGACAATGTCGGTCCGGGCGTGTTCATCGAGGTCTGTTCAGAAGAAGTTCAGGCGGTTTATGACCAGATATGGACCAACCTGAAAAAGTAATTACTCCCCGTGCGTTCAGCACTCCTGATCCGGGCAGTCTAGCTGCCCGGTTTTTCATTCCGACCGCGCTCCGACGTGGTTCAGAAGCAGCAAAAAAAGCTCACGCTCGGTGGTGATGTCGAGCTTGCGGTAAATGCTCTTTCGATGATTTTTCACTGTACCAACCGCTATGCCCAGCTGTTCGGCAATTGAGGTAGAGGGAAATCCTCGGAGAGCCAGATAACAGATCGAAATCTCCCTTTGCGTCAATTGGTCGGCAAACAGATTATCGACAACTTCGGACAACACCAGAGAAGACGATGCCAGAGGGCGCTCTATAATAAACGTGATGCGCCCGTTGGGTGCAGGCGGGAATTCAGCTCCGAGTTTTTCCGAGATGACATGGGCGTTCCCAACGATCAGCGGTTGCCCCGGTCTCGCTTCACGCGCTTGAGCAACGGCGTCTGACAAGGCAACCGTTTTTCCGACCAGCTTGCGCCAGCTGGCGCTGGCAAAACACTGTCTGCCATGGCTGTCATCAATTGCAAAAGCATCTGCTTCGGGAAAACCGGTATAGTGTGAGTTTCCTTCTGCCAGCGCGCCCAGGATCAGCCGTTGGTTCAGACCATGCAGTGCCAGGATGGTCGGGTGCAGGGCGCGTAACGTGCGCAACTCGTCCTCAGTGAATGGAGATCCTCTGAGAAAGAAATAGTTGTCTACTGCACCGCCAATCTTGGGGCAGAGCACAGCGATTTCATCAGCCATGCCGGTCTTGGGTTGAAAGCGCAGAACATAGTCTCGCGCGCTCTCACCGAACTGACCCTCAGACGTATTCAACTCGGCAAGGCTCAGAACACCGTTTACATCGAGTTCGCGCCAATGATGAAAGAACGGATCAAAGCGATAGGCTCCAGCCAGATAAAAGTCGATCTCTTCCTCGGGCACATGATCTCGAACAAGATAGTGCGGCAACGCGTGGCGAGAATATTGCAGCACACCGCGTTTCTCGGCCCCAAGGAGCTTTGCAATCGCCTCACATAATGCTGCCTGAAATGGTTCTGCACCGCAGCTTTCTATGGCTCGAGAAAGCTCGGGTAGGGGTGTTGTTGCAGGTAGATCCGATATTGTTCGTGCCATCTTCAACTTTGGATATATCCCTTTAGGGACACTAGGCTCCCTGCAGGTTTTCTTTAGATTTCAGGCAATCATATTGCCAGCCCGACAAATGGCCAAGCAGGGTCCAGGGCTGTGCTGCTGCAAGCCAGGGAGGCCAGCCATGTCCAGAGATCCGCGCTACGACATATTGTTTGAACCGGTCAAAATAGGCCCGGTCACGACAAAGAACCGGTTCTATCAGGTCCCGCATTGCTCCGGCACATCAGACAACGCACCGGATGCCAATACGCGCATGCGTGAGATGAAGGCTGAAGGTGGTTGGGGTGTCGTGTGTACTGAGATTGCCGAGATCGGGAACACTACTGAGTTCTGGCCCTTTCCTTCACTGCACCTTTGGAACGACGCTGACATCAAGCGCATTTCACGCATGCCCGAAGCGGTGCACCGCCATGGTGCATTGGCAGGGGTCGAACTGGGCCATGTCGGTTTGGCGGCGGGCAATCGGGCCTCGCGCACGCCGCCGCTGGGGCCTACATCACGCCTGACCCTGGAATCGGTCGAGCCATTTCAATCAAAGATGATGGATAAGCAGGACATCAGAACCGTACGCGAACAGCATATTGCCGCTGCCGTTCGGGCGCAGAAGGCTGGTTTCGATATCGTCTACGCCTATGCCGGCCATGGTTTGTCGATCTTCAGTCAGTTCCTACAGCCCAGCTACAATACCCGCACCGATGAATATGGGGGTAGTTTGGAAAATCGGGCGCGACTGCTGCGTGAAGTACTTGAGGGTATGAAGGACGCCATTGGCGATACCTGTGCGGTTGCCTTCAGGTTCGGAGTAAACGAAATCGATGGTGATCTGACGCAGGGCCAGGAATTGGTCGAGATGCTGAAGGATATCCCCGATCTCTGGGATGTGAACATTTCCGACTGGCCTGAAGACAGTCAGACTTCACGGTTCTCGAAGGAAGGGTTTCAGGAACAGCAGATTGCCTTTGTCAAAGGTGTGGTCGACAAGCCGGTTGTCAGCGTGGGTCGCTTTACCTCGCCCGACACGATGCTCAGCCAGGTGCGGCGCGGGGTACTGGATCTGGTTGGCGCGGCGCGCCCGTCGATCGCCGATCCGTTTATCCCAACCAAGATTGATCAGGGCCGGGTTGACGATATCCGCGAGTGTATCGGCTGTAATATCTGCGCGTCGGGCGAGATGTCTTATGCGCCAATGCGCTGCACCCAGAACCCGACCATAATGGACGAATATCGGCGTGGTTGGCATCCCGAGAAGGTACCGGCGAAAAGTTCGGACGATACGATCCTAATTGTGGGCGGCGGTCCGGCAGGCTTGGAATGCGCCAATATCCTATCCAAGCGTGGATACGAAGTGACCGTAGCCGATGCGCGCGAGGAATTGGGTGGCCGTGTCAAACGCGAGGCAGGTCTGCCGGGCCTGTCAGAGTGGATCAGGGTTGCGGATTACCGTCTTTATGCGCTGCAGCAACTTGGCAACGTAAACCTCTACACGGATTCACCGCTTGCAGCTGGTGACATCATGGAGTTTGGGCTGGAGCATGTCGTGATCGCCACCGGCGCCACATGGCGCAGGGATGGTATAGGCCGGTTCAACGTGACCCCAGTGTTGAGGGGCGACGAGGTGAACGTGCTGACCCCGGACGACATTCTGGACGGGGCCGAAGTCAAAGGTCCGGTGGTCATCTATGACGAGGATGGCGCCTATCTGGGCAATGTGCTCGCCGAAAAGCTGGTCAAGGATGGGCACGAGGTCAGCTATGTAATCCCGGCTGCTGAGGTGGCTCCCTATCTGGCACTGACGATGGAACAACACAAAGTCATCGCCCGCCTGATGGAACTGGACGTACGTATCGAACGTCTGAAAACACTTAAGAATGTGCACGAAGACCGCATCGAATTCGCTTGTATCCATGGCGGTCAGGGGTTGGAACTGCCACTGGGAACAGCGGTTGTACTGACGTCAAAAACGCCCAATGATGAACTGTATCAGGATTTGTTGGAGCGTGAGGCGGACTGGGCCGAAGCGGGCATCAAATCGGTCAGTCGGATCGGTGATTGCGAAGCCCCTTCGATTATCGCCGCCGCCGTTCACGCAGGTCACCGTTGGGCCCGGGAACTGGATAATTCGGACAGTTTGAAGGCCTCAGCCTATCTGCCGATGCCTTTGGCATAAGAAAGGAAGACATCATGACTACCCCAATTCGACTGCTGGCAGAAGGCCACCCTGAAACCGGCTTTGGCCCATCTTCACTTGTGGCTGAAGGCGATTTTACCACAGCGGACAAGTCCGAAACCATCAGCAGCTTTTTCGAGAGTAAGGATGAGAAGATTTCAGTCGGTGTTTGGGAATGCGCACCCTGCCGGGAGGAAATCGAGGCCTATCCGGTAGATGAAATGATGACTGTGATATCAGGTTCGGTCACATTGACCAGTTCTGACGGGGCAGAGCAGACCTTTACCTCCGGAGATACTTTTTTCATTCCCAAAGGCACGCCCTGCACCTGGGAAATCACGCAGACTTTGCGCAAGTTTTACATGATTGCGGCTTGAAGGGGTCGCGGCGCGGATCAGTTCGCGCTGCGCACATTCCGCCAGATTGCTAAAACGGCGATTAATAGAAACATCACTTCGATCACGATCGCACCCAGGTTCGGGCGATAGATCAAGGACACCATCACCAAAGCGCCACCCACGATGTTGCAGGCGTTAAACAGCACCTTGTCGGCGGGCAGTATGCCGCGAGTTGCCAGATAATAGGCGCATACGATGATGATTGAACCTATCAAGCCAATCCCATCGGCCAGTACGAAATCCTGCAACATTTCCAAAGTCATCTACAGGCTCAGGTCTTCGAGAATACGATCCATCATCGCGTCACAGGCGGTCAATTGTGCAAGCTCGAGATACTCGTCCGGTTTGTGCCCCTGACCCTCCATCGAGCCCGGGCCGCAAACAATGGTTGGAATACCCAGTTCGCTGAAGAACCCGGCCTCGGTTCCGAAGGCGACCTTGGTCGTTGCGTTGCTTTGCGCGAGCTTTTGGGCATAGGCAATAACAGCCTCGGTTTCCGCAACATCCAGCCCTGGATATGCATTGTACTGCTCGACCTCAACACGTGCCTCGGCAAAGCGGGGACGGTAGGATGCACTTACCCGCTCGGCCGCTGCCTGGATCTGGTCGAGTATGTCTTTTCCGCGATCAGAAGCCAGATGCCGGTACTCAAAGGTCAACTCGGCTCTGTCCGGAACGATATTAAGCGCTTTGCCGCCTGACAGCATTCCAACATGTAATGTGGTGTAGGGCACTGAGTAGGCCGGATCGGTGTTGCCGTTTGACTCAAACGCCTTTTGCAAGCTGCGCAGTTCGGACACAAAATCGGTCGCCAAATGCAGTGCGTTTACAAAGTTGGGGGCCAGTGCGGAATGGCCGTTCTGGCCATGACATATTGCCCGCAACGCAGCCTTGCCTTTGTGACCTATCGCGACCTGCATCTCGGTCGGTTCACCCACGAAACAGGCGCGCGGTTGTCCAAGCATCGGAGCCAGGCGTTCCAGCATTTGCTGAATACCGACGCAGCCAACCTCCTCGTCATAAGAGAGAACGATCTTGAGCGGTTCTCGCAGCTTTGACGCCTCTGCACGATCAGCCAGAGACAAGACTGAAGCGACGTAGCCCTTCATGTCCGTAGTCCCACGCCCGTAGACACGACTACCTTCTCGCGTCAGGCGGAAGGGATCTTTGGTCCAGCTTTGCCCTTCGACCGGCACAACGTCTGTATGGGCTGAAAGCAGAACCCCATCGCCATCGGGCCCTTTTTCTGCATAGAGACCTGTCTTGTCGCCGGATGGATCGGTTATACGATGCACGGTAAAACTACGTTGCTCGAGATAGTCCTCGACAAAAGCGGCCAACTCGAGGTTCGAGTTTTTACTGACGGTGTCAAACGCTATTAGCTTGTCGAGCAGATCTAAAGTTGTCGTCATGTGATTGAGGCCAGTTTGAACCTAATTGTTGCTATTCTCCATCCGCTTTGGGGCGAACAGAGTAATTTAATACAGAGTGCTTTGGCACAATTCTGGGTTACCAGTCTAAAGCCTCTGGTAGATTCATAAAACTGGATTACCCAAACTACTGATTAGGAAAAATCGAACTGCAATGCGTGCTGATCAACTGGTAGAAGTGGTTTGCAGAAAGGGTAAATTTCCCGCTTCGACCGTGGTTTTACAATGGTCTATGAATGCCGCCATGGTGTTGGTTTCATTTTCGATCCGTGCCTTGAGCAATCCGAATTTCATTGGCCTCAGATCGCCGGTCAATGGTACGAAAATCAACTTTTTTCCATCCGGGGACAGGTTATTCAGCGGTCTGACGTTGGCAATTGAGAACCCATATCCGTTTGCGACCAGACTGCGCATGACCGACATATCGCTGGTGCGTTCGGCCACATTGGGTTTGATATCCGCCTGACGGAAGAAAGACAGGAAATAGTCGCTGCTATAGGGCAGATCCAAGAGCACCATTGGCGAGTCTTTCAGATCACTTATGGAAAGCGTTTCGCGTTGCGCGAACGGGTGCCCTTCGTACAAGACGACGTAAGGTGGCAGATCAAGCAATGGCAGAAATTTGAGATCTGCGGGAATATCGAGATCGTAAGTCAGTGCGATATCAAGCTCTGCGCGGCGTAGTTGACTGAAGATATCCGCCTGATTGAGCTCGCGCTGTTCGATACGAACATCGGGATAAAGTTCTTCAAAACCGCGACGAAGCCCAGGCAGGACGATCTGTGCAAAGGTAACCAGACAGCCGACCGACAGGATGCCCTGAACTTTGCCGGTAATATCGCCGGCGAGTGTCGACAGAAGCTCCACTTCTCGCAGCACAAACTCGGTTCGTTCCAGGAATTTGTGACCGGCTTTGGTCAGCGACAGGCCCCGGGCGTGTTCGCGTACAAACAGATCCAGACCAAATTCGGCCTCCAATTGGTTTATCGCCGCCGAAATCGACGGCGACGAAACATTAAGGACCTCGCTTGCGGCCGAGATGCTGCCAGCCTTTCCCACAGCCACGAAATATTCAAGTTGGCGCAGAGTGTATCTGAAAGGCAAGGCCGTATCCCTGAGGTTCGAGGATCAAGCCTTGTACTTGATCCAAGTTGTTTTCAAAGCAGTATACTTCTCAAGGGAATGCAATGACAAATCCCGTCCGAAGCCAGACTGTTTCATGCCGCCAAACGGGGTCTGAGCGGACAATGCATCTACTGTGTTGACCGATACCGTGCCGACCATCAGCTTATCCGAGACCCGGCAGGCCCGGCTGAGGTTGTCGGTCCAGACAGACGCTGCCAGCCCGTAGATCGAGTCGTTGGCCATCACAACAGCTTCGTCTTCGCTGTCGAAGGGTATAACCGACAGGACAGGACCAAAAATCTCATCGCGCGCCAACGGATTGTCGTGGCTCACATCATCAAAGATCGTGGGTGCAATGAAACAGCCTTTTCCATCTACGGTGACCCGTTCACCGCCAGCAACAAGGTTTGCGGTTTTCTTGCCTTCCTCGACAAAGCGCATGATGCCTTGTGTTTGCTTTTCATCCACGATGGCACCCATCTTTGAGGCCGGATCCAGCGGATCGCCGGGCTGCATGGCCTGCGCGCGTGCAATCATCTTCTCGACAAAAACGTCCTTGATCGAGCGCTCGACATAAAGACGCGAATTGGCCGAACAGACCTCACCTTGATTGAAGAAGATGCCAAAGGCCGCCATGTCGGCCGCAGCGTCCAGATCCTCGCAATCAGCGAAGATCAGGTTCGGGCTTTTGCCACCGGTTTCAGGCCAGATCTGTTTCAGGTTGGATTGGCCAGAGTATTGCATGAACATTTTGCCGATTGCGGTCGATCCGGTGAAGGCAAGACAATCCACATCCATATGCAGACCCAGTGCTTTACCTGCGGTGACGCCAAATCCCGACACCACGTTGAATACACCATCAGGCACACCGGCTTCGGCAGCCAGCTCTGCTAGACGCAGCGCGGACAAAGGTGACTGTTCGGCGGGTTTCAATACAACCGAGTTTCCGGCTGCCAGTGCAGCGGCGCCTTTCCATGTCGCCATATCCAGGGGAAAGTTCCACGGCGTGACAGCGCCGACCACCCCTAAAGGTACACGCGACACAAGGGCCAGATCACCGGGACCGGTGGGGGCAACTTCGTCATAGATCTTGTCGATTGCTTCAGCATACCACTGAAAGAAATGCGCAGACCCCGGCGCGTCGATGGTCACCGCATCGGTCACCAGCTTGCCCATGTCCAGACTATCGAGCAGGGCCATCTCTTCTAAGTTTGCACGGATCAGATCGGCCAGCTTGAGCAAAATGGTCTTACGATCGCCTGGTGCCATGCGCGACCAGCGGCCATCTTCAAAAGCCCTGCGTCCTGCCGCCACGGCCCGATTGATGTCTTCTGCATCGCCCTCGGCGACCTGCGCCAGGACTTCGCCGTTTGCAGGGTTTATGCTGTCGAAAGTCTTACCGGATGCGGCGTCGACAAATTTACCGTCGATAAATGCCTGCCCGCGGATTGAGAGGTTGGCCGCGCGGGCTTTCCAGTCTTCGTGCGTATTGTCCAACATGGTCTTCTCCCTGATTATTCGTCTCCGGGAACGCCGTAAGACGGCGCCTCACGCGGATCGAGCGCGCGCTGGATGTAGGCGTCCAGCTGCGGTTTGTAGATGTCCCAGGCCGTGGCGATGTTTTCGATGGGGCAGTCCTCGGTCCAGTCGCAGCGCAGATCGGCGACGGGCCAGCTGACCTTGTCGACGATCTTCATGCCCGCTGAATGGACCGGCCCCGCCTCGCCGCCAGCCGCCAAAGCAGCCTGCATAGCTGCAATCAACCTATCGCCAATATGACCTGACGACGCCAGAAATCCGTCGACGATTGCTTGTGGAACGCCATCGTTGTCCAATAGGTTCCCACCAGAAGCGACGTTTTCGCCCTGCGCCTGAGTCCAGATTCCCAATGAATTCGGACCCGAATGGATGGCGGTCCGCCCTTGGGAATCTATCGCCAAAACCTGTCGATACTCGATGAAATTTCCGCGCTTCTTGACTTCTTCAACCGCCTGGGGTGCCGAAAGACCCTGTTCCATCAAGTCCAGTGCTAAAGGGCCAAGGCTGGGGTCCGTCACGTTCTGTGACGCCACAGCCCCGACACCTGCGCGCGCAAACGAACAGCGTGCAGCGACAGCAGGTGAAGAAGATGAAATTGCCAACCCGAACATACCGGTGTCCGGGCAGCGAGCGACCAGAGAAAAGGTCATGCAAATCTCCTGCTAGATACGAGTTCGCAACCGGGCCGCGACGAAGGGGAGAGGGGCGCGGCCCGGTCGTTCTGATCAGCTGAGCTGATCAATCGGGAATGACAGCGGTGCCGTCAATTTCGACCAGCCAATCGGGGCGTGCCAATGCCTGAACCACCAGACCGGTCGAGACCGGATGCACGCCTTTGATGTATTCGCCCATCGTGCGATACACCGCCTCGCGATGGCGAACATCGGTGATATAGACGACCACCTTGACCAGATGTTCAATCGAACCGCCGGCCTCTTCGATCAATTGGCGGATGTTCTGCATGACCTTGTGGGTTTGCTCGACCGGGTCGTGGCTGTCGATGTTGACGGCATCGTCCAGATTTTGTGGGCATTGGCCGCGCAGGTAGACTGTTTTGCCTCCTTGGGTCACGACGGCCTGACACAGGTCGTTGTCCAGGTTCTGCTCCGGATAGGTATCCGATGTGTTGAACTTGCGAATGCGGGTGTGGGCCATTTTGGTATCCTGATTTTCGGTGTTATTCAGCGGCGGTGGAAACGATGGCCGCTTCACCGTCATAGTCCTGATAGGCCCGCTGGATTGCGATCTGGTCTGCGATGTACTTTGCATCATGCCATACGCCCCAGATGAAGGTTGATCCGCGGCGTGACTGCCATGGCAGCCCCAGGAAATAGATATCCGGCTCAACCGAAACCCCTCGCTGATGGATTGGAGCGCCCCGTTCGTCAAAAGCATCTGCCTTGATCCAGCTGAAATCCTGACGGAAGCCTGTTGCCCAGATGATTGTGGTAATGCCTTCCTTGGCAAGGTCGATTGATGCAAGCGGATTGGTCAGACAATCGGGATCTTGCCAGGACTGTCGCGCTTCGGGCTCTTCGGGCAGGTTTAGCCCGGTGCGGTCTACATAGGCATCTGCTGCATCGAGCATTTCGAGATAGTTCGCGTCTCCGGCGGCGACGTTTTTCTGAAGGTCATCAGCAAAGCTCAGCACGCCGTTTTCGAAACTCTGAGTCAGGCCGACAAGAGTCACGCCTTCACCTGCCAGACGGCGGAAATCCATCGTATGGCCGCCATAGGCGCCGCTGACCGAGATCGTGACATGCTCGGTACCGGGTTTCATCGCTGCCATGTCCCACAGGCCCAGAACACCCAACCACCAGACAAAGTCGCGCCCACGGTACCGGCGCGGAGGCCGATCATGCGGACCTACCGACAGGAACACCTTGCGGCCAGCACGGTTCAGCTCATCCGCGATCTGGGCACCTGACGAACCGGCGCCAACAACCATCACAGCGCCTTCTTTCAGCTGGCTTGGGTTCTTGTAGTAGAAGGAATGCAGTTGCTCGACACCTGCGGTCTCGGGAACGATTGGTGGAATGACAGGGTGTTGGAATGCACCGGTCGCCGCAACAATGCGTTTTGCCTCAATTGCTCCTGCAGAAGTTTCAACACGGAACCCGCCTTCACCCGGAAGGCGTTCAGCCTTGAGGACCTCGATGCCCTCACGAATTGGTGCGTCGACCATTTCGGCGTATTCTACAAGGTATTCGGCAACCCGGTCCTTGGTCACGAATGCGTCAGGGTCATCCCCTTTGAAATCAAGATTGGGAAAGCGATCATGCCAAGCCGGTCCATTCGCAACCAGTGCATCCCAACGCCCCGTTCGCCACGCTTCGGCGATGCGGTTCTTTTCCAGCACAAGATGGGGCACATTGTTTTTTCCCAGGTGTTCGCTCAGAGCGATCCCTGCCTGACCTCCGCCAACAACCAGCGTGTCCGTTCTCTCCAATGCCATTTTTCGGTTCCCTTTTAATGTTCTCGGCCGGTCCATAGGACCGATGACGGCTTGAAAGCCGGACCAAGCCGATTTGGCACTTCTCGCTCCGCTGAATGGGCGGACAAACGAGAAAACAACCAAATACCGACAGCGGAAACAGACCCTGTTTTAGGCCTGAACCTCGACATCGTGGCTCCACCTGTTCGTGGATTTTCGTGCCGGTCCAGCACGCCTAGCGCGTTTCAGGGATAAAATTTCACAACTTCAAAACAGGCGAAATTACTGTCTAACTTACCCTTAGTTAGGCTGTGACTAATCTGGTAGATTTCCTGCATGTTTCCGTAGGGGTTAACGGAACTGAGACAGAAACGGTGCGATCAGATAATAAAGTTCGCCCTGAGATGAAATCTGGCATTTCTTATATAATTGCTTGCGGATGACCTTTACGGTCTGCGGGCTGATCCCCAAGGTCAGACCAATAGAAATAGATGAATGCCCCTGCAGGATCAGCAACGCTATTTCTGATTGTCGTGCGCTGAGGGAGATGTCTTTTTCAGCCGATAGCCGGTCACGCAGAGACTCTACCGTGCTTTCCGGCGATCTGTCATTCGCTGAACAGAGTTTACGCCAGTTCTTTCTGACCAGAGCGTTGACAACCGGCGCTATGTGACGTGCGCTGGCAATATCGCGCGATGAAAACTTTGACGCGGTGGTTGCGTCCCGGCCAATGCAAACTGTCACGCCAACGCCCGGAGAGGGGCTGCAATAGAATGCCAGTTCATCCACCAACGTGGTGCGTTCATAATAGGATTTATAGTATTCGTTGCGTTGAAACTGATCCGGCGCCACATCGGCCAACCGGTAGAGGCCATCACGCGTACCTTTCCGGAATAATCCGTAGAATGGATCCAGCAGATAGGCCCCGTTTACATAGTGGCTCCCGATCCGTTCGAATACACGTCCTTCGGAAGCGTGAGTCAGAAACACCTCGGGTTCCTGGTTCTCGAAAAAAGCCAGGATTGTGATGTTGTCGAAACGACAGGACCTGGCCAACCAATTGTGCAGCTCCTGCGGGAAAGTCTGTGTTTCAATTGCAAGAATAGCCGCTGCCAGAAGATCAGGTGCTGGAGACTGGTTCGCCAATTCATACCTCTCTGGGGGTATATACCCCTAAATGTGAGATGAATTAGGATTACTGGCACATAACAGGGGTATAAATCCAGCCTGACGTGGTTGTGGCGATGAAAGCCCGGATCCGGAAACGCCAAGTGGAGATCACCCCGCCAGATGTCCAAGGGAGATCCAGCATGCGTGACCCACGCTACGATGTTCTGTTCGAACCAATGAAAATTGGCCCACTGACTGCCAAGAACCGCTTTTATCAGGTGCCGCACTGTAATGGTGGGGGCTATCGCGATCCGTCCGCTGCTGCTGCCATGCGCGGGATAAAGGCCGAGGGTGGTTGGGGCGTGATCTTTACCGAACAGTGCGAGATGCACCATACCTCGGAAATCACGCCTTTCATCGAACTGCGCCTGTGGGAGGACAAGGACATCCCGCAGCTGCGCAAAATGTCGGAAAAGATGAAGACCCACGGCGCGCTGGCCGGTATTCAGCTGGCGTATTCGGGCATCAACGGGCCGAACCTGTATACAAAAGAGGTTCCATTAGCGCCGTCCGCCCTGCCAATCCGGACCTTTACCAACGACCCGGTGCAGGCACGGGCGTTGTCAAAATCGGATATCAAGGACTTGCGCCGCTGGTTCGTGAACGCAGCGAAACGGTCAAAAGAGGCTGGCTTTGATCTCATCTGCCTCTACGGCGCGCATGGGTTTGGCATATTCCAACACTTCCTGAGCCGCGCCACCAATCAACGCAGCGATGAATACGGCGGCAGCCTGGAAAACCGCGCCCGGTTCAGTCAGGAAGTCATTGCGGACATGCGCGATGCTGTCGGCGATACAATGGCGATTACGTTGCGGGTGTCGTTGGACGAAACAATCGGCGAACTGGGTTTTTCGAACGCTGAAGTGCGCGATTATATCGAAATGAACAAGGACCTGCCTGATCTCTGGGATCTGGCGCAAGGTACCTGGGAAGATTGCTCGGGGCCGTCACGGTTCAAGGAAGAGGCGGCACAGGAACAGCTTGTACGCGGTATTCACGAATTGACCGACAAGCCTATCGTTGGCGTTGGTCGTTTCACTTCACCGGACGTGATGGCCCGGATGATCAAGTCCGGCACGCTGGATTTCATAGGTTGCGCACGCCCTTCGATTGCGGACCCTTTCCTGCCGAAAAAGGTCGAGGAAGGCCGGATAGATGATATCCGCGAGTGCATCGGTTGTAACATCTGCATCACTGGTGACATGACCATGTCGATCAGCCGCTGCACACAGAATCCGACTTTCATGGAGGAATGGCGCAAAGGTTGGCACCCTGAAAAGATGAATGACAAAGGGGCCAGCTCCAACGTTTTAATCGTTGGTTCGGGGCCTGCGGGGCTTGAAGCGGCCTGGGCGCTTAGTCGCCGGGGTTATGATGTTGCCGTTGCCGAAGCAAAAGATGTGATTGGTGGTCGCGTTACCCGTGAACGCACCTTGCCGGGGCTCAGTGCTTGGGGGCGGGTCGTGGACTACCGCGAATACCAATTGCAGCAGCGACCGAATGTCGAAATCTATCGGGAGAGCGAACTGGATGCAGACAGTATCCTTGAGTTCGGGTTCGAGAACATTTGCATCGCGACCGGTTCGACTTGGCGCCGGGACGGAGTATCGCGTCAGCACGTTGTTCCCATGCCGATTGCCGAAGGGGCTACTGTGCTTACTCCGGATGATCTTATGGACGGTAACATCCCATCTGGCCGCGTCGTGGTTTACGATGATGATCATTACTATATGGGCGGTGTTCTGGCAGAGCTTCTTGCCAAGAATGGTGCGCAGGTGACATTGGTGACGCCGTCAGCCTATGTCAGCGACTGGACCAACAATACGCTGGAACAGGTTGCCATCCATCCGCGTTTGGTTGGGGCCGGCGTCGAGATTGTTCTGAACCAGGGCATCACCGAAGTGCACAAAGATCACGTGGTTTCGAACTGTACTTATACAGACCGGACCTGGAAGATCGAAGCGGATGCCGTTGTCATGGTTGCTTCCAGACTTGGTAATGACAGCGTCTACGAAAACTTGCTGCAGCGGCGTTCCGAATGGAATGACGCTGGGATCAAGTCGGTGAAGATTGTGGGCGATGCAAGCGCTCCGGGTCCGATTGCCTGGGCGACCTATGCGGGTCATCGATATGCACGTGAACTGGACGGGCCGGATATCGGTGATGCCTTGCCATTCCGCAGGGAAATCACAGAGCTGGCTGTCGACTAGTCCGAGATCGTATCGCCAAGTATGACGAGGGCCTTTGGTATGCTGAAGGCTCCGTCTTCAACGTTGATGTTTTTTGATTCCGTGATAGTCATGCGACAGAACCTTGGTGCTCCTTAACCAGATCAAGCGAGTTTCCTTTCCTCCTAGAGGGAAAGACACAGTCTGTTTGATGTTACAGCGGCAAAATTGCTGAGATCCGAAACCCGCGCTCCAGATTTGAAGGGATCAGATCACCACCGTGTTTGCGCACAATCGAACGTGCGATCGACAGCCCGAGACCAACTGAACCTTCGGTGACCGAACGCGCTTGATCCAAGCGGGTGAATGGGGTGAAAATCTCTTCGAACCTGTCTTCAGGCACGCCATCGCCACTATCTTCGATTGTGATGCAAACGCGTTTTTCGTCTAATTCAAGCCGGACCCGAGCTTCGTGGCCATATTTGATGGCATTGCCAACAAGGTTAGATATAGCCCGTCGAATACTCACCTTGCGACCCAGATAGAGACAGGTTTCAACCGATGACGTAAATGCCATGCCTTTGGTTTCGGCCGCTATCGCATTGAGCATGGCAACCAGATCGAACTCTTGCAGTTTCTCTTCGCTGATGTCCTGTTTGGCAAAGGTCAGGAAACTTTCGACCATTGTCTGCATGTCATCGAGTGTCTCGATCACCTGACCCTGTAGCTTTTCATTTTCGATGAACTCTGCCCGCAGCCGAAGTGACGTGATCGGAGTACGCAGATCGTGGCTGATTGCCGCCAGCATGGTCGTTCTGTCCTGAATGAAACGATGGGTGCGTTCCTGCATCGTGTTGAAGGCAGTCATCACCGACGACAGTTCGCGCGGTCCGGTCTCGGGCAGGGGGTCGATATCTTCGCCACGGCCGACCAGATCTGCTGAGTTCGAGAGCTCGCGCAAGGGGGCCGTTAGTCGGCGCGTGACGAGTGCAACAACAATGGTGATCCCGATGATCGTCAGAAACACCGAAAAAATCACAGGCGCCAGCAACACCGGTGCCTCGGGAGAAGGCGGGCCGACAGCTGATAACCAGCTTCCATCATCGTACTTTACAAATGCCTCCCAGTAGGGGCAATCCGATGATCTCAGAGATTCCGTCAGCAGAAGAAAACAGTTTTCTTCTTCATCCTGATACCAGAACCGGATAATGTCCCATAGGCTGACGGGTTGGGATGCGATCTGGATGGGCGCGTCGAGGAACTCGCGCAATCCTCTGAGAACTTCCTCATCTGATTGTTCAAGCGGAACCCCGCGGGACTGAAGCCCAAGGCCAAAGACAATATCCGGATTGGATACGTTCTCAAAAAGTTGCTCACGCTCTTCGTGGCTCATATAGGTGCTTGATTTGTAAACAGCGGCGATCCGGCCAAGGACATAGGTCCGCTCGTACTGATCAATCTTGCCGTCTGTTTCGACCATGAAAGTGGCAAGCATTAGCACTTGCGCCAGCATGACCGAGCCGACCATCAGGACCAGGAACTGACCCGCCAGCGTTTTGGGGCGCCATTTCATATCTTAACCACGTCACACGAAAACAGATATCCGCCACCCCAGACTGTTTTGATGTATCGCGGTTTTTTGGGGTCGGTTTCGATTTTGCGGCGCAGTCGGCTGACCTGATTGTCGATGCTGCGGTCAAACACTGTGGCGGTGCGATTGCTGACATGATCCAGCAGTTGATCGCGGGTCATCAGAATGCGCGGGTGGCGCAGAAACGTGGTTAGAAGACGAAACTCGATGCTGCTCAGTTCCGTAGTCTGATCGGGCACCCTGTCATTGGTCAATGTCTGGGTGTTGGTATTCAGCAGCCAGTCGCCAAACCGGATCGATCCGGCCTCGAGCTTGGAGTATGTGCGCGGCAGCGCGTTTGCGCGGCGCAAGACACCCTTGATGCGCGCCACCAGTTCGCGCGGGTTAAAGGGTTTGGTGACATAATCATCTGCGCCCATCTCAAGGCCGATGATCTTGTCCATGTCGTCTGACACAGCTGTCAGCAGGATCACCGGAGTACCGATTGTCTCGCGAATACGACGGCAGACATCCAGCCCGCTTTCGCCCGGCATGAGAATATCGAGGATGACCAGATCAATTTCCTCGCGCCTGAGAACGGCAAACGCCTCCTGACCGTTGGCCGCCTGACTGACACGGTATCCGTGTTTGCGAATGAACTCGGCCAATGGCTCGCGGATGTTGCGGTGGTCGTCAACGATGAGAAGGTGCTGGTTAGACATATATCCGGACGGTTGGCTCTGGGTTTTTACGGGCATAACGCAGCGACTGCGGTATGCAAACGCCGTTATGTATCAAAATGCCTCAACGCGGGATGCTGATACAGTTTGATACAATTTTCGTTTTCCCTGACAAACACCGGCGACAACCGCTGCCTAGGTAGGCGGCATGAAGTCAAGATATCTGATCACAGGCGCCCTCACTCTGGTGCTGACGGGCTGCGCAGAGTTCGCCCCGCCCCCGGACCGCAACGCGCAGGCCGTGTTGCAGCCACCTGCGCAATTTGCCGCCGGGCAGAGCGGCCCGACAGCGCTGATCAAGGGGATGAACGACCTGTTCGACGATGCCCAGCTGACGGGTATCGTGAACCGCGCCTTGAAGAACAATCCCGATGTTCAGCTGGCTGCCCGGCAGATGGAGCTGGCCGGCTTCAATGCCCGGATTGTGGGTGCATCGCTGTCGCCCAGTGTTTCCGGCTCATTCAACACCACCCGTACAGGGGGCAGCGGTCCTACCGGTGGAACTTCCAGACCGTCGCTTGATGTCAGTTGGGAGGCAGATGTCTGGGGCCGATTGCGCGATAGCAGATCAGCCGCGCGCCTCGACGCATCTGCCGAGGCTGATCAGCTACAGGCCGTCCGCGCCTCGATCGCGGCGCAAGTCATGCAGAGCTGGTTCGAATATGCCCGCGCCTCTCAGGCCGTATCACTGGAATCCAGCCGCCTTGCAGCTTTGAAACAGCGCGAGGAATTCGTTCGACGCGACTATCGCGCAGGGGTGGGATCTCTGGACGACCTGTCGGCCATTCGCCGGGATGTGGCTCTGTCGCAAGAGGTATTGCTGGCCAATCAGGGTACTCGAAATGAGGCGGCCCGGGTGCTGGAGCTGTTGCTTGGTGAATATCCCGACGCGATGATCAAAGGTGCGCCTCGTCTGCCCCGGATTGGCGCCGCGCCACGCGCAGGTGTACCGGCCAGTGTTCTGACCAATCGCCCTGATCTGCGGGCGGCATGGTCCCGGGTTGAAGCAGCGGATAAACGGATTTCAGTCGCTCAGAAAGACCTTCTGCCACAGATCAGCCTGACAGGATCATTGGGGTCAACGACGTCAGACTTCTCTGACCTGCTCAGCGGTGCCACTATCTGGACTTTGGCAGGTCAGCTGACCGCGCCGGTCTTTGATGGCAGCCGCCGGAAAACCGAAATTCTCGCCTCGCGAAACCGCGCTGATCAGGCTTGGATCACCTATCTGCAAACCGCCTTGCGCGCCTTTTCCGAGGTGGAACAGGCCCTTGATCAGGAACGTTTGCTACGGGGGCGTGAGGCAGAGCTTCGCAAGGCAGTCGAACACGCCAGAACCACCGCGGACCTGTTTGAAACGCGCTATCAGGCCGGGCTGACCAGCATTCTCGAACTGCTCAATGCGCAAAATGCCGTTTTCGACATTCGCGGGCAACTACTGGCGGTCCGCTCCGCACGTCTCAGCAATCGCGTCACATTGGCCCTGGCACTGGGAAAAGAGGTATAAAATGAAGCTTTTAATCGCAGGATTGGCATTGCTTACAGCCATCGTATTCGTTGCAAGTGGAAATGAACCCGAACCGGTTCCTCAGGCCCTTGGTGATACGGCGACAACGGGACAGCAAGTTGACGTTCACGTGTTGCGTGCCTCGCACCAGCAGGATGTCCTGACCGTGTTTGGGCAGGCCCGGGCACGGTGGCAGATCAGCTTGCGTGCTGAAACCAGTGGCCGGGTTACGCAGGTTGCCGACGCCGCACTGGTGGGTGCTCTGGTGCAAAAGGGCGATGTTCTGGCCGAGATTGAAAATACCGGTCAGCAACTTGATCTTGCCAATCGCACCACTGCACTGGCTACCGCACGTCGCGTTCTGGCCGAAGAGGAACAGCGCGCCAGGATTGCGCAGGAAAACTGGGACGCTGCCGGGTATAAGGGTGATCCCGACCCGCTGGTTCTGCGCCTGCCTCAGCTCGAGGAGGCGCGTGCGGACCTTAACGCTGCGCGACTGGCTGCGGACCGGGCGCGCTATGTTCTGGATCAGACCCGCATCGTTGCCCCATTTGACGGTGCCATTCTCAAGCGTTCGGTCGGGCCCGGTGACCTGTTGCAATCGGGTGATGAGGTCGTCGAGCTTTATGACACCCAGAAAATGGATGTGGTCCTGACCCTGACTGAGGCCGAGGCAGCGCGGCTGTCCAGCCCGATCGGCAACAGGGTACGTCTGATCGCGACCCAATCTGGCCGGGAATGGCAGGGTGTTGTTGAACGCGTCGGACAGCGTATCGACGCGACCAATCGCTGGATTGAGCTGATCGTCTCGGTAAAGGAGCCGAACGGGCTTTTGCCGGGTCAGTTCCTGCGCGCCGAAGTGGATGGGCGCAGCTATGAGGATCTGATCGGAATTCCACGCGCTCTGATCGGACGCGATGGCGCTGTCTGGCACGTGGATTTTGACAATCAGCTGCGCCGTATGCCGGTGATACCGGTGTTTAGTCAGGGGGATCGCTCCTTTGTCGCGCCGGGCTCCGATTGGCCGCCAACATTGCGACTGACCCCGCCCAGTCGTAACTTTTTGAACGGCACCGCAGTTTCCCCGGTGTTCATGAGCGAAACAGATACCCTGAACCTCGCCGAAAACGGTGCCGGGCAATGACGGGTGGCCAAGACAAGGGCTGGATTGCATGGTTTGCCCGCAACCCGGTAGCTGCGAACTTGTTGATGGTCACGATCCTTGTGATGGGTCTGACCACTGGTCTGAACATGCGGACCGAGGGGTTCCCGGCTTCGGACCCGCGCACGGTCACAGTTACGGTTTCCTTTGACGGCGCCTCGCCAAGCGATGTCGAGGAAGGTGCGGCCATCAAGGTCGAGCAGGCAATCAGCGGCGTAGCGGGGATCAAAGAGGTCACATCGACTGTCACCGCCAGCGAAGCCACGGTGAGTGTCAGAAGTGTTGATGGATACTCTCTGGATCGCCTCAAGGATGACATCGAAGCGCGTGTGAATGCCATCAATACCTTTCCGACACAGGTTGATCAGACCACGATCGCGGCCGAGCAGGAAGATCGCCATGTCATCCACGTTCAGGTCTCGGGCCATGCGGATCACAGGACACTCAAGGAAGCGGCGCGCCGTATCCGCCGTGAATTGCTGTCACTGCCTACGATCAGCAAGGTCATCACCGAAGGGGCGCTGGGATATGAGATCACGGTCGAGCTGAGTGAAGACAAGATGCGGGCCTATGGCGTCACCTTTGATGAGGTTGCCAACGCGGTTCGGGGTCGCTCGGTCAATCTGTCCGCCGGATCGCTCGAGACCGAGCGGGGCACTTTCATTCTGCAAAGCCGAAATCAGGCTTATTATGGCAGTGAGCTTGAGCGCACGGTCGTCCGCTCATCTCCCCAAGGGGGCGTGGTTCGCCTTGGCGACATTTCCAAAATCGTAGATGGGTTTGCCGAAGACCCGGTGATATCGATCTACAATGGTCAACCCTCGATCAGGCTGGATGTGCAGCTGACCGGAAAGGACAGTATCACGGCCGCGTCGGATAGTGTCACGGCCCATATTGACACGATGCAGGGTGAAGGCCGCATTCCCAACGGCGTCACGCTAGAGACCTGGTCGGACGAGGCCAAGAATATCCGTGACCGTCTGGCGCTGATGTCCCGCAATGCTCTGATCGGGATGGGTCTTGTGTTTGTAATGCTGGCACTGTTTCTCAACATACGCGTTGCGATGTGGGTGGCAGTCGGCATTCCGATCTCATTTGCTGGAACCCTTTATGTTCTGGGGCCGACAGGGTTTGACTATTCGCTGAATGATCTGACGACCTTCGGCTTCATTATCGTCCTGGGCATCGTTGTCGACGACGCGATCGTCATTGGCGAAAACATTTATGCGCACAAGGAATGTGATGGGGGAGGGGTCGAAACCGCTGTTCGGGGCGCGCTAGAGGTCGCTACACCCGCCACATTCGGTGTGCTGACGACGGTGGCTGCATTCTTTCCGCTCACAATGATCAGCGGTGATTTTGGTGGGCCGTTCAAAATCATCGCCGTTGTAGTGATTGTCTGCCTGCTGTTTTCACTGGTTGAATCCAAGCTGATCTTGCCCGCACATCTTGCCCATCTCAGGCTTGGTAACGACAAGCCTCAAAACCGCCTGACCCGCATCTGGGCTGGCCTCCAGAAAGCAATCGACAATGCACTGGGCTGGGTCGTGAAACGAGCCTATCTTCCCATTCTCAGGACGGCCGTGACCAACCTGACCGCTTCATTCATGGTGGCGCTGGCGATCTTTGTCGCAGCAATTGGTCTGGTAACACGTGGCATCGTCCCAACGCAGTTTTTTCCCGAACGTGACAGTTCGCAGGTCTATTTGAGCGTCACGCTGGAAAGTGGCACGCCCTCTGCAAGAACCCGTGACGTGGCGCAACTGTTCGAGGAAAGCCTGGTGCAAACCGGAGAATTGTATCAGCAACGTTACGGGTTGAAAGAAACCCCCATTCTGAACCGATACACCTCGTCAACCCGCGCGGAAGAGGTGCAGATGACCGTCGAACTGACCAGCAGCACCAGCCGCAGTTTTTCTGCTGCCGACTTCATCGCGGATTGGCGGGCGGCGTCGCGATCACCTGCCGTGGTCACGCAGCTCAACTTCTATACAGATGACGACGATTTTGAGGATCTGCGCATAGAGCTTAGCAATGCGGACCCAGTTAGAAATGAACAAGCGATGCAGACCTTAACCCAGTCCCTGAAAGAGGTCGGAGGGGTTAACGATATCAGAACAAACTTGGACAACAGTGTGATCGAACTGGGGTTCGAGGTTTTACCATTGGGTGAGCGGCTGGGGATCACCAACCTGAGCCTCATTTCAGAATTGCGGAACAGCGTTTATGGGTTTGAGGCGCAAAAAATTCAGCGTGGTGAAGATGAAGTGAGCCTCAGGGTTCGGTTTCCACGGGACGCCAGAAACACGCAGAGCGATTTGGACCGCGTGCTGATCCCGACCCCGTTAGGCGGGATCATCCCACTGACCAGCGTGGCACGGGTAACCGCGCGTGAAACTCAGCAACAATTTGAACGCATCGACGGTCAGCGTGTTCTGACCCTGAGTGCGAAAGTTGATCGCGAAATCACCACACCTCAGGCGGTTCTGGAGCATCTGCAAACGTCGATTTTTCCTGCCCTGCAATCGGACAATCCGGGGCAGAGCATTACAATCGCGGGCGAGGCCGAACAGGAAAGCGCTGCAACCCTGCAACTCATCAGTGGGTTTGGCCTTGCTCTGCTGACGATCTACGCCCTGCTGGCAATTCCGCTGCGATCCTATCTGGATCCGGTCGTGATCATGTGTGCGATTCCATTTGGCATCGTTGGCGCCATTCTGGGGCATCTGATTATTGGTATCCCGATCTCCCTTTTGTCCTTCTTTGGCATCCTCGCGCTTAGCGGTGTTGTTGTGAATGACGCATTGGTTCTGACCAGCCGTTATCGCGCCCGTTGCGACGAAGGTCTGGGATATGTCGAGGCCATCACGGATGCCGGTGCCGCCAGATTCAGGGCCATATTGCTCACATCGGTGACAACATTTGTTGGGCTCGCACCTCTGGTTTGGGAGACCTCTGAACAGGCGCAAATCCTGATCCCGATGGCGGTGTCGCTTGCATTCGGACTGTTGTTTGCCACCGTGATCACCCTGCTGATTGTCCCGGTGATGCTGGGCCTTAGGGACCGGATACAACGCAATCCCGAAAATCAGTCTGCAACTGCAATACCACTGTGACAAACAATTACAATTTAGCCTCTTGTCGGCAAACTTTGCAGACACATTGCGCCGAATTTACCCCCAACGAAAATCAGAACTGAGGAAGATCATGACCTTTTCTTCACCGGCACGCCTACGCGTCGCCATCGCGGTTGCGGCCATCGCCGGACCCCTCACTGCACATGCTCAGGATATCGGCGGATATGGCGACGAAGATGATGGGGGTGACTGGGACTTTTTCATCGGCGCAGGCGTCGGGTATGAACCCGAATATGAAGGGTCGGATCGCTACAAGACTGAGGCATTGCCCGGCTTTCAGATAGTCTACCGCAATCGTTTTCTGGTGGGTCCGCAGGGTCTTGGCGTATTTGTCGTAGACGAGGAACGTTTTCGGCTGTCCGCGGCCGTCGGTTATGGCGGTGGGCGTAAGGAAAGCGACAGCACCTACCTGTACGGGCTGGGTGATATCGACGACGGGGCCGTGTTGTCACTTGGCACCCAGTATGATCTGGGCGGTGTTGTTGCCACTGCGGACGTGCAAAAGTTTCTGTCCGGTTCCGAAGGCACTTTGGTTTCCTTTGGCCTGCAAAGTGAAGTTCCGTTTGGTGTTGTAAGGGGCCTGTTGCTGCCTACCGGCACGAACATCAGCGACACCGTCGATGAACGGGGCCTCGCGCTGATTGGTGGTATTTCGGCTGATTGGGCAGACGGCAACTACAACCAGTCCTTTTTTGGTGTTACGCCTACACAGTCAGCCCGTTCGGGGTTGCAGACCTATTCGGCCGGCTCAGGTTTCAAATCCGTGAATGTCGAATTTGGCTTTGCCAAGCCGCTGGGTAAAAACTGGGGCCTGACCGGGATTGCGACATATTCCAAGCTGTTGGGGGATGCCGCAGACAGCCCTGTTGTCAAATCGGATGACAGCCTTTCTGCCCAGCTGTTTGTAGGCTTCAATTTTTGAGATCCAAATTTTGAAGCCTGAGCGCAGGGTTCATATCCAGAAGATGGCAATGGTTGCGGGGCGGTGGCGGATACTCAAAATTCGGTCATCTGTCGCATGTGGTTGCGACACCCCACCAGCCCTTGAGCCTGCGGAAAATGATCTCTTTGCTTATAAGAGCGTCACTGAACCAATCCGCATCATAACCTCTGTTCCCGAGCAAACATGCAACACTAGGACGGGTGACGACCAATGCGCGGGTACCGAGGTAATCACTGAACTGACCCGTGGTTGCGACAGGTTCAGCGGACGCCGAGCGATGGGCCTTGAGATAGATGAGATTGAGCATCTTGTGTGATGCATACGCTTTAGGTGCGTCGCTTGAGCAAGACTTGCCAGTCGCTCTCCTTCTCGGGTCGTGAATCACGCCATCAGCCCGAAAACGATAGGTCTTGAATACAGAGTAACGGATCCTCAATGCAGATTTCGGCTCCTGCAGTATGGCGCATCATGACGCCGGTAGCGGCAGAATCCAACCATCCCATCAGGTCTATCAATGACTCTGCAGGATCGTTGCTTTCGCAGTGAGCTTACGTTTTTTCCATAAATGCTTAGAAGTCGCGTCTGCATTGAAGTTCTTCAACCCGAGCTCGGCAAAGCACTACGTTCGACCGCACGCCTGACAAATGCTATATCGAAGAAGCTGTGAGAACTTGATCTGCGATCCAGTCGAAAACAAGTTTAGGTCCGCGGCCCGAGTCGGCATTGCTACGTGACATCACATAGCCGGCGTCGCTAGCAACTATGTCGTTCGTGACGGTAACCAGCGAACCTTTCTTGAGCAAATCATCTATCAGACCAATCCACCCCAAAGCGACACCATCGCCCGACAAAGCAGCCTGGGTGACCATGTCATAGTTGTTGAAGCTTATGTAATTTTTCTTTCTTTCGCCCGTTACGCCCAAGGCATCAAACCATCCTTGCCAAGTTTGCCAAGCTGCGGTCGCAGGTTTCGACAAACTCAGAAGTTGAGCGTCCAACAAATCGGCGGATGAACGAATTGGTCCAATCTTTTCTAATAGCTGTGGACTGCAAACGGCGGCGACCACCTCTTCCAAAAGTAATATTTCATCGGCTTTAATCTGCTCTTTGGGAGTGACATGGATCCGAATATCGCAATCAGTATCATCCAGATCGGGCGGTACGGTTGAGGCCAGAATCTGAATTTCGATTTCGTCACCGATTTCCTCTCGCAAATAACCCAGACGCGGAAGCAACCAGAAAGTAGAAAACGCAAAATCGGCTGATATCCGAACTCTGGGCTTGGTTTTGCGCTCAAGCAAAGACCCAACCGCATAACCCATTTGTGTCATTGCGGGTCTGACCACATTAAGAAGCCTGAGGCCTTCGTGAGTCAGTGAAACACCACGGTGCTCTCTTTTGAAAAGCAACACGCCCAGATCGACCTCCAAACCCTTGATCCGTTGCGAGATCGAGGACTGTGTCAAGCCAAGAGCCTCACCGGCACTCGTGAAGTTCCCATGCTTCGCAACCATTTCGAACGCATAAAGCGCCACTAGATTGCGACTTAGGTTGGTATTAATCCTGCTTATGTCATCCATAATTACTCAGCTACTGCAAAAAGGAGCGCTTTTATACCAAAAACTGTGTCAACGGGCGCTCAAGCAGCCCTGTGGTAGAAACACGGGAGCCAATGATGACCAAACAAAGTCGCAACCAGACCATTCATCCAGCAATCGCTATGCATGCCGGTGAGGTGGCTGACGGAACACTCAGCCGTCGCGAATTTCTGACACGCGCTACAGCGCTTGGGCTGTCTGCATCGGCTGCTTATTCGATTATTGGTCTGTCTCAGCCAGCGCGAGCCGCAACAAATATTCAACCCGGTGGTACAGTGCGTATTCAACAGGTCGTTCGCGCGCAGCTTGATCCGCCACTCTACAATTGGCCGCAGCTTGGCAACACTGTCCGAGGGTTTCTGGAATATCTGGTGCAATACAACGCGGACGGAACGTTCGAGCCCCGGCTATTGGAAAGCTGGGAAGTCAACGACGATGCAACGGAGTACCTTCTGCACATACGCCCAAACGTAAACTGGAACGATGGGCGAGGAACGCTTACCGCGAAAGATGTGGCTTATAATTTCAAACGTTGGTGTGACGGCACTTGGGAAGGAAACTCGATGGCCGCGCGCATGGGATCCTTACAGAATGACACTGGTGACGGACCCGCAGATGGCGCCTTGGAGGTCATCGACGATCTGACGCTTAAGCTAAAACTGACTCGGCCAGACATCACGATTATCCCGGCTGTGACTGAGTATCCTGCAGCCATTGTGCCCGACGGATGGTCCGGTGATCCCGCGAGTGATCCGGTTGGCACAGGTCCTTACAAGTTGGTCGAGTATCTGGTTGGCGAGAAGGTCGTTCTGGAAAAGAACACCGATCATGAGTGGTGGGGCGAAGGTGCCTATCTGGATCGGATTGAGTTCATTGACTACGGCACGGATGGTGCCGCACACCTCGCGGCCGCCGAGGCGGAAGAAATCGACATGACCTATGAAACGGTCGGAGAGTTTGTCGATATCTACGAAAGCATCGGTTGGAACCAAAGTGAATCTGTTTCGGCGAATACCATGGTTCTGCGCACGAACCGCGATGCCGAGGTTGACGGTGTGAAACCCTATGCCGATGCAAGCGTTCGTCGCGCGCTGGCGATGGCCTGCGACAACGCGGTTTTGTTGGAACTGGGCTATGCCAACCGCGGGACATTGGGCGAAAACCATCATGTTTGCCCCATTCATCCTGAATATGCTGATATTGGTGCCCCTGAAATCGATGTCGAAGGCGCGCGGGCCTTGTTGGAGGAAGCTGGCATGCTCGACTACGAGCATGAGATTTTCTCGATCGATGATGACTGGCGCCGCAACACGACAGACGCATTGGCTGCCCAGTTGCGCGATGCGGGTCTGAACGTCAAACGCACGGTTTTGCCGGGCAACACCTTCTGGAATGACTGGAACAAATACCCGTTTAGTTCAACCGATTGGGGGCACCGACCTTTGGGCGTTCAGGTTCTAACGCTTGCCTATAAGTCGGGCGTGGCGTGGAACGAGACCGGTTTGGCGAGTGCTCAGTTTGATGCGATGCTGGAAGAAGCTTCGGCCATCGCCGATGCAGAGACCCGGCGTGGACATATGGAAAAGATCGAACAGTTCATGCGGGATGACGGCACAATCATCCAGCCCTACTGGCGGTCATTGTATCGTCATTCCCGACCTGGGGTGATCGGAGCTGAAAGCCATCCGATCAACGAGATTCACGTGCATAAACTGGCGCTTGCAGCCGAATAGAGCGAACGGAACAGGTCTAACTCCCCGGACCCACCGAGACCGGCGAAGCATGACCGTTGCGTCGTTGTTCTCGGTGGGCTCCCGGGAAAATTTCGGCAATCAGATCGCTAAATCTGCAAAATCAATAACAGGGAGACGTTGATTATGGCTCTAAAGCCACCTCTTTCGGAACTTCCGATCA